>CAZFHW010000024.1:0-27280 GCA_964518885.1 uncultured Parvibaculum sp. | reverse complement strand
TGGAAGAACACGAAGAAGCCCCATCGGCCATGCTGCAGAGCCGCAATGATCGCCGCGGTGGACGCGGAGACCGGGATCGCGGACCACGCGGTGGTGGCTTTCGCGGTGATCGCGGACCACGTGAAGACCGGGGCCCTCGTGAAGATCGGGCTCCACGTGAAGATCGGGCCCCACGCGAACAAGCAGCTGCGCCCGCTGCTGCACCTAAGGCAGAGGAGAAAAGCGAATGAGTGTTCCCCAGGTTCCAGCTCGTCGGCCTTTTTTCCGCCGTCGCAAAACATGTCCTTTCTCCGGCTCCAATGCGCCTAAGATTGATTACAAGGACGTAAAACTCCTGCAGCGCTACGTCTCAGAACGCGGCAAAATCGTTCCCAGCCGGATCACGGCAGTATCGGCCAAGAGGCAGCGCGAGCTTGCTCGGGCCATCAAGCGGGCCCGTTTTCTGGCTCTGCTGCCTTATCTGATCGCCTAATCAACGCTATGTGAGTGACCGGGCATTTGGCTCGGTCACTCCTCTCCTCCCGCCACGTAATTCTGGAGCCTCTCCCATGCCGCCATACTGGCTCATCGGTGTCGGTGCAGGGGTTGTCGGGGCCCTCTTTTTTCTGACAGCAGGCGCTGGATCGCCCCTTCTCGGGATCCCGATTTATTTCGCCGCCCTGCCTGTTTTTCTGGTCGGCCTTGGCTGGGGCTCCCGCGCAGCGTTCATCGCCGCGATCACCGGTTTTGTCGTCCTCTCCTCTACTGCAAGTTTTACTGCCGCCGTGGTTTTCTTGATCGCCAGCGGACTGGCGCCCGCCTGGCTGGTGCGGCTGGCGCTCCTCCATCATATCGAGACGGCACAACGCCTAACTCCCGCGCAAGCCGCCCGCCTCGCCCGCAAGGGAGGTGGCAGCACGCCTGTTGCCGAGGATGTAGAGGTCACGTCGGTGGAAACCACAGCCGATGTTGAATGGTATCCTCCGGGCGCTCTCACGGTGTGGACGGCCTTTATCGGTGCGAGTGTTTTGGTGGTGGCAGGGTTGAGCACCATGCTGATGGGGGTTGCGGGTGGCCTTGAAGGGGCGCTTCGTATGCTCCTGACTGAGGAATTGCTCGAAGGCCGTGCCATTGAAGCTGTGCTGCTCGATCTGGGCCTCAACGCGGACCCTGAGCGTATATTGAGCCTTATCGTGATCGCTCTGCCGGCTGTGGTGGTTTTGTTCTGGAGTCTGCTCACCCTGGGCAATATGTGGCTCGCCCAGTTCATTTTGGGGCGCTCGAACAATAATATGCGCCCGATGCCAAAATTGGCTGAAATGGAGCTGCCCGGCTTCCTTTTGGCGCTGTTTGGCGGCGCGGTTTTGCTCTCCCTTATCCCCGGTCCAGCTGCTCAATTGGGGGGTGCGGTGATGATTGCGCTGCTGGTTCCATATTTTCTGTTGGGTCTGGCGGTAATCCATGCTATTTCGCGCGCTTGGATGGCTCGGATCGCAATTCTGGGCGTTTTTTATATTTTGCTGGTTTTTACCGGATGGCTGGTTATTCCAATCAGCCTGATCGGTTTGCTGGAGCCTTGGGCAAAATTGCGTGCCCGGTTCGCAAGTGCTGAAGCCCCGAGGGGCAAGGAGATAGATTAATGGAAGTGGTTCTTCTGGAGCGGATCGAAAAGCTCGGACAGATGGGTGATGTCGTTCAGGTAAAAGACGGGTTTGCCCGTAATTTCCTGTTGCCTCGTGGGAAAGCCCTGCGGGCAAACAAGGCTAATCTTGTACGCTTCGAAACAGAGCGGGCACAGCTTGAGGCACGTAACCTCGAACTGAAAACAGAAGCCGGTGCCGTGCATGACAAGCTTGATGGTGTTTCTATCATCATCATCCGTCAGGCTGGTGACAGTGGTCAGCTCTACGGATCTGTATCGCCTCGTGATGTTGCACAGGGACTGACGGAAGACGGGTTTTCTGTGGAACGCGGTCAGGTTGTACTTGATGCCCCCATCAAAACACTCGGCCTTCACAATGTTTCTGTGAAGCTTCACCCGGAAGTGACATCAACGGTTGTTGTTAATGTTGCCCGGACGCAGGAAGAAGCTGAAGCACAGGCACGCGGCGAAGACATCAACGCCCTTGACGAAGATGACGATCTGGACGCCAGCGCCTTTTTTGAAGATGATGCAGCCCCTTCAGATGATGAAGACGGCGAAGACGGCGCGGAAAGCAGCGAAGAAGCTGTTGCCGAAGACGAGGCTGAACAGCCTGCAGACTGATTTTCCAAAATATTTGGTTGAAAAAGGGACGCTTATGCGTCCCTTTTTTTTGGGCAAACAGCGTTCCCAAAAGCAACGCTTGATCCTGGGCACAATACCCTTTTCAATATAGGCAATTGGGGATGATCATTTGGGGGCGAATGAGGGCGAAGAGGCAACTCTTGGTCCAAAGGAAAATGGCAAAATGGGAGCGCCCCTGAATGGGGAGCTGTCCATGGCCTGTTTGGCAGGAGGTTTTCCATGTTTGCGTTTGTGCTTGATCGACTTATCAGTCACGGCTCCCTCACCCTGGTGAACGCCTCAGGCGGTGTTCGTCATTTTGGCGACGGCAACGGCCCTCCGGTGACCATGCGGCTGCACAAGCGGTCGCTGGACTGGGAACTGGCCTTCAACCCCTATTTGAAACTCGGTGAGGCCTATATGGACGGCACGCTGACTGTTGACGCCCCCTACCGGATCTACGACGTGCTGGACGTGATCCTCTCCAATGTCGGGATCGAATGGGCGCACCCGCTGGCAAAAATTGTGGGGCGCATACGGCGCGCCAAGCGGCGCATCGATCAGTTCAACCCTGTGGGCAAAGCCAAAAAAAATGTCGCGCACCATTATGATTTGCAAGCTGGGCTGTACGATCTCTTTCTGGATTCCGACAAGCAATACTCTTGTGGCTACTTTGAAACACCGACGAGCGACCTTGAGACCGCTCAACTGGCCAAAAAGGCGCACATAGCCGCCAAACTGAACATCCAGCCCGGTCAGCGCGTTCTCGACATTGGCTGCGGCTGGGGAGGCATGGCGCTCTACCTTGCCAGGGAGACCGGGGCCCACATCACCGGCGTCACCCTGAGCGAGGAACAGTACAAAATAGCGACAGAACGCGCCGCCGCCGAAGGTCTTTCCTCCCAGGTTAAATTTCGCCTACAGGACTATCGTCATGTGGAAGAGACCTTCGACCGCATTGTCTCGGTTGGCATGTTTGAACATGTGGGTGTGCACCATTACGACGAGTTTGCCGCCAAAATCCGCGCCCTGCTCAAGGATGATGGCATTGCCCTCATCCACACAATCGGTCGCCTGGATGCCCCGGGAGCGACCAACCCATGGATTGCAAAGTATATTTTTCCCGGCGGATACATCCCTGCCCTCAGCGAGGTTTCGCCGGTTCTGGAACTCAATGGCCTATTGCTCAACGATCTGGAAGTCCTTCGGCTCCACTATGCCGAAACCCTGCGGCACTGGCGGACGCGTTTTCTGGCGCGCTGGGACGAAGCGGTTGCTCTTTATGACGAGCCTTTTGCCCGGATGTGGGAGTTTTATCTGGCGGGCTCAGAAACATCCTTCCGACATGAGGGCATGGTTGTTTTTCAGTTTCAACTCACCCGGGACGTGAATACGCTGCCCCTCACAAGGAACTATATTCACGATTGGGAGGGGGACCATGGCGCTGTCCCCGTCAAGAAAATGGCAACCGGGGGATAACCAGCCTCCGGCGCGGTCTCCTCAACTTGTCCCCGCTATCCACAGCTTGAGAAATTAGTTCACAGAATCACCTTCGCGGTGCTTCCGCCCCTTCTGGGATTGCCTTAAAACAGTGGCATGGAAAATTCACTACCCGCCTATGATACCGACCAAGACGACAGTGACGCGTATCGCGTCGCCCCGCACAATATAGAAGCCGAGCAAGCGTTGCTGGGGGCGATCCTCATCAACAATGATGCGTTCGATCGTATTGCCGCGTTCCTGGAGGTTGCCCACTTCTACGAACCCCTTCATGCGCGCATCTTCGAAGCTGTCTCAAAACTGATCTCTGGCGGGCACATCGCCACGCCAGTGACGCTGAAAAGCTATTTCGATGCCGACGAAGCGCTTCAGGATGTAGGCGGCGCGCAATATCTAGCGCGCTTGGCGGGCGCTGCGACAACAATCATCAATGTCGCGGAGTATGGCCGCACGATCTATGATCTGGCGGTGCGTCGCGATCTGATCCGCATTGGCGAAGAGATGCATATCCGCGCCTATGATGCGCCGGTTGATGATCCTCCCTCCGCGCAGATTATGGACGCGGAGCAGTCGCTTTATTCCCTTGCCGAAAAGGGGAAATATGAGGGCGGCTTTCAGAGCTTCTCTGACTCCATGCGCGATGCCATCGATATGGCAGCAGCAGCCTATGAGCGTGACGGTGGTCTGAGCGGTATTTCGACGGGCCTGCGCGACATGGACGAACTGTTGGGTGGCTTGCAGAAGTCTGACCTCATCATTGTCGCTGGTCGCCCCTCCATGGGCAAAACGGCGCTGGCGACCAACATCGCCTTCAACGCGGCAAAAGCCTACAAGGCGGAACATCACGCGGACGGCACGGTTGAAGTCAAAGACGGCGCCATTGTCGGCTTTTTCTCTCTGGAAATGTCTGCCGAACAATTGGCCACGCGTTTGCTTTCGGAGCAGTCGCGGATTTCGTCCGGCAAAATCCGCCGCGGCAAGATCGATGAACATGAGTGGCATCAATTTGTTGAAGCGAGCCGCGATCTAGAAGGTATTCCGCTTTACATCGACGATACGGGTGGCCTGACCATCGCGTCTCTGGCGGCGCGGGCCAGAAAGCTCAAGCGCCAACGTGGGCTTGGACTGTTGGTGGTCGACTATATTCAGCTTCTGTCTGGCTCCGGCAAGCCGGGCGAAAACCGGGTACAGGAAGTCACACAGATTACGACCGGCCTGAAAGCGCTGGCCAAGGAACTTGAAGTGCCGATCATGGCGCTCTCCCAACTGTCTCGTCAGGTTGAATCACGGGACGACAAACGACCCCAGCTTTCTGACTTGCGTGAATCTGGATCGATCGAGCAGGACGCCGATGTTGTGACCTTCGTGTACCGTGAGGAATATTACGTTTCGCGTCGGGAGCCCAATGAAGGGACGCCCGAACATCTGCAATGGCAGGACGATATGGAGCGTGTCTATGGCAAGGCGGACATCATTGTCGGCAAGCAACGTCACGGGCCAACAGGCACCATTCGGTTGCAGTTTGAAGCTGAGATCACGCGTTTCAGCGATCTGGCGGACCGGGACCGACTGCCCGACCGTATGGAGGAGTAGGACAGATTGTCGAAGATGCGGGACGCTGAGACAGGATCTGGCCCGGAAGACACTGCGCGTGATGCCGCCTATGGCGGTACGCTCATCATCCACCTCGACGCCATCGCCGACAATTACCGCCTGATCTGCACCGAAACAACAGCCGAGGTTGGAGCCTGCGTGAAAGCAGACGGCTATGGCCTTGGGCTTGCCCACGTTGCACCCGCTCTCGCGACAGCCGGCTGCAAGACCTTTTTCGTTGCTACTGTGGAAGAAGGAGGACTGCTGCGCAGCGTTCTGCCGGACATCACGATCTACGTTTTGAACGGTCTGTTCTCCGGGTCGGAAACGATTTTCGCGTCTGAAAATCTGCGCCCCTGCTTATCGAGCCTTGCGGAGGTTCAGGAGTGGTCGACCTATTGTGCGGCTGAAGGGGCAAGGGCTGCGGCACTGCACGGCGACACCGGCATTCACCGATTGGGTTTTGCCCTCGATGACGCAGAAACCATCGCCCAGCTAGCCACGCGCTTCGAAGTGGCATTGCTGATGAGCCACCTCGCGTGCGCCGATGACCCCACGTCCCCCCTCAACCGTACCCAGCAGGATCGTTTTGAGAAACTGCGCACCCTCTTTCCCAACGTGCCTGCCAGCCTTGCTAATACATCCGGCATCTATCTGGGCTCCAATTTCCACTACGACCTGGTGAGACCGGGCATTGGACTTTATGGCGGCAATCCCTATGGGACGGCTTTGGATGCCGATGGCAACCCCCACTTCAAGCCAGTGGTCACTGTTGCCGCCCGCATCATGCAGGTGAGCCACATCGAACCGGGAGAGAGTGTCGGATATGGAGCCACGTTCGTTGCCAAGCGCCCGACCCGCGTCGCCACCCTGGCTGCCGGGTATGCCGATGGATATTTCCGGAGGCTCGGCAACCCGGGCGGCGACGGGACCTCGGTCCATATCAACGGGCAAGCGGCCCCCATTATCGGGCGGGTCTCCATGGATATGATCTCGGTTGATGTCACCGACCTCCCCGAAAAGGCTGTGAAACGAGGCGGATTCGCGGAATTGATCGGGCCCAACCTAAGCGCGGGAGAAATAGGGCGCGCGGCGGGCACTTTTGGTTACGAAGTCCTTACCCGTTTGGGCTATCGATATAAGCGGACATACACTTTGGGGAATGGAATCAGTTCCAGCTGACGAACCAGAGCAATCGAGGGGCAAGTTTGTGAATCCACTGGCGGTTATAGGACGGGTTGTAATTTCGGCCCTGGGCGAAACAGGTCGCCTTTCTGTCTTCACCTGGAAGAGCCTCTCCCACGTCGTGCGACCGCCCTTCTATTGGCGGTTGATTGCCCAGCAAATGCTGCGGATCGGCTATTTTTCCCTCCCCGTCGTTGCGCTGACGGCCTTCTTCACCGGCGGTGTGTTGGCGCTTCAGATTTACCATGGGAGCGATCAATTCAACTCCGAGAGCATCGTCGCAACCATTGTTGCGCTCGGGATCACCCGGGAATTGGGACCGGTGCTGGGGGGGTTGATGGTGGCCGGTCGCGCCTCTGCGGCTATAGCTGCGGAACTTGGCACCATGCGGGTGACCGAGCAGATTGATGCGCTCACTACACTGGCGACCAACCCGTTTAAGTATCTGGTGGTCCCACGCGTCGTCGCGGCCATGATCACACTCCCCTTGCTGGTTTTCGTTGGAGACGTGCTTGGTATCTTTGGTGGGTTTGTGGTCGGCACGCAATCGCTGGACTTCAATGCGGGCGTTTATATCAAGACCACTTCGGATTTCCTTGAGCTGGATGATATTACGTCGGGGATGATCAAATCCGCTGTATTCGGTCTCATCATCGCGCTGCTCGGTTGCTACCACGGGTTCAACTCCAAAGGCGGCGCTCAAGGCGTTGGACGCGCCACGACCAATGCGGTGGTTACGGCCTCCATTCTCATTCTCGCATCCAATTATGTGATGACGTCCCTTTTCTTCTCGTCCTAAGGCTTACTCCATGAGTTCTTCCATCCCTATAAAAGACGCGAAGATCGAGCTGACAGGCATCGAGAAGCGTTTTGGTAAAAAAGTCGTCCTGAACGGTCTCTCTCTCACCGTGCCCAAAGGCAAATCGCTGGTGGTGATCGGCGGGTCCGGTAGCGGCAAGTCCGTGATGCTCAAATGTGTTCTGGGCCTTATCAAACCTGAAAAAGGTCGCATCAGAGTGGACGGCAAGAATATGCTGAAAGCCACGACGCAAGAACGTGAGAAAACTCTGACCAAGTTTGGCATGCTGTTTCAAAACGGTGCGCTGTTCGACAGCCTGGCGGTCTGGGAGAATGTCGCCTTCGGTCTCATCCAAGGTCGCAATATGAAGCGGGCGGAAGCCAAAGAGATTGCCATTGAGAAACTTGCCCGCGTAGGGCTGACACCGGATGTTGGGGAGCTTTTCCCTGCTGAACTGTCTGGTGGCATGCAAAAACGGGTGGGCCTGGCGCGCGCCATTGCTACCGATCCAGAAATTATCTTCTTTGATGAGCCGACAACCGGCCTTGATCCGATCATGGCCGATGTGATCAATGATCTGATTATCAACAGTGTTCGCGATCTTGGGGCAACCGCCCTGTCGATCACCCACGACATGGCAAGCGCGCGGAAAATCGCAGACTACATAGCCATGATCTACAAGGGTGAGATCATCTGGGCCGGACCGCGCGATGAGATTGACCGCAGTGGGAACGAATATGTGGATCAGTTCATCAATGGTCGTGCCGACGGACCGATCACGATGGATGTGCTAAAACCCTGATCTGTTAGTCCGACCTGCCCTCCTCTCTCCGTTGCGCCTTGCCAAAGGAACTTTATGGCCAAGCCCCGTCGTCAATTTGTCTGCCAGTCCTGTGGTGGCGTCACCACGCGCTGGGTAGGTCGCTGTGAAGCGTGCGGCGAATGGAACACGATCACGGAGGAAGTTGCAGAAAGCTCCGGCGTGGCGGGCGGGCCGGCAAAAAAGAGTGTCAGCACCAAGGGGCGTCAAATCACTCTTGTTCCCCTCGCAGGAAAAACTCCCCCCACACCAAGGCGGTCGACGGGGATCAAAGAGTTTGACCGGGTTCTCGGGGGTGGTCTTGTTGCCGGATCTGCGGTCCTGGTTGGCGGCGATCCTGGTATCGGCAAATCCACACTTTTGTTGCAGGCGATGGCTCAACTGGCGCGCCAGGGGGCGGAGGTTGTCTATATCTCTGGCGAAGAAGCGATTGAACAGGTGCGCATGCGGGCCAAGCGTTTGGGTCTGGACGATGCGCCTGTCGCTCTCGGCGCTGAAACCAACATCAGAGATATTCTTGCAACTTTGAAAGGTGGGTCCACACCCCACGCCATCGTCATCGATTCTATTCAAACCATGTGGACCGACGCGCTTGATTCAACACCTGGAACCGTGTCCCAGGTACGGGCCTCCGCACAGGAACTTGTGCGTTTTGCCAAGAAATCGGGTGCGGCAGTGTTTCTGGTCGGCCACGTCACTAAGGATGGCCAGATTGCTGGCCCCAAAGTGGTCGAGCATATGGTGGACACGGTGCTCTATTTTGAAGGCGAACGGGGCCACCATTTCCGGGTGCTGCGCGCCGTAAAGAACCGCTTCGGCCCCGCCAACGAAATCGGCGTCTTCGAGATGGCCGAAGGAGGCCTGTTGGAGGTCGAAAACCCCTCTGCCTTGTTCATTGGCGACCGGGACCGGGAGACCAGCGGCACCGCCATATTTGCCGGTATAGAGGGCACACGCCCTGTCCTGGTGGAAATACAGGCGCTCGTCGCACAAAGCGCGCTGGGAACGCCCAGGCGCGCCGTGGTGGGCTGGGACGGTGGTCGCCTGTCGATGGTGCTGGCAGTGCTGGACGCCCGCTGCGGGCTCACCATTGGCGGACAGGACGTGTATCTGAATGTCGCTGGCGGTCTTCGCATCAGTGAACCAGCGGCTGACCTCGCCGTTGCCAGTGCGTTGATCTCCTCCCTCGCGGGACTTCCTATACCGCCCGATACTGTTATTTTCGGTGAAATTTCTCTTTCCGGCTCCATACGCCCGGTCAGCCAGATGGAAGCGCGCCTGAAGGAAGCTGAAAAACTGGGTTTCAAACGGGCTATCCTGCCAAAAGCAGCCGGACGGCAAAAACCTGCGGCCGGATCACTGCAACTGACTGAAATGGAGGACTTGGGCGAACTTATTGCCCACCTCTCGACAGATTTGCCGACAAAACAAGATGAAGCGGCGCGCAAGGGATGACCTTGGCCCACGGGAAAGCTAAACTGGGGCCCACGGGAAAGCTAAACTCAGCTATGGAAATTCTCAGTTTGAGTGCTTGCGTTAGAGAGGCCGGGCCGACATGACCCTTTTTGATATTGCCGTTATTGGCATCATGCTTGTCTCAGGCCTGCTAGCGATGGTGCGCGGTTTCGCGAGCGAAATCCTCTCTATTCTTTCATGGGTGGTTGCGGCTCTTGCGGTTCTTCTGCTCTATCCCGTGCTTCTCCCCGCCATTCAGACGATTGTTGATCCTTACTGGATTGCCCTTATCATTTCCGCCGTGATCATTTTTCTGGTGGTCTATGTAGCAATATCCACCCTGACCTACCGGTGGATGGAGCGCGGTCACGGGGGCCAAATAGGGTTTCTTGATCGCTCATTGGGATTTATCTTTGGCATCGCCCGGGGACTCTTCGTGGTCTCCATCGCCTATTTGATATTTATCTGGCTGGTTCCTGCGCGAGATGATCAGCCACGCTGGATCACTGAAGCCCGCCTGATGCCTATGGTTGATCTCACTGCAGATCTACTGGCCTCCCTGGCTGCCCGCCAATCCACGGCCCCGACAGAACCGTTTTTTACACCCCAGGGACAAAGGACAGCGCCTGTCACACAAGAGCCACAATCAGGCACTGACAGCGAGGATACGACGGGGTATAAGCCTTCGGAACGGAGAGGCCTCGACCAACTTTTTGAGGCCACACAGGAATAGAGGACGGTCACTTTTGATGTCCAAAAGCTTGATGTCCAAAAGCTCAATGTCTGATATTGGCCCGCATGTGAGCCAGAACAATGACGATTTGGACTCTGACACATTACGCGAAGAGTGCGGTGTGTTTGGTATTTTCGGCCACAATGATGCTGCAGCACTGACAGCGCTGGGAATGCACGCTCTCCAGCACCGCGGTCAGGAAGCGGCGGGACTGGTTACTTTCGACGGTGAACATTTTCACTCTGAACGCCGCTCGGGTCTCGTCGGGGACCATTTCACCAGTCCAAAAATTATGGATCGCTTGGTTGGTGCTTCTGCGATCGGTCATGTCAGGTATTCAACCACCGGCGCAACAATCCAACGCAATATCCAGCCGCTTTTTGCTGACCTGTGGGGTGGCGGCTTTGCGATTGCACACAATGGCAATCTCACAAACGCGCTGACGTTGCGGGATGACCTTGTTCGCTCCGGTGCCATCTTCCAATCCACATCCGACACTGAAGTGATCTTGCAACTGGTGGCCCGAGGTCGCCATGACCGGACGACGAACCGGTTCGTCGAGGCTCTTCGGCAGATACATGGAGCCTATGCGCTCGTCGCCCTTACCAACAAGAAACTCATTGGTGCCCGCGACCCCCTGGGCATTCGCCCCTTGATCCTGGGCGAACTGGAGGGCGCGCCGATCCTTTGTTCGGAAACAGTTGCCCTTGATATTATCGGGGCCAAGTTCGTTCGCGAAATTGAGCCTGGCGAAGTGGTGGTCTGCACCAAGGATGGGATCGAAAGCCTGCATCCCTTTCCACCAACAAGACCTCGCCCTTGCGTGTTTGAATATGTTTATTTTGCCCGGCCCGACAGCATTGTCGGAGGTCGCAGTGTCTATGAAGTCCGCCGCCGCACGGGTCAGGAGCTGGCGAACGAATCTCCTGTTGAAGCCGATATCGTGATCCCGATCCCAGATGGTGGCGTACCTGCAGCCATTGGTTTTGCCGCTGAGGCGGGTATTCCCTTCGAGCAGGGTATTACCCGCAGCCACTATGTGGGGCGCACATTTATTGAACCCACACAGCAGATCCGCGCCCTGGGTGTCCGTCTGAAACACAATGCCAATCGGGCGCTTGTTAGAGACAAACGGATTGTTCTTGTCGATGACAGTATTGTGCGTGGAACAACATCGGTAAAAATTGTGAAGATGATGTACGAGGCCGGTGCCAAAGAAGTGCACATGCGCATCTCCAGCCCGCCGATCATTTATCCCGATTTCTACGGCATCGACACGCCTGACCGGGACCAACTGCTCGCCACCAAGTACGACCTGGAAGGCATGCGCACCTATCTTGGTGTCGACAGTCTTTCCTTTGTCTCTATCGATGGCCTCTACCGGGCTCTGGGTTATGAGTGCCGCGATAACGAAAACCCACAATTCTCAGATCATTGTTTCACCGGGGATTACCCGACACAGCTTGTCGACCAACAACAAGAAAAGCGCTCCGTTCAGCTGTCGTTGCTGACGGAAATAGCTTAAGGCGGACCTCACGACATGACAGGACGTTTGCACGACCGTCTGGCGCTCATCACCGGCGCGTCTCGGGGCCTGGGGCGCGCTGCCGCTCTTGCGATGGCTGCTGAAGGCGCTCATGTCATTCTTCTAGCCCGCACCGTTGGTGGCTTGGAAGAGGTTGATGATGAAATTCAAAAAGCCGGTGGCAAAGCCACTCTTGTCCCCCTTGACCTTACCGACTATGCCGGGCTCGACCGCTTGGGCGCGACGATCTATGAGCGGTGGGGCAAGCTGGATATTCTGATCGGTAATGCTGGCATTCTGGGGCCGCTCACCCCCGTTGGCCATATTTCACCGGACGACTGGGACCAGGCCATTGCGGTCAACGTGACTGCCAACTACAGGCTCATTCGCTCGCTTGATCCGCTTTTGCGCCGATCAGATGCCGGACGTGCGGTCTTTGTCACGTCGGGTGCCGCCCACAAGTGCCGCCCCTATTGGGGACCCTATTCGGTCACGAAGGCTGCCTTGCAAGCGTTGGTGAAAACCTGGGCAGCAGAAACCATGCAGACAGAACTGCGCGTGAACCTTCTGAGCCCCGGACCTATCGCAACAAAAATGCGCGCCAAAGCCATGCCGGGCGAAGATCCCACGACACTGCCTCAACCTGCAGACGTTGCGCCGTTGTTCGTTGAACTTGCGAGCCCCGAATGCATGCGCCATGGGGACGTTGTTGATTTTGTTCGGCCTGCGAACGAGTAGAGCAGCTAACCCAGCTTCCGCTTGTTCGCTTTGTCCGAATACGGGTTATTCCCTTTGCGAAGGTACAGCCTGATTGGAACGCCCGGCAGACTGAAAGTCTCTCTCAGAGTATTGACCAAATAGCGTTTGTACGATGTCGGCACCTCTTGGGCGCGGCTTGAAAAAATCGCAAACGTCGGTGGGCGGCTTTTCACTTGAGTGATATAGCGCAAGGTAACCGGACGGCCCCGTGATGCTGGGGGCGTATGTTTGGATGCGGCCACATCAAGCCACTTATTGAGCCTGGCGGTGGAAATGCGCGCATTCCAGACATTGTGGATTTCCACAATCTTGGGCATGAGCTTGTCCACGCCCCTGCCCGTCAGTGCCGAGAACGTCACAATAGGGACACCGCGTATCTGCGGCAGGAGACGACCGAGCTTCTCAACCAGGTCAGCCATCACTTCCTGAGGATGCTCAATCAGATCCCACTTGTTGACGGCAATCAGAAGCGCACGGCCCTCCTGTTCCACCAGGTCGGCGATATGGAGATCCTGTTTTTCAAACGGGATGGTTGCGTCGATCAGAATAACCACAACTTCGGCAAATCGAACGGCACGCAGTGCATCAGCGGCGGAAAGTTTTTCGAGTTTTTTTGTTACCCGCGCGCGGCGGCGCAGGCCTGCTGTATCAAACAGTTTCACCCGGCGGCCGTGCCATTCCCATTCAACACCGATTGCATCGCGGGTAATGCCTGCCTCCGGCCCTGTCAGCATGCGGTCTTCGCCGAGCAGCCGGTTGACCAGGGTCGACTTACCCGAGTTCGGACGACCGACAACAGCAACCCGCAGTGGAATATCAAGGTCCGGCTCATAGGGTGTTTCGGGGTCGAAGGCTTCGTGTTCGTTATCGTCGCCCCGTGCTGCTGCGTCTTCCAGCTCGGCGGCATCTGCGAAGGGGCGAAGCGCATCGTAAAGATCACCCAGTCCTTCGCCGTGCTCTGCCGAAAGTGGCAGTGGTGCGCCAAGGCCAAGCTCATAAGCTTCCATGCGACCGGCCTTCCCCGCACCGCCTTCACACTTGTTGGCAGCGAGGATAAGCGGTGTCTCTGATTTTCTCAGGATTTTGGCAAAGAAGGCATCGGCTGGGGTGATGCCCGCCCGGGCATCGACCAGCAACAGGCAGACGTCAGCCTCTTCGATGGCTACCTCGGTCTGGCGCCACATACGGGCCTCCAGGGCTTCGCCCTTGGCATCCTCAAGACCCGCAGTATCCACAATGGTGAATTCCAGGTCGGCCAGACGCGCGTCCCCCTCGCGGCGGTCACGCGTCACGCCGGGCGTGTCATCGACCAAAGCGAGTTTTTTGCCGACCAGGCGATTGAACAGGGTCGACTTGCCCACATTTGGCCTGCCAACAATAACGAGTTTGAACGGCATTAGATTTACGTCCCGGGTCTCCGAGCACTATGGCCCATTGTGTGACCAGATGTATTTCGGGCCAGTTTCCTGTGGCCGCCTGCTGTGGGGCCACGGGATCACATATAGACTTTATCTCAGGGCGACAAGTCGGGCGTTGTCTGTCAGGACATAAAGAGTTTCGTTGGCAATGATCGGGGCGACAAACACCCCGTCTGGAAGCTCAATCATCCCCAGCAATTCTCCCGTATATGGGGAGAGAGACGCGGCCTCGCCGGTTGAAGAAACCAGAATCAGCCTATCCCCCGCCAAAACGGGCCCACTCCACTCAATGGCGCCGTCTCGGTCCTCTTCATCCTCAAACCGCTGCAATTGATGAATCCAGCGGATACGACCGTCACGACGAGAAAGTGCCACCACTTCCGCCTCCAGCGTCACCAGGAAGATGAAGCCCCCCGCGACCCAGGGGGTTTGCACACCGGCGATATTGCGCGTCCACACCCGCTCCCCTGTCCGAATATCAATGGAAACCGCCCGGCCAGAATGGCTGATAGCATAGACACGACCTCGGTCGATGACCGGCCGGCCTGCAATGTCGTTCAACTCGGTCAGAGAGGTCACATTGCCCGTCCGTGTCAAGCTGTCGGACCAAAGCTGATTGCCATTTTCCACACGCAGGGCAAAGAGTTCGCCGGATGAATAAGGCGCGATCACAATCGATCCAGAAACAGCCGGGGATGTAGCGGCCAGAATGCCCGCACTTTCCACAATCCCCCGATGCCGCCACAAAATTTCTCCGTCGGCTGCACTTATGCAGATCATCTGATTGTCAGAAGTGATGGTGAACACCCGCCCGCCATTGGCGGTTGGGGCGGAGCGGTAAGGCGTGCCCGCCTTGGTTCTCCACAAAACCTCACCCGACGCAATGTCCAAGGCCACGGCTTCGCCGAACCCCGTCGTTACGAAGATACGCCCGTCATCGTAGGCAACTCCCCCACCGCGGCCTTCTTCGCCATCTTCATTTTCGGGGGTCAGATCAACTTCCCAGATTTCCTCGCCGGTTTCCGCATCGAACGCGCGCACTGTTGTCTCTGCATCCAGGACGTAGACCCGCCCCTCTGCCATGACCGGTGTCGTGGCGAGGATCGCTGATCCACCAGACCCGGTTCCAGCATCGACACGCCAAAGTGGTTCGAGTTCCCCGGAGGCCTGAAGATGATGCATGGCATTGTCAGCGTACCCGCCGGGCTGGGGCCAATCTTCATTGAGATAAGGTCGCGGCAATACAACTTCGAGATTGGCAATCCGAGGATCGGCCTCCAGACGGCGTTCCAGCGCCATCACAGAAATCCGCTCACCCGGGAGACGCTCGCCGATATCGTCGCTGAACAATCCAGAAACCGTATCGCACCCAGACAAAGCGGCCAACGAGACAAGTCCAACCAACGCTGCACGCATACTGATCATTCGGCTTCCTCTGATGTTTCGGCCCGAGGGGCGGTCTCGTCGATTGGGGTGGCCTGCGCGACGGGAGCATCGTCGGTCGATGCGTTGTCTTCCGGTATTTCTGAAATGGTAGCCGGTGTGACAGCTGGCACGTGCGGATCGATCAACGCAATCATGACGTGTGCCCTATCGCGGACGCCCGGCGTTGATGACGGGTCGTCCACAATCTCCTGAAAGAAAATCCGGGCAGGTCTGTATTTTTGCTCGTGATAAGCTGCCAGTCCCAACACTTCTCGTGCGGGGTTCCGCCATGCTTCACCTTCACCCGTCAACGACAATAGTCGTCCTGCAAGATCGTCATAGCTCGTGCGGCCTACCAAAAGCGTGCCTGCTTTGACACTGGCCAGATCACGAAGAATATCATCCGTGCCACTATCCCCGGCTACTTTCTCATAGGCGGCAATCGCCGCTTCAATCTCGCCAGCTGTGGTCAGGCCTGCCGCTTCGCGGAGCCGCGCCAAAGCCGCGTAACCGGCGGGCGCATTCTCGGCAAATTCGGCATAGATCGAAGCCGCATCGGCGTCTTCTTGTGATGCCTCAACATTGGCCGTCAGAAAGGCGACTGCGGCGTCTTCCGCCTGGGCAGTTTGATAAGCGTTCCAGCCAACCACCGCACTGGTTACAGCAACAATGCTCACGGCAATACCGATCACGTAGATCCCGTATTTGTCCCAAAGCTGTTGTGCACCGTCGCGGCGAAGCTCGTCATCGACTTCGCGGAAAATGTCGGCCAAGAATTGTCTCCGAATAGATCAGGGCGTCCGCCGGACGGCGGTCAGGGCGCGTAAAGTAGCGCTATTTCAAAGACTTGCCAACCGTCCGGGCGACACGAAATGGTTTTCCTGAATGACGGGCATCATCTGGGAAATTCTATTCATCCACCAATTTTTTCATTGAATATGTGTGTTCTTTAGCCGGAAAGGCGCGGCCACGCACCTCGTCGGCATAGGCCTCTGCCGCACCGGCAATCGCTGCCCCAAGCGTGGCAAATTCCTTGACGAATTTGGGGGGCTTGGGTGACAGACCCAGCATGTCTTCCAGGACAAGTATCTGCCCATCACAAGCGGGAGACGCGCCGATACCAACCGTGGGAATGTCGACCTCACGCGAAATTTTTGCGGCCAGAGGCTCTGCCATCCCTTCCAGTACCACAGCAAAAGCCCCGGCATGGCTGACAACCTGGGCATCGGCTTCAATTGCCGCCCAGTCTTCCGCGACCCGGCCTTGAGTCTTGAACCCACCCATCACGTGGGTACTTTGAGGGGTGAGGCCGATATGGGCCATAACGGGAATACCCCGCTCAGACAGGTACTTGATGGTCGGGCCCATGCGGGCACCGCCTTCAAGCTTCACAGCGGTACAGCCGGTTTCTTTGATGATCCGGCAGGCGTTGCGGAAGGCGATTTCCGGCGATTCCTCATACGACCCGAAGGGCATATCGACCACGACCAGCGCCCGGTCGGTTCCCCGCATCACCGCGGCCCCATGCGCGATCATCATATCCAGCGTCACGCCGAGCGTGTTCTCCATGCCGTACATAACCATGCCGAGACTGTCGCCCACGAGCAGAAAGTCGACATAAGGGTCAACAAAGCGCGCGGTGTGAGCATGGTAAGCGGTGAGAGCAACAATGGGCGTCTTGCCCTTGTGGGCCAGAAGATCGGGCACCGTGATGCGTTTGATCTGAGCGTGAACCGACATGGGGGTATTCCTCCATACTGAAATTCCGGCGCGCTTGAGCCGGTGATTGCGTTCAACGACCCTGCATATGGGCCAATCGGCGGCCCCGGTCAAGACCGCGCCGCAGTGTTGTTTTAGTTAATTATATCAAATACTTAACGACCATCACCTGTACTTATGCGTGGCAGCCGCCTCAGGTTTTGTTAATTGAGGCACCCCCGTCCGACAGCAGAGCTGTGCCGGTGACGAAGCTCGAGGCGTCTGAGGCCAAAAACAGCGCGGCGCTGGCCTGTTCATCCGGCTCTGCCAGGCGCTTTAACGCATGCATATTCCGAACAACATCCCTCATCTCATCGGTGTTGGCCATAATGTCGGCCATGGGCGTCTGGGTGCCGCCGGGAAGTAGTGCATTAACCCTAATCCCCGATGATCCATGCTCAACTGCCAGCGCCTTCATCAGGCCGATCAGCCCGGCCTTGCTTGCCGCATAGGGGGCAACTCCCGGCATTCCCACTGTGTATCCCACAAAGGAGCTGACGAAAATCAGCGACCCGGCACCCCGCTCAAGCATGGCTGGGAGCTGATATTTTGCGGCAAGAAAAGCACTGGTGAGATTTGTCGTCAGCGTCTCGTCCCAATCCTCACACGTGGTTTCATGTGTCGGCCCCATGGGTCCCAATATCCCCGCCGCATTAACGGCCACATCAAGACCGCCAAATTTCTCCTTGGCCACTTCGACCAGACCTTGCGCATAAGTCTCTTCTCTAACGTCGCCAGCGAGAGCGTGGGCAATTCCTCCAGCGCTCTCAATTTCCGACACAAGCTGTTTCAGTAATTCGTCGCGCCTGGCGGCAACCACAACCTTCGCCCCAGCAGCGGCAAAGAGGGTGGCAACCGCGCGCCCGATGCCGGAACTGGCACCCGTCACAATGGCTACTTTATCGGTTAGGGGTTTGTTTGATAGGTCCACAATTCTTCTCCATACGTCGTGTTGCACGATGTATGCAGTTCATAGCGTCCCTGCTGACCAGTGACTGGCCGTCTACGGACTCACAAACCCAAAGTGGGTCATCGCTCTAGTGGAGGGGGGAATTGCTATTGGGCTGCAGGGGTGCGGCACCAAGGATCAGGTCTCTGTACATGATCGACAGGATGGCGACGGAAATAATCTGACCGAAAACATTCAAGAGCGTGTTGATTACCGCCGTTCCAATGCCGCCAACCAATACGCCAACAATGCTTCCCACCAAACTGAATGCCAGCGCCAGAAAAATAAGGCAGAGAAGATTTAACATATGCGTAGCGATAATCCGCAACACATTGCCTTCTGTCGCCTCAAGAATGCCGCGTGCGTCAACGGTTGCGTCCGTCGCGATGGCAGGAAGAAGCAGCGATAGCCGAAGCGCATAAACCACCCCCGCCCCGGCCAGGACAAGACCAATCGGCAGAGTGAAAAGGGACACAGACGTGGAAGCTCCCACAATCACGACCAAAATCCCAGGCATCGGCAGCAAGGAGAGAAATATTGTGGTGAGAAGAAAGCGTGCTTCCCGCTGACCAAAAGTGAAGTGAATAGCGGACGTGCTTTCTTCTCCCAGAAGAACAAAGCGGTGCCAAGCGACCGCTATAATGGGCCAGAGAAAAAGACCCAGCAAGAACATGACGACCATAGGCCAGCCCCATATCTCGCTCATCATGGCGGGCAGATCCTGTGGATCTACTCCTTCTGTTTTTCCCTGAACGTAGCCCGCGTAAAGAACATTCGCGACAGCGTAGACCGCGACCGGTGCCCAAACGAGCTTTATCATCTCACTGAATTGGGACCACGCACCCTTGTAGGCTTCCTTCACGGTTCCTACGACATCAAGTTCGGTCATCTATCGTTTCTCTTGTTCGTGGAAAGTTATTGGCGAGAACCCAATGCGTCGGCCCGCTCGCGGAAGTCGGCGTTGCTCGGGTCAAGCTCCTGAGCGCGCAGAAAGTCACGACGCGCACTTTCATAGTCGCTCACCGTTTCAAGCAGCAGGCCTCTGACGTAGAAAGCTGCCGGATTATCGGAATTGAGTTCAATGGCTCGATTAATGTCTTGCAATGCTTCGGCGGTCTTGCCCAGTTCGCGATAGGCATTGGCACGATTGGAATAGAGCAGCGCATCGTCCGGTGCCATTTCCAGCGCCGATGTATAGTCGATGATCGCCATCTCCATATTGCCGGAATTCTTGTAGGCCACGCCTCTGTTCAGCAGAGCCACAACCATGTCGCCCGTCTCCAACTCGCCGGACTGGATGGCGCGACTGCAATAATAGATGGCGAGTTTCATATCGCCGCCCCGGAACTGCTCGTAGCAGTCTGTATTGTCGTCAATGGCGTTTGCCGAAGCATCTGACGCCCCCACGACGAGAAACACACTTACTGTCAGCGCTGCCAGCGCGCCCGCCCAACTGGAGCCTTGCATCATCATCCCTTCACCGCGATTAGCTGTGTGGGGACACTACCCGTCTTTGGGGGCTGAGAAAACAGCCTATCGGGCGGAAAACGCTCTGGCGGCTTGAACGGTGTCCATGAAGTCACGAAACCGGGACCCCTTACCATTCTTCATGGTGATGACGGGCACAAAGTCAGACTTGATGCTCCCGCCTGTGTCCGTGTGACTTCAGTTAGGCAACCATCTGCATGGCAAGCCATTCGGCTCTCAGAGCGGGTTTTTCCTCACCTTCGATTTCGACGGTCACATCGTATTTCACCAGAAACTGGCCCGGCTTCTTTTCATCAATGCTGATGATTTTGGCGAACGCACGAATGCGGCTATCCACTTTGACAGGTGCCAGAAAACGAACTTTGTCGAAGCCGTAGTTCACACCCATGAAGACACCTTCAATGACAATGCTGAAGCTCCCGGCAAAATGAGAGAGCATTGAGAGCGACAGGAACCCGTGGGCAATGGTTGAACCAAACGGTGTGTCTTTTGCTTTTTCCGGATCGATGTGAATGAACTGATGGTCCAGCGTGCAGTCCGCGAATTGATTGATCTGTTCCTGCGTGACCTTGAACCAATCGCTTGGCTCAGACTGATAACCAACACATGCCGCAACTTCGTCTTTCTTGATGACTTTCATTCTGTTCTCTTTCTTTGGTCGAGTTGGGTGGTGTTTGGGCATTTTGTCAATTAGGGCGCGCGTAGGGCACGCGCCTATTCCCACTCAATCGTCCCGGGTGGTTTGGAGGTGATGTCGTAAACCACGCGATTGATGCCGCGCACTTCGTTGATGATGCGGGTTGAGACCCGGCCCAAAAACGAATGCTCAAACGGGTAATAGTCTGCTGTCATGCCGTCGGTTGAGGTGACTGCGCGGAGGGCACAGACATAATCGTACGTGCGGCTGTCCCCCATCACCCCCACGCTGCGCACTGGTAACAGCACAGCAAAGGCCTGCCAGATATCATCGTAGAGACCCGACTTGCGGATCTCATCGAGATAGACGGCGTCGGCCTTTTGCAGGATGTCCACCTTCTCGCGCGTGACGGCTCCAGGAATACGGATGGCCAGGCCTGGTCCCGGGAAGGGATGACGGCCCACAAAACTTTCAGGCAGACCAAGCTCACGCCCCAGTACACGGACTTCGTCTTTGAACAATTCGCGCAACGGTTCCACCAGCTTCATCTTCATGCGTTCGGGCAGCCCGCCCACATTGTGGTGGCTCTTAATCGTCACACTGGGGCCGCCGGTAAACGAGACGCTTTCGATAACGTCAGGGTAGAGCGTGCCTTGCGCCAGGAAATCCGCCCCACCGATTTTCTTGGCTTCGGCGTCGAACACGTCGATGAAAGTGCCGCCGATAATTTTCCGTTTGCGTTCCGGGTCGGAGACGCCTTCCAACTTGTCCAGGAACAGATCGCGCGCATCCACGTGCACAAGCGGAATGTTGTAGTGATCGCGAAACAGGCTCACCACTTCGTCGGCTTCGCCCGCACGCATCACGCCGGTGTCGACAAACACGCATTGCAGCTGATCGCCAATGGCTTCGTGCAGCAACACGGCGACAACGGACGAATCCACACCGCCGGACAGACCGCAAATCACTTTGCCCTTGCCCACCTGCGCCCGCACCTTGGCGATTTCGGTCTCGCGAAAGGCAGCCATGGTCCAGTCGCCCTGACAACCGGCAATCTTGTGGGTAAAGTTTTTCAGGAGTGCCGCCCCGCACGGTGTGTGCATCACTTCGGGGTGAAACTGCACCGCGTAGAACTGACGCGTCTCGTCCGCGATGGCGGCGAAAGGAGCACCTTCAGAGATCGCGACCGTCTTGAAGCCTGATGGCAGTTCAACCACCCGATCGCCATGGCTCATCCAGACCTGTTCTTTGTCGCCCGGTTTCAACACACCTTCGAAGAGCGCACATGTCTCGATAATTTCTATATCGGCCCGACCAAATTCCTGATGATCGTGGGCCTCCACCTTGCCGCCCAGCTGCGCGCACATGGTTTGCTCGCCGTAGCAGATGCCCAGCACCGGCACCCCGAGCGTGAAGACCGCTTCGGGCGCCCGCGGTGTGTCCGTTCCGGTTACGCTGGCCGGACCACCTGACAGGATGATCGCTTTTGGAGCGAAGCTTTCCAGAATGTCAGCCGCCTTATTGAAGGGAACAATCTCGCTATAGACACCACTTTCGCGTACCCGGCGGGCAATCAACTGGGTTACCTGGCTACCAAAATCAATAATCAGAATACGGTCGGTCATACGGGGCCATTTTGAACGGAAGGTGGACAGAAGCGATTGAGAAGGCAGACACCATCCCTGTCGCGGTTCGTCAAGGGGGGCGTCTGGGCGTTCATTGACGACGCTCCAGAACGACGACGAAAAAGCCATCGGTGCCGCTTGTTGCGGGCGTCAGGCGGAACCGGGGTCCAGCGGTTGTTTTTGGCTGAGGCACACTTTCAGGCCAATTCTCGCGCCAGTCGCGCTCTGCGAACTGCGGAAACTGCTCAAGAAATGTATCAATCTGGGCGTCATTCTCACTCGGCAATACAGAACATGTGGCATAGATCAGCCGTCCCCCCGGTCGCACAAGCCGTGCCCCGCGCATCAACACTTCTGTCTGAACTGCCTGATAGCTTGCTAGTTTTTCAGGGGTCAACTGCCAGCGGGCTTCCGGCTGGCGACGCCATGCGCCAGACCCGGTACAAGGAGAATCCACAAAAACACAGTCCATTTTGCCTTCCAGATCGCCAAGGCTTGGGTCGGCAGCATCTGGATCAAATGGCTCGAGCTTGAGTGTTTCAACGGTTTCAGCGCCTGCCCGCTCCATTCGGGGGCGCAGCCGTCCCAGGCGACGCGGGTCAGTGTCGCAAGCGAAAATCCGCCCTTCCCCCTTGAGGCAAGCAGCGAGCGCCAGTGCCTTGCCCCCCGCTCCGGCACAAAGGTCAACGATCTGCTCACCAGGTTTTACATGCGCCACGAGACAGGCGAGTTGGGAGCCTTCATCCTGAATTTCGACCAGGCCTTGTTTGTAGAGGCTCGTGTGTGTAACGCGAGCAGTCCCCGTGGCGCGCAGCCCCCAGGGCGACAGCGGCATCGGTTCGGTCTCAATCCCCTCCTCCGCCAAAAGAGCTTGTGCGTTTTCGCGATCACCCTTCAGCGTGTTGACCCGGATGTCGAGGGGTGCGCGACCATTGAGCGCCACCATCTCCTCCGCCAGCGATGCCCCAAACGCCTCTTGCAGTTCCGGGAACAACCAGGTGGGGATATTCAGGCTCACCTGTTCAGACACTTCTGCGGTGCGGCTACTCACCTCAGAGAGGGCGGCTTCTTCCTCTGCCGACAGAGGGTCAGGCGCAAATCGACTACCGTCAAAGAGTGATGCAACCTCTTCTTTCGATGCGCCATCGGCGATCATCACGGAAGCCAGCACCAGCGCCCTCGGCGTATCGGCGTTCATGGCATGCGCGTAGAGCGCCCGGTTTCTCAGAACGTCAAAGATGCGGGCCTGTATGGCCGCACGATCTTTAGAACCGGCATAGCGATTGGATTTTGCCCAGTGGCGTGCGGTGCGGTCTGCCACCCGCCCGCCAGCAATTTCGCCGAGAATTTCAATAACAGCGGAGAGACGAGCCGTTGGGGTCATGTGGGCACACGTACGGTACGAACATAGAAATCCGTCGGAAGGGTCGCGGTCACGCGCGTACGCCTGGATAGTTTGGTGACTCCCGGGTGATCGTCACGTCATGAACGTGGCTTTCATGAAGGCTGGCTGCGGAGATTCTCACGAACTTCGCACGCTCCCGGAAGTCGGCCATGGTTGCCGCCCCGGTATATCCCATTGCCGCCCGCAACCCGCCAGTCAGCTGGTGAATAACACTGCTGATGGGACCTTTGTAAGGCACCTGACCTTCAACACCCTCTGGCACCAGCTTCAACGTTTCCTGGACATCTTTCTGGAAGTAGCGGTCTGCAGACCCTGCGGCCATTGCCCCGACAGAGCCCATGCCACGGTAGGATTTGTAGGAGCGGCCCTGATAGAGGAAAACCTCACCGGGGCTTTCTTCCGTGCCGCCAAAAAGCGACCCGATCATGGCGCATTCCGCGCCGGCTGCCATCGCCTTGGCCAGATCGCCAGAGAACTTGATGCCTCCATCTGCGATCACCGGAATGTCTGCTTGCTTGGCTGCTTCCACGCAATCCAGAATGGCCGTGAGTTGGGGAACACCGACGCCAGCCACGATCCGCGTGGTGCAGATGGACCCCGGGCCGATGCCAACTTTCACGGCATCCGCGCCCGCATCGATGAGCGAGCGCGTGGCGTCTCCTGTTGCAACATTGCCTGCGATAATCTGTACGGCATTGGAGATTGATTTTGCACGACGCACCGCTTCTGCAACGTGAATGCTGTGTCCATGCGCCGTATCGATGACAACCACATCAACACCCGCATCGATCAGTTGCGACGTGCGTTCGAAACCATCATCTCCCACCGTGGAGGCCGCGGCCACCCGGAGGCGTCCCTGGTCGTCCTTACAGGCATTGGGGTGCAGCTTTGCTTTTTCGATATCCTTAACCGTGATCAGACCCACGCAGCGATATTGATCATCGACCACCAACAGTTTTTCGATCCGGTATTGATGGAGAAGCTTCTTCGCGCCTTCCTGATCCACACCTTCGCGAACGGTCACGAGATTTTCGTGGGTCATCAGGCTGCGGACTGACTCATTAGGGTTGGTGGCAAAACGCACGTCTCGGTTGGTCAGAATGCCCGCCAGTTTTTGTGTTGCTGGTTCGACAACGGGCACGCCTGAAATCGAATGTCGCTCCATTAGCGCCAGAGCATCTGCCAGGGTGCCATCCGGGCTGATGGTCACCGGGTTCACCACCATGCCGCTTTCAAAGCGCTTAACGCGGCGGACTTCTTCGGCCTGCTCTTCCGGCGTCATATTGCGGTGGAGAACACCCAGGCCCCCGGCCTGCGCCATGGCGATGGCCAAACGGTATTCCGTTACCGTGTCCATGGCGGCTGAAATCAGAGGAATTCCGAGTTTTATGGTGCGGGTCAGACGGGTCGAGGTGTCGACCTGACCGGGCATAACGGCGGATTCTGCCGGTTGCAAAAGGACGTCATCGAATGTGAGAGCTTCGCGAAACATGGGGCCAACCTCCAACCTGTGCGGCGAGTATGTGTTGGCGCTGGTGTGTAACACCTCCCCCAGAAATTGCAAAGAAACATCTTGTGACAAGTTGGCACGGGGTGGTCATTCCAGACAAAAGTCAACCAGAGAGCCAAAAATTGGTGTCAGTCGTCGGGGGCTTCGTCTGCCTCGCTGCGTCCCCGAAAATCCGTGGCAAGGACGTACATTTCTGAGGAATCAGACCGGCTGGCGGCAGGCTTTACATGTTTTACCGACTTGAAGTCGCGTTTGAGCATCGTCAACAGATCCTGCTCGGCCCCGCCTTGCAGAACCTTGGCGCAAAAGGAGCCCCTCTCGCTCAGCACATCATGGGCAAAGAGCGCCGCCGCCTCCGCCAAAGCCATAATGCGCAGATGGTCGGTCTGCTTGTGGCCGGTCGCTGGAGATGCCATGTCCGACAACACCACGTCGGCCTCTCCGCCCAGCCATTCTTTGACCTTGAGGTCTGCGTCATTCTCCATGAAATCCAGCACATAGAGCTCAGCACCGGGGATCCCGTCGACCTCCTGCAGATCGATGCCGATGACCTTGCCTTTTCCCTTTTCAGCATCCGTCCGGGCCACGGAAACCTGCGTCCAGCCACCGGGAGCAGAGCCCAGGTCCACCACGCGGGCACCCTTTTTGAGAAAATGAAACCGATCGTCCAACTCAATCAATTTGAACGCCGCGCGGGACCGATACCCTTCCTCCTTGGCGCGCTGCACATAGGGGTCGTTCAGCTGACGTTGTAACCAAAGCGTGGAGGACAAGCGACGACCGCGTGCTGTCTTCACCCGCACATGCAGGTTCCGACGCCCGGCGGCACCCCGCCGCGACCCTGGCTTTCCACCGCTGCCGTCTGACTCACTCATTGTCTCATGTGCCTTCTCATCATTACTCTCCACCCCCCTGGCTGGGTTGCCCTGCCTGGGAGCCACTTCGCGATTTCCCTCTGCGGCGACGTCTGCGTCTGCGTTTGTGAGGCACCGTTTCATCCGCCGCCATCAGCGAGAACAATATACCCTCGCGCAATCCCCGGTCAGCCACCCGCAACCTATTCGCCGGCCAAGCGCGGTTGATGGCCTCCAGAATAGCGCACCCTGCCAATACAAGATCCGCGCGCTCAACGCCAATGCAAGGGTGCGCCGCCCTCTCGGCCAACGACAGATCCAGCAGCTTGTCGGTCACAGCAGATACCTCTGAGCGACCAATCCAGGCACCGTCAACTTTTGACCGGTCGTACCGCTTGAGCCCCAAATGGACCCCGGTGATGGTGGTTACCGTTCCCGAAGTGCCCAGCAGGTGATATTGGTTCTCGGAAGGCAGGTGCTGGACAAGGCGCTGTCTGAAGGCATCCAGTCGGCCGGATACATCGCTCACCATCTCCTCGAACAAAGCCCGCGAGACAAACTCACCGCCATACTTCTCAGCCAAAGTCACAACGCCACATGGCAAGCTGGTCCAGTCCTTAACTTCAGGTTTAGGGCGATTTTCGTGATGCACCCACATCAACTCCGTGCTCCCCCCGCCGATGTCGAACACCAAGGCGGCGCTATGACCCGGATCGAGCAGTGGCGCACAGCCTGCAACCGCCAGACCAGCCTCGTCAGCGGTCGAGACGACTTCAAGCTCAATGCCTGTTTCGCGCTTCACCCGGTCGACAAAATCTGGGCCATTTGCGGCTGTCCGGCAGGCTTCGGTCGCGATCGACCTTGCCCGCGTAACACCACGGCGCTGCATTTTGTCGCTACACACTTTCAGGGCCTCAAGCGCGCGGTCCATTGCTTCTGCGCTCAACTGATCAGAATTGGCGAGCCCCTCGCCGAGCCGCACAATGCGCGAATAGGCATCGATCACCCGAAATCCATCGCGGGTGCGTTTGGCCACCAGCAATCGACAATTGTTGGTCCCAAGGTCTATCGCTGCATAGACAGGAGGAACTCGCGTGCTTTGAGATGCAGAGGAATTTTGGTCCGGGTGAGCCGATGCCTGCTCGCTCTTGTTCGCGGGGTCGCCAGATGTCGCACGGCCTCGGCGCCGTCTGCGGCGGCGTTTTTTCTTTGGCTGATCCCCCTGAGTGCCCAAATCTCCTTGAGCCGCAGAGACGCCAGACTTTGGTTCCCCATCCGACGCGGAGGTGTCCCCTACACCTTCGGTGGACCGGGACCCTTCTCCCGATTCAGTCACATCTTCCAACCCAGGATACAGCGCGGAGCTGGGATTACCCTAGCCCGCCCGTCTCAACCAGGCTCCTTTGTCTTTAAGTTGAGGAGAGTGTAGCAGGTCTGAGACGCCCGCGAAATGCTGGATAGACCCTTGATTTCGGTCAGGAGACCGCCGCTCGTGGAAAGCCTTGCCTCTGCTCACCCTTTTTGGGACCGGCTCTTGTTTTTGGACCGGCTCTTGTTTTTGGACCGGCTCTTGGCGACAATCTTGTCCATCTGATCG
>CAZFHW010000023.1:0-28013 GCA_964518885.1 uncultured Parvibaculum sp. | reverse complement strand
CGGCGGGCGGCTTCGGCCATGTCCGCCGTTTCTCCAGCAAAAGAAAACCGAACATAGTGATGTCCACGCACTGGGTCGAAATCGGCTCCTGGCGTGGCTGCGACCCCCGCCTCGTTCAGCATGCGCTCGCAAAACAGAGCACTGTCATCTGCCAGATGTGACACATCCGCGTAGAGATAGAAGGCACCATCCGCAGGGGCAAACCGATCAATCCCGGCCTTTGGAAGTTCCCTCAGAAGCAGTTCCCGATTGCGCGCATAGACCTCGACGTTGCTGTCGAGCGACACACTCTCTTCAAACGCTTGTTCTGCTGCGATCTGCGATAATGTTGGAGGAGAGATGAACAGGTTTTGGGCCAGCCGCTCAGCGCTCCGCACGAGGTGCTCTGGCAGCACGGCCCAGCCCAATCGCCAGCCGGTCATGCAGTAGTATTTTGAGAAACTATTGATGGTGATCGCGTCCGGCCCACATTCCAGCGCTGATACGTCGGTCATGCCATAGCCAATGCGGTGATAGATCTCATCCGAGATGAACCATTTTCCGGTCTCCCGACAATGGTCGCTCAACGCTTGCAACGCCTTGCGATCCAGCATCACGCCGGTTGGGTTTGAGGGGCTGGCCACAAGAATACCTTGCAGCGGTCCCCCCTCCTGCTCTGCCTGGTTGATCAGATCAGGTGTCAGGGCCCAGTTCGTCTGTGGCCCGGTGGGAAGCCCCACCGGCACACATCCCAGCGCCTTCAACGTATTTCGGTAAGCTGGATAGCCCGGTTCTGGCAGCCCCACTCTATCCCCCGCTTCAAAGCAGGTAAGGAAGGTCAGGATGAAGGCGGCGGACGACCCTGCCGTGACAACAACCCGGGCAGGATCAATTTCAACACCATGTTGTGTGCGATAATAGTCGGCGATCCGGGCCCGCAGCGACGGGATGCCCAGTGCATCTGTATAGCCTAACGCCCCTCGGCCAAGAGCTTCCGCAGCCACCGCGCGAACCCGCTCCGGAGGCGCAGCACCAGGCTGGCCGACCTCCAGGTGAATGATCGTGCGTCCCTCTGCCGCCAACCGGTTCGCTTCGCGCATGACGTCCATCACGATGAAGGGTGCAACATCACTGCGCTTTGAAGGCTTCATCTCATCACTACTCATGCCGGGGATCCGTGCTTCTACAACCAGTTGCCTATTGGGTGATCGCCTCAACCCCAAGACCATATCCATCCGGGTCGATGCCGATCTCGCACTTGTTGAAGCCGAGTGGCAGGCCTGATGGGCAAACCAGCGCATTGATCAGAACCGATGCGTCCGGTGTCGCGGACCGCAGAGCAGAGGTCATATTCTGGGGCGATGCTCCAAGGGTCTGGCGCAATACCTGCTGCACACCAGCCACCGCATTCGGTCCGCCGCCGGATGCACCAGCAAAGACCAAAGTCGTGTTACCGGGACCTGTCGCGATGACCGGGGCCAGGAAAGCCCCTGCCAGTCCGAGCACGGGTTCATCGGGCGCAGACGCCAGCGTTACTCCCATCCCCCGTGCTGTTCGTCCTGTCCCAAAAGGTCCATTCATTGTCACAGCACAGGCGACCGCGTTGCCCCGTGATGAGACCACAACAAACCCGGTTGACCCCAAATCATCCGGCAATGTTCCTGATACTCCAAGGCTGCGGGCTGTGGTATTTGCTGCCTGCAGGCCACCGGTTCCGTCCGTTGGAGAAATAGTTTGCAGGGCGTCCCACATGGCGGTGGCAAAAGCTCCGGCACCGACATTGGAAGACGGGAAGTAAACCTCCACACCGTCGGATCGACGCATCGCGGCATCGCTCACCACCGGTCGGTAATTGCGCAGGTCTTCCACACTCACCCGCCCGCCAGCATCTGCGATGCCTGCAGCGAGTGTGGCGACGCCGTCACCGCTATAAAGCGCTGCGACACCCCGCGACCGTACAAGCCCCAATGTTGAGGCCAGCTCGATCTGCACAGCTTTATCCTGTTCCTTCAACGCAGAACCTGACCGTGAGAGAAGCCCTCTGGATAGTTCCGGGTCGGCCCTCAGTATCGCTGCATGGGGAGCAAGCCCCCGCGCCATGGCCCGTGATACGGGCGTTCCTGTCGCCGCAAGGCGCTCCGCAGGCGCAAGTAGGCTCGCCCATGAGGATTGGCCATACCGGGCCTGCAATAGGGCAAAACCACGGACATTGCCGGGAATGGCGACGGGGCCGCCTGCTGCTGCCCGACGTGGTAAAAATTCAACACTTTCGGTGGTGCGTTCAAACGGGTCATGTATCAGACAAATTCCGCCGCCCCCCAATCCGGCTGCCGCCGGATAAGTGACAGACAGCGTGAAATAAAGAGCTGTTGCCGCATCGGCTGCATTGCCGCCCCGTTCCAACACGTCGCGTGCGATCAGGGCCGCCTGCGGTTCGTCTGCCAGAACAAAGCCGCCATTTGTGATAGCCAAATTTTCTGCCTCAGACGCGCGGCCAACGCCGGTCAGCCCATGAGCATTCCTCTGAGGTCCCACTACGGAGCCCAGGCGCGTGCTGGTGTCTGGCTCATCGCTTCCAAACAGACTTCCACATCCCGACAGGCTTGCGACAAGAACGAGAGGTAACGCGAGACGATGCAGGTGAGAGATTCGATTTAGCCGGATTTTCCGACTTGAACGAAAAGGAGCTGTGGAGCGAACAAAATTTGGCCTCATTGGGACGTGATTTTCCTTATTTAGATCGTCCGACAAGCAGTCTCGAACGTCTGACGAATGGGCTTTCTGACAGGCATCAATATTTCGAACCGGTGCGGCAATGTTCGGTATGAGAATCTCCCCCAATGCCGCATGAGGCAGATTAACCAAGACGGCTACGAAAAGCACGCCTGAGCGACAAACTGGGTCACAGTTGCGCGAGTTTAGCCCCGCCAGCGATTGACCACACACCCCGGCCCTCCTACGGTTGGGAATAGGGGCATATTAATCAGGTATCGCGATTGCGCGCGGTGCCATTTAGAAGGGCCATGAATTGGTACTGATTGCATGATACTTGCTCAACGCCTCCTCCCAAGCCAGTATTTGGTCCCAAGCCAGCATTTGGCGCGCATTCACGCAGCTGCAAAATATCAAATGAGATCCATGTTTGCTGTTGTCGTGGCTGCGATGGTTTTCCTGTCTGGCCCTGCCCTTTCTGCCGGCCTCATACGTGATGCTGAAACCGAGAAAATGCTGCGGGATTTTGGGACGCCCATTTTTAGAGCCGCCGGGATCAATCCGGACGCTGTGCGCCTCCATATCGTGGCCGAAAACTCCCTGAACGCATTTGTTGCGGGTGGCCAGCGGATGTTTATTCACACGGGCCTCATTCTTCGGGCAGACAGACCCAATATGCTGATTGGGGTCATGGCGCACGAAACCGGACACATGGCAGGTGGCCATCTATCTAGGACCCAGGATGCGTTGAAGAATGCAGCGATACCGACAATCATTTCCACGGTTCTTGGTATCGGAGCGATAGCTGTCGGCGCGGCGGATGTGGGCCTCGCCCTCCTCACCGGCGGACAGACGATCGCACAGCGTGGCTTCCTCGAATATAGCCGGATACAGGAATCTGCGGCTGACCAGGCCGCCGCCACCTATCTCGACCGGGTTGGCTGGTCCGGTGCTGGCATGATGGATACGTTCTACCTGTTTCGTGGTCAGGAAGTGTTAAGCGAACGCCGCCAAGACCCCTATTTGCGGTCTCACCCACTTTCAACTCAACGCCTTAGCGCACTGGAAGACCGGGTCACCCGATCTCCCTATTTCGAGGTCCAAGATTCGCCGGAATCGGTGACAATTTTTGAGATGGTGCAAGCAAAACTGTGGGGTTTTCTTGACCAGCCTGCCCTCACATACCGCCGCTTCCCTCCCAGCGACCAGAGCCTGCCCGCGCACTATGCGAGAGCGATTGCCCTTCACAAACAGGGTTATGGCGACCGAGCCCTGGCTGAACTTGACCCCATATTTGAGGCAATGCCCGATAACCCGTTTATCTGGGAACTGAAGGGGCAAATACTTTTTGAAGGCGGCAAGGTGGCTGAGTCCATCGCGCCATACCAACGTGCCGTCGACCTGGCTCCCAACTCACCTCTTCTGCGTGTAGGACTTGCTCAGTCCCTCATTGCCACAGAGGACCCGACAAACACCGAAAAGGCGCTGGAACATTTGCGGTTTGCAGAACGTTTCGATAAGGAAAACTCCCGTGCCTACCAGCAAGCCGCCATTGGCTATGCCCGGCTGGGGGATTATGGTCATGCGGAACTGTCAACAGCAGAGCGGTTTTATGCGCTCGGCCAGTTGCCTAGAGCCAAGCAACATGCCAAACGGGCCCAGGACGAACTTTTGTCTGGATCGCCGGGCTGGTTGAGGGCAGAAGATATTTTGCAAGAAAAAGGTAGAGGATAAGAAGCGTATGACGGTCACTAAACGGTTCCCGCTGGTGTTTTCGAGCATTGTTGGTGTGTTGAGTATTGCGGGGTTCCTTATCGTGGGCAGCAATCTCGCTACCGCCGAAAGCCGCCAGACTTCCTTTGATGCCACACAGACCGATGCTGTCGTTCAGATCATGAGCGAGTATCTGCTTGAGAACCCAGAATTCATGCTCGAGGTATTTGCCAAGCTGGAGGAAAACCAAGCCGAGCAAGGTCGTCTCGCTTCTGAAAATGCCATCAGCGACAATCGGGATGCTCTCTTCAATGACGACTACTCTTACGTCTATGGCAATCCGGATGGTGACATCACTATCGTGGAATTCTTTGACTACAAATGCCCCTACTGCAAGCGCGCCGTGGCGGACATTCTCGCGGCAGCCGATGAAGACGGGAATATCCGTCTCGTTTTGAAAGACTTCCCCATTCTTTCCGACGAGTCGACATTGGCTGCTCGGGCAGCGCTCGCCGCCATCTCGCAGAATAAATATATGGAACTCCACATTGCCTTGATGGAGACGCAAGGTAGCCTCGACGAGGCGCGGATCATGCGCATTGCTGAAGAGGCCGGACTGGACGTGGACCGTCTGCGTCAGGACATGAAAGACCCGGGCATTGATGCTGCGATTGAACGCACCCAGGACCTTGCGCGCCTGATCGGCGTTGAGGGAACACCCGCCTTTGTCATCGGCAATCAGCTGATCCCAGGCGCTGTAAGCAAGGAGCGGCTTCTAGAAATTGTTGAGGAAGAACGCACTGCCTCTTAAGCAGAAGTTCTAGATGAGACCTGCGACGGGTGAACTTGGGTCAGCGTACAGCTTGCGCGGCATCCGCCCTGCCAGATAGGCAAGCCTGCCTGCCTCCACCGCCTTCTTCATGGCGGCGGCCATAAGGATGGGGTCTTTTGCTTCGGCAATAGCCGTGTTCATCAACACGCCATCACACCCCAACTCCATCGCAATGGCTGCATCGGACGCGGTGCCAACACCGGCGTCTACAAGAACGGGCACGCTTGATTGCTCTTTGATGAGCCGGATGTTGATGGGGTTTTGCACGCCAAGCCCGGAGCCGATGGGAGCTGCCAAAGGCATGATAGCAACGCAGCCCAGATCCTCCAGGCGCTTGGCTAATAGAATATCATCCGAGCAATAGACCATCACCTTGAAGCCTTCTTTGATGAGAAGTTCGGCAGCGGTGAGTGTCTCCAGCATGTCGGGATAGAGGGTCTTGCGGTCCCCCAGCACTTCGAGCTTCACCAGGTCCCAACCGCCTGCTTCGCGCGCCAGGCGCAACGTGCGCACGGCATCGTCGCCGGTGAAACAGCCCGCCGTGTTGGGCAGGTAGGTGTATTTTTTTGGATCGACAAAATCGACCAGCATCGGCTCATTGGGATTGGTGACGTTTACCCGGCGCACAGCCACGGTGACGATTTCCGCGCCCGAGGCTTCAATGGCCCGAGCGGTCTCTTCAAAGTCTTTGTATTTTCCCGTGCCGACAATGAGGCGGGATGAATAGGTCTGGCCCGCAATCGACCAGCTGTCGCCGGGGCTCGCGCCCTCTTCTTCTGTCATTCTTTGTGCCTCAGCCATCACCTGTTCCTTACCCACCGCCAACAAACTGGACGAGCTCCAGCGTGTCACCCTCTTTTACTTCCGTCTCACCATAGGCCGAACGCCGCACAATTTCGAGATTGTGTTCAACCGCCAGTTTTTGTGGGTCGAGGCCAAGTTTCACCAGCAGGCTTGCCACGGTTAGCGGGCCTTCAAAAGTGTGGCGCTCTCCATTGATGGTGAGGGTCATGAGAGAATCTCGATTATTGAACAGGGCCGGATAATGGGTAGCACCGGCCTTCAATTCAAGGCCAAACAAGGGCTCCAAAAGCCGAAATAACCTGAAATTTGAAAATTGATGGCCTGTGCTAGAGTGACCAATAAGCATTCTTGGGGGGAATGATGATCCGTACAGCACAAATACTTCTCACTTTGGTGACCCTTCAGACCGGGCTTGTGCCGCTGCTGGCTGACATAAACCCAAGTCATATTTTCCATGACGGCTGGTTGCCTCATGCGCGCTTCCACACTGCCTGGGCGATTACCGTGGGCGCCGGATTGTCGCTCTACGTGTTGGCGCTCATCTGGACGCCGACTGAAAACCGCGGGATGCGCCTTCGTTATGCCTCCGCTCCCGGCTGCATCTTTCTCGGTGCGTTTTTCGTGGCCTTCATTTTTATCGGCGACTTTGGTGGGGCGCTGACAGACGTGGATGATCCCATCCGCTTCTTTGGCTTCGACGGCAATGTGTTCGCGTTTTCAATCGCGTTCGTGGTCCAGCTTGTTGGCACAGTGCTGGCGTGGCGCGTAACGGACGACTGACTTCCCTCGCGGAACCAAAGGCTTGCGATGACGGTCTCGACGGGCCACCTTTGCCGCGCTATTCATCGTCCCACCAAAAAAACTGGGAGGATTGTCCATGAAGAACCCATTGGATTTTACCGGCAAGCGGGTGCTGGTCGTCGGTGGCTCAAGCGGCATTGGCAATGGTATCGCGCATGCATTCCTTGATGCTGGGGCCGACGTCCATGTCTGGGGCACACGCAGCGCGGCGGCTGACTATGCGGGCGATGAGGGGTCAGACCTGACCGGTTTGACCTATGCCCAAATGGACGTCAGTGACTTCGACGCTATTGACGCCTACACGCCCCCCTTCGACAGTCTCGACGTATTGGTACTGAGCCAGGGCACGGTTCTCTACAAGCGCGCGGAATTCAAAATGCCGGGCTTCCAGCAGGTGATGGATGTGAACCTGGGCAGTCTGATGGCCTGTGCTGGAAAATTCCATGACATGCTTGCCGCCGCCAAAGGGTCGCTCATCACCATCTCTTCCACCGCGGGATACCATGCGACCCGGGGCAACCCCGCCTACGCTGCCTCAAAGACAGGGGCGATTGGCCTCACCAAGACGCTGGGGGAAGCCTGGGCCGGTGACGGCATTCGTGTGAACGGCATTGCACCCGGGCTAGTGGATACAAAGCTCACCAAGGTAACGACGGAGAACCCCAAGCGCCTGGAAGCGTCGCTCCGGGGCATTCCGCTTGGACGGCTTGGCAAGCCCAGTGATATGGCGGGCGTGGCTCTCTTTCTTGCCTCCCCCTTATCTGCGTATGTTGTCGGCCAAACCATTCCGGTCGATGGCGGCCTTATTCTTTCTTGAGGAAACGAAACTAGATGAAAGCGCTGACATCACACGGGAAAGGCGACATCCGGTTTGAGGATTATGCCGACCCGCAATGCCATGCGGATACGGACCTCATCGTCAAAATGAAAACCTGCGGCATTTGTGGTTCCGATCTGCACATCTATCACGGCGCTCAGTTCACGGGCGACACCGGCTTTTGTGTCGGTCACGAAGCCATTGGCGAAGTGGCCGAGATCGGTCGCGGTGTGACGCGGTTCAAGCCCGGTGACATGGTGATGTTGTCGGCGGCTGTCGGGTGTGGTGCGTGCCGGTCCTGCCTGGGGGGCCATATCAACCGGTGTGAGAACAACCAGATGGGGTGCTATGGCCTCGGCCATGCGCTGGAGGGATGTCAGGCGGAAGGCATTCGCGTGCCCATGGGTGATTTCAACGCGCGCGCTATCCCTGAGGGGATTAGCGAAGATCAGGCGCTGTTGCTGACGGACAATCTGCCGACTGCCTATCTGGGCTGTCTCAACGCGGACATTGGCCCGGGCAAGACCGTCGCCGTTGTGGGGCTCGGCCCCATCGGCCTGATGGCTGTTGAGATTGCCTTCGTGCTAGGTGCCTCCAAAGTTTATGCCCTTGATCTGGTGCCGGAGCGCCGCGCGCGTGCCGCTGCCCTTGGGGCCATTGCACTGGACCCGGCCACCGCCAAGGAACAGCTCATGGAGGAAACCAAAGGCCGGATGCTCGATTGTGCGGTCGAAGCGGTGGGGTCCGATGTGACCATCCGTACTGCCATCGACCTTGTGGGCGCCCAGGGCACGGTGTCGGTGATCGGGGTCAGCCAGAGCATGGATTTCAAATTTCCAATGGGCCTCGCCTTTATCAAGGGGCTCACTTTCCGGATCAGCGCCTGTTCTGTGCAGAGCCATTGGGATGAGCTGATTGCACTGGTGCGCGCGGGTCGCCTTCACCCGGAAATGGTGATTACCCACCGGATGGACCTGTCGGAGGGTGGCGAAGCCTACCGGCTTTTTGATACCAAAGAGGATGGCGCGCTGAAGATGATGATGTCGGCGTAGACCCCGCGGGTTTCCGGACCGGTTTCTGGGATTGCGGCGCAACCACTCGCTCGCGTATACAGGGGCAGGTCGTCGCTGCGCTTGTTAACCAGCTCGGCATCTTCCGCGGCGTAAACTGCATAAATGGGCTGTATTCCGAGAGTTTTTGGCCTTAAACAAAGTTGTGAGACACATTTTCGCCCCTTTCCAACCCTAGATACGGGAGCTGGTCGGGGTACACTCTTTTTCGTCGAGAAAGAGCCGATCGAAAGCTGAAACGGAAAAACGCATGGCCAAGCCGATCTTCGTGCTGAACGGGCCCACGCTCAACATGCTGGGGACGCGCGAGCCAGAAATTTATGGCACGCAGACCCTCGCTGACATTGAAGCGATGGTGCGGGACCGCGCGGCTTCCTGTGATCTCACTATTGATTTTCGCCAATCCAACTCGGAAGGCCAGTTGGTCGACTGGATTTTGGAAGCGCGCGACAAGGCCTGCGGCATTATTCTGAATGGGGCGGCCTATACGCATACCTCCGTTGCGCTGGCAGATGCGATCACAGCGTCAGAGCTACCTGTCGTTGAAGTTCATATTTCAAACATTTTCAAACGAGAAGACTTCCGTCATCATTCCTATGTTTCGCCCGTTTCATTGGGCGTCATTTGCGGCCTCGGTCCGATCGGCTATCTGCTGGCGGTTGAGGCACTCAAATCTCATCTAGACGGCTGAATAACAAAGAAGGGCCACGAGCCACATGAGCACAAAAGGCGTCGATAAAGACCTGATCCGGGAACTGGCTGATCTCTTGAAAGAGACCGACCTCAGCGAGATCGAAGTTGAGACTGACAACCTCAAACTCCGGGTCGTCCGTCAGGTGACCCAGGTGGCCAGCGTTCCTGTAGCGGTCGCCGCTCCCGTGGCTGCAGCCTCTGCGGAGGCAGCGCCGGTTGCTCACCCTGGTACCCTTCCCTCCCCCATGGTTGGGACCGTCTATCTGGCCACTGAGCCGGGTACGACGCCGTTTGTGACCGTTGGCTCTCAGGTCACTCAAGGTCAGACGGTTCTCATCATTGAAGCGATGAAAACCATGAACCAGATCCCGGCACCTCGTTCGGGCACGGTCAAAGAAATTCTTGTGGAAGACGGGCAGCCGGTTGAATTCGGCGAACCTCTTCTCATCATCGAATAGAACCGGAGCGCACCGCGTATGTTCGAAAAAGTCCTTATCGCCAACCGAGGCGAAATTGCGCTGCGTGTCCACCGGGCTTGCCGGGAAATGGGCATTGCCACCGTTGCTGTTCACTCAACCGCTGACGAGCATGCGATGCACGTTCGGCTTGCCAATGAGAGCGTCTGCATTGGCCCTCCCCAGGCGTCTGAAAGCTACCTCAATATTCCAGCGATTATTTCGGCTTGTGAAATTACCGGCGCCGACGCTGTGCATCCCGGGTACGGCTTCTTGTCAGAGAACGCCCGGTTCGCTGAAATTCTCGAAGCCCACGGCATCACCTTCATTGGCCCGACCTCCGATCACATCAAGCTGATGGGTGACAAGATTGCGGCGAAAGCAGCTGTGAAGGCACTTGGCATTCCTGTTGTTCCAGGGTCACCCGGTGCGGTGACATCGAACGAGGAAGCACTGCGGGTCTCCAAAGAGATGGGCTTCCCCGTTCTTGTGAAAGCCGCCGCCGGTGGGGGTGGTCGCGGCATGAAAGTGGCTCTCACGGAAGATGCGCTGATCGAAGCGTTCAGCACCGCACGTGCCGAAGCAAAAGCAGCCTTCGGTGATGACGCGATGTACATCGAAAAATATCTTAGCCGACCACGCCACATCGAAGTGCAGGTTATTGCGGACTCCCATGGCAATGTCGTGCATTTGGGTGAGCGCGACTGTTCCTTGCAGAGGCGCAATCAAAAAATACTGGAAGAAGCACCTTCGCCCGCCCTCAATGACGAGGCCCGAAAGAAGATTGGCGACATTGTCAGCAGAGCGATTGGCAAGCTTGGCTATCTGGGTGTTGGGACCGTTGAGTTCCTCTACGAGGACGGCGAGTTCTATTTCATCGAAATGAACACGCGCCTGCAGGTTGAACATCCGGTAACGGAAGCGGTCACCGGGATCGACCTTGTGCGCGAACAAATCCGCATCGCTGCCGGACTGGAACTCAGCTTCAAGCAGGAAGACGTCATTTTTCGGGGCCACGCCATCGAGTGCCGCGTGAATGCCGAAAATGCCAAGACCTTCGTGCCCTCTCCCGGCACCATTCGCGAATATCACACACCAGGTGGGCTTGGCGTTCGGGTCGATTCCGGCGTCTATTCCGGATACCGCATCCCCCCCTACTATGACAGTCTGATCGGCAAGCTCATTGTGCATGGGCGCAACCGGAACGAATGTTTGATGCGCTTGCGTCGCGCCTTGCATGAGTTTGTGATTGAAGGCGTGGACACAACCATTCCGCTCTTCAAGGAACTGGTCAACGACCCTGATCTTATCGACGGCAATTACCACATTCACTGGCTCGAAGAGTTCCTGGAGCGCTCTTGAGGTCTCCCATCGGACCCATGGATAGCATCGATCCCGATACCCTTATCAAGGCTTACTCATTTGGCATTTTCCCGATGGGGGAGAGTGCCACGTCGGAGACCCTCTACTGGGTTGATCCGGAGTGGCGGGGTATTTTGCCGCTTGAAACGTTCCATGTGCCGCGCCGACTTGTCCGCACCATCAAGACCGGTCCTTTCACGGTGCGCATTGACACCAGCTTCCGCGCCGTTATGGAAGCCTGTGCCGAGGACACAAACGGGCGTGGTGGCACCTGGATCAACGCCTCCATCCTCGATACCTATTGCGAGCTTCATGCCCGCGGCGTCACTCACTCAGTCGAATGCTGGCGCGAGGACAAGCTGGTCGGCGGATTGTATGGCGTGTCTTTGGGCCGTGCCTTTTTTGGCGAAAGCATGTTCAGCCGGGAACGCGATGCCAGCAAGGTCGCTCTGGTCTATCTGGTCGCCCTGCTTCGTCGTGGCGGCTACACACTGCTCGACACCCAGTTTGTCACCGGCCACCTGGAGCAATTCGGCGCCGTTGAAATTCCTCGGGATGAGTACAAAGAAAAATTAGCTGCCGCCCTTAAGGGTGACCCCGGCGACTTTTACTCGCTGGCAGCTGGTGCGGATGGATCTGTCGGCGTGGATGGCTCGGACATTTTGCAGTCGATCAGCCAGACATCGTAGACGGGGTGTTCCACAGCGTTGAGGCCCGGGCTGGAGGCAAACATCCAACCGGAGAATATCCGCTCCGGTTCTGACGGCATCATTGGTGTGACGCCTCCTTCTTCCTGAAGCTCGCTGGCGAGCGTTGTGCCAACGTCAAAAACTTCTACAAACGCCGTGGTTTCCGGGGTCTCCTCGGGCGGGCGCTTGTTGCAGGTCTGTGCCAAAATTTCCAGTGTTCCAAACTGCACACGCGTGCCTATATCAGCTTCAAGCCGCGTAATGCGTGCGGTGATTTTGTCGAGCCCTGTGAAAATAGCCACGCGCCCGGCAGGCTCTGCCTGCGCAGTTGGTACAAGCTGAACCAACGCGATTACCGCGAGGCAGGCTAGCGCGCCAAGGCCCGCATTTTGTCTTGACCGGCTTGTCACTCGCTTCCACCTTGCGCGCTGAAGACGGCCTGTCCAACCAGACCAATCAGATCAATAGAGCCTTGCGTAAACTCGATGGCGTCGCCGTTCTGCAGCATTTCTTCAGAACCACCGGGCGTCAGAGAAACATAATTTCCGCCCAGCAACCCCTCGCTGGTGATCTTCGCCGATGAATCGATCGGCAGAGCGATTTTGTCGGACAGGTTCATCGTCACAACAGCGTAATAATTGTTCAGGTTCAATGTCTGCGACGTCACGGTCCCAATTTTGATGCCCGACATGCGAACATCCGACCCCGTCGCCAAGCCGTCCACCCGGTCAAATTCAGCTGTTAGCTGTATGCCGGAAACATCCCCGACATCGGTAATTGAATACCCATACGCCAAAAACGCGCCGGTAATCGCGAGCACCAATGTGCCCACCAGGGTTTCGACAAAACTGCTATCCATCTTCTCTCGCTCCTCACGGCTGGCCTGCCGGTGCGGTCATCATCAGAATCACTTACTTACTCCAACTGGAGCAATGATATTCTGTTTGGATTTCCCTAATAAAGCCTGAGCTTGCCGAGAGTGTGACCAAACTGCGCCAGCGCACGAACTATTTAGTGGTTTCCGCGCTCTATTTCGGCGACCAGGCCTCATAGTCGCCGGTCACGCGTGGACGATCATTCTCTGAGAGGATGCTTCCCTCTGGTCGGTAGGCATAGGGCGTACCAGTCAGATTGGGCCTGTGAGGCAGTTCCCACTCGTGCGGCTGGTAGTTCTCCTCTGAAGGCAAGGTATCGACTGTGTGATGCATCCAGCCATGCCACTCAGCGGGAATACGAGAGGCTTCCACCAGTCCATTGTAAGTGACCCAGCGGCGGTCTGTTCCATCCGTCGTGCGGTAATATTTGTTGCCCTGGGCATCCTCACCAACAAACTCACCTTTTCGCCAGGTGTAGAAGCGGGTGCCGAAGGTCTGGCTATGCCACCACGTGAAGAATTGCTTGAGAAAATTCATGAAATCGGACCGTTCTGTCAGCTGAATCGTCGCGAATATGACACTCAAGCCCGCCATCGTCCAGTCTTGCAATCAGGACGGTTCTGGCCGAGGCCATTTGGGGAAATTATCGGTTAGAGGTCCGCCTGGGCCACCATATCCACAACCCAGTGACGCTCAAGACCAGCAACAGGAGCGCGGCACCATCCATAATATAGGGGCCTGCAACGGTGAAAAACCGACCTGAATGAATATCCAGCAGGATACGATAGAGGGGCAGTCCATCGCCCCGCAGATGATGGTTGAGCGCCTCCAAAACGTCACTTGGAACGGGAGCTGGTTCTGACCAGGATACGGCCCCTTCAAACGGGGTCCAGATGGCCGCACTTTCATCTGCCTGATACAGGCGCGCGCCCGCCCTGATGACAGGGGCACCGGCTGCTATCCCCACGGCAGAAATGTCAGAATCGATTTGTGCCGGGAAAAAATGCTCCACCAGATCACCGTCCAGCGTGAACAATTGAATGTCCCGGGGACTGATAATCATAAACAAGCTTTCGGAACGCGCGGCTCCAACAATACGACTATCGCTTCGACCCAGTGGCTTCGTATCCAGGAACGTCCAGCCATTGGCCCAACTCACCCAGCTGTCACCGACACGGAATGACACAGCATCGTCTGAGACACCGTGAACGCCATACCACGAGAGCAACCAGTCCGCTTCGACTTCTATTTCATTCAGGCGCAGCGCCACCGCATGGTTCAACAGAACCCCGGTCACGGACAGGAGAATGGCAAAGAGGGCAACTGTCACGCCCAGTCGCCGATGCCAGAAACGAAACGACTTGCGCACCCCCATCTCCTTAAACGTCCTCTCGGACCAGCGCGTCAAAACGAAGCGCCAACCGCGCCAATTTTGTCAACGCGCGAACCGACAGGGTGGCTCCTGATATCCCGTCAACCTGATCCGATAAGCGCAAATCCTCTTGGAGCACCATTCCCTTAAACTGATCGGTAAAAAATGGGTAGCGGACTTCCCAACCATGGCTTTCTCGGTAGACCAGCACCTGTAATCGTTCAATCGCCCCCCCGGAGACCGCAATTCCGGTGGTAATGGGCTGGGTTTTCCCTATTTCCTCCAAAATCCACACGGTGCGGTCTTCATGCCGCCAATATCGCAGCCGAAGCCCGCCCATATCACGCCCAAGAATTTCCCGGGCTACTTCCTTGACGCTTGCCCGGAGCCACAGAAACGACGGGTCAGGCACCTCCCCTGAGAAGACCTCCGCCAAAAAGTCGTTCGGCTCCTGGACGACACCTCTCGCCTGTACCGACAGGGAGGAGCAGGCAAAGGCAAACGCCAAAAGACCTGAAAGAATGAGTTTGGTTTTCATGTGCATGTAGCACCTTACCATGAGATGTCGTTGAACGAATAGTGGGGCGCCCTGATAGTCGCCCCACTTGGTATTGTTAGGTATTCACGTAGAAAACCGCTCAGAACTGATATCCAAGCCCAACATTGAGACGGTTGTCTTCTGTGCCACCTGTAGGCGCATCATCAAACTGGTAATCAACCTTGATCACCGTGTCAGGTGTTGGCCAGAAGTTGGCACCGATCTGGGTCTGTGAGAAGACTGAGTCCGTGTTGTCACCAGCCTCATTATCCCATTCTGCATACCGGGCGAAGAAACCGAATTCACCAATATCTGTGGCAAAGCGGTAAGAAGGTTCGACATACCAGCCGGACTGTTCGTCACGTCCAACGGCTGCAGCTGCTGCGCTGTCGAGATCCCAGATGGCTCCGAGCGCTCGGATGCCGATCCGGCCTGGTCCCACTGCAAACGACGCATCCACATGCGCTTCGAGCAAGGTGGCTGACGTTTCCTGGGCTGTTCCCTGGGTCACATCAAACTGGTGCTGGGCTGTCACGCCAATTTCAACACCTGGCATCCCTGTCCATTGCAGACGGCCCGTGATCGCGCCGTCGCTGGCGCGGGCTTGTGCCACTTTCTGGCGACCGTTACGGATCTTGAAGGCGTTGCCGCCTGTTGTCGGCGTTTGAAGTCCTGAGTGGTACAGCACGTTGTAGCTGAAGCCTTCGCCCAGTTCACCGTTCACACCAACGCCAGCTTCCCACCAAGTGGTGGGGATGATGTTCCTTTCGACCTCGTTGCGCTCAACACCATAAAAGGTTGTTGGCTCATGGGTTTCATTGATTATACCCACGGGGATCAGCTGAACACCCGCAGTGATGGTGTGATGGTCGGCGATATCGAACTCAAGATAGGCCTGCTCAAGTTCCATAGCACCGGGCTGCCCGTTGCCTGACACGGAATGTTCCAATTCCATCTCCGCAAAAAAGCGTATGCTGTCGGTAAATTCATGGCCGAAAAACAGGACGAAGCGATTGAAGTCGATCTCGTCCTTGTTGCCGCCATTATAGTGCAGCTCGCCATACCCACCGATTGTGGTGCGTTGCCACCAACCCGGTGTGGTTGCCCCACCAGCGACAGCCGCGATCTCTTCCACAACTTCAACCGTCGCCACCACTTTTTCGTCCGTTTCGGCCAGTTGTTCAGAAAGCGCATCGATCTGCTGTTGCTGTGCCTGAATGAGGTTCCACAGTTCTGCTTGGCTTGGCAGGTCGTTTGCCATGGCCGGAGCGCCTGACAGGCCGAAGCTCAGCGCCAGTACGCTCGCTCCCATATATTTCTTGAGTTGCATTATCAGTACCCTTCTTCCGTTGCCCCCAGTAAAAACAAGTTTTAAAGGGTTTCTCGGAAGTTCTTTTACGTCATTGATAATGATATGCAATTAGATAAATGATATTGCTTCTTACTTTTTGTACGTCGTGCTAAATTGGCACCACCCAAGAATGACCAAGATCAGGCGACCAAATGCCCGTTAAACCGTTCCCACGATCCACACGACCGAAATCACCCGCTTTCCCCGGGATAACGCGGCGGCGCGCCCTCCTGCTTTTTGCAGCAGCGGCCGGTGGTACGGCTCTCCCTCGGCCCGGCAATGCCACCCCGCGCGCTCACTGGCAGGGCACGGCCATGGGCGGAGATGCCTCTATCATTCTGGACGGATTTACCGATGAACACGCGGCGGACCTGATTCAGGCGGCCACGGGCGAACTTTCGCGGCTTGAACAAATTTTCAGCCTGCACAGACCAAGCTCCGACATTGTTCGGTTGAATGAGACCGGCCACCTCTCCCCCGCCCCGGCAGAGCTTGTGGAAGCTCTCCTTCTGGCGGCAGATCTCAATCTAAAATCTGGAGGGGCTTTTGACCCAACAGTGCAGGCCTTGTGGGATGTTCATGCGCAAAGCCTGAACACGGATGAAACCTCGCTCACTGCCTCACCCACCAAATTGGCCTTGCAAGCAGCACAGAGGCGCATTGGATTTCACCACATCCGGTTGTCTGATGATCAAATCCGCCTTTCCGGCGGCGCCACGCTGACATTGAACGGTATCGCGCAAGGTATCATTACCGACCGCATTGCCGCCTTGTTCCGCAGCGGGGGCGCCCATCACACATTAATTAACCTTGGAGAGTTTCGGGCAAACGGTCCGCGACAGGATGGAACGCCTTGGCGCGTTGGCCTGCGCAACCCTGCATCCGCATGGAAGCTCGACGGGAAAGTGGAAATGACGCGAGGCGCCCTGGCGACGTCCGCTGGGTCAGGACACCCGCTCGCAAGTGGACATCATCTGTTTGATCCAAAGTCCGGCGCCAGCCCTACTCACTATTCATCTGTTAGCGTTTCAGCGCCCACGGCGGCCCTTGCCGACGGGCTATCAACGACGCTCTACATATTACCAATCAAGGAAGCGTTCGCATTGACGGCACAATATGGGGACACCGCTGCCCGGTTTACTTTGGCAGATGGTCAAGTGCTGACCACGGATGGCTGGCGTGAGACCGCTGCCTAAATTTCCAGATTCCAGGCTTCACCCATAGCAATTTTTTGCTCCGCAATCGCAACCGCTGCCTTGGGTAGGCGAAGTGTCATTTTCTGGCGCATACGGCCCCCCTCTTCGCAGAACGGGCGCGTATCGGCCAATATCCAATCAACGCGATGAAGCAGGTTGGCGGGCGTCAACGGTTTTACAAGAAACTGGCTTGCCCCTGCATCAAATGCACGGCGGATAAGTTGTGGGCGACCGTGAGCCGTCAGCATGATGACGGGGATAAAGCAGGCTGGCTTATTATCCGCCTTGCGTAATTCTTCAAGAAACGCACACCCGTCCATAGGTTTCATTTCCCAGTCACTGATGACCAGATCGGGCTGGCGAAACTTGATCTCGGCGAGCGCTTCGGTTCCATCGATGGCTTTGCGAATTTGAGCGATACCGAAGGCCTGCAAGATGGTTTCCACCAATCGGCGCATGTGGGCATTGTCGTCGACCACAAGGACGTCAAGCTCTTCAAGCTCGAGGCCATATGCTTTGCTCAACATGGTCCTGTCCAACTGGGGTTACTTCGGTTCATTCACGACTTATAGGCCTGATGTATCTCCAACCCGTTAATCACAACAGCCGCCAAAATGGGCGGTTTCTTCGATGAATTTTTCGACCTTTTAATCTAATGCAGGCTTTCGGTGCCTCCGCCGCCCGGAGTAGCTCAGGCAGAAAAAATAGCCAGTTTCGAGGTCGATTCGGGATTGACTGGCGGGGACTCGGGCTTGCAGTCGATAGAGGCCCACAAGATATCGTGGTGCGTACGCCAATCAACACAAATTGTTGACGACAAGGGGCTGCCGGTTCCACAGTTTGTATCGGCTTAGCGATGAGACACAGCATCTAGTAGGGACGGAACAGGCGGCGGCGATCTGTTCGTGCTTGCGAGGTGGTCGCTGGAGCCCAAAACGACCGAGCCAGCGGTGGAGCGGTCAGATGTATCGCGACGGGCATGAAAGAATTGACGGGGGCTAAATGCGTATTCAACGGTGTTTTACAGACGAAACGAAATCACCTTATGACGGGATTGATTTCCGCACGACGACGAGTGAAATCAAAAACCCTGACGGCACCATTGTGTTTCGACTGGCTGACATTGAGGTGCCCGCCACCTGGAGCCAGGTCGCGTCTGACATCATCGCGCAAAAATACTTCCGCAAGGCTGGTGTCCCAGCCACGCTGCGCCCGGTGAAAGAAGACAATGTTCCGACCTGGCTGTGGCGCCATGAGGCTGACACGCTCCGTCTGGAAGAACTGCCTGAGGCTGAACGGTACGGACCGGAAATGGATGTCCGGCAGGTATTTGACCGGCTGGCTGGCACCTGGACCTATTGGGGTTGGAAAGGCGGCTATTTTGATAAGGAAGAAGACGCCCGCGCCTTCTATGACGAGCAGCGCTTCATGCTGGCCTCACAGATCGCTGCCCCCAATTCCCCGCAATGGTTCAACACCGGGTTGCATTGGGCCTATGGCATTGATGGACCGGCCCAGGGCCACCATTACGTCGACTATAAGACAGGCGAGCTGACCCAATCTACCTCCGCCTATGAGCATCCCCAGCCACACGCCTGCTTTATTCAGGGGGTCGAGGATGATCTGGTCAATGAAAACGGCATCATGGACCTGTGGGTGCGCGAAGCCCGGCTGTTCAAATATGGTTCCGGCACCGGCTCCAACTTCTCCAATCTGCGCGGCGCCAACGAAAGCCTGTCGGGCGGTGGCAAATCGTCTGGTCTGATGTCGTTCCTGAAAATCGGAGACCGGGCTGCGGGCGCGATCAAATCTGGCGGCACCACCCGCCGCGCGGCCAAGATGGTGGTGGTCGATGTGGATCACCCGGACATTGAGCACTTCATCAACTGGAAGGTGATCGAGGAGCAGAAGGTTGCCGCTCTGGTCACGGGCTCCAAAATCAACGAGAAATTCCTCGGCGCCATCATGCGGGCCGCGCACAATTGCGACGGGCCGGACGATGATTGCTTCAACCCGCGCAAGAACCCGGCCCTGAAGCGTGCCGTGATTGCCGCGCGCGAAGCCATGATCCCGGAAAACTATGTGCAGCGGGTCATCCAGTTTGCCAAGCAGGGGTTCAAGGAAATTGAATTCCGCACCTATGACACGGACTGGGACAGCGAAGCCTATCTGACTGTCTCGGGACAAAACTCCAACAACACTGTCCGGGTGACGGATGCGTTTTTGGGTGCTGTGGAAAAAGACGCTGACTGGGACCTGATCCGTCGTACCGATGGCGAGGTCGACAAGACCCTGCCCGCGCGCGAACTGTGGGACCAGATTGGTGAGGCGGCCTGGGAAAGTGCCGACCCTGGCATTCAGTATCACACCACCATCAACGACTGGCACACCTGCCCCGCCAGCGGCGACATTCGCGCCAGCAATCCGTGTTCGGAATATATGTTCCTGGACAACACCGCGTGCAATCTGGCCTCGATCAATCTGATGGCCTTCCGGCAATCATCGGGTCGCTTCGATGTGGAAGCGTTCGAGCATGCATCCAAATTGTGGACCATCGTGCTGGAAATCTCGGTGATGATGGCGCAGTTCCCCTCCAAGGAAATTGCCACTCTCTCCTATCGCTATCGCACACTGGGTCTGGGCTTTGCCAATATTGGCGGTCTGCTGATGTCTACCGGGCTGGCCTATGATTCCGCTGAAGCACGCGCGCTGTGTGGTACTATCTCTGCCGTCATGACCGGCGTGTCCTATGCGACGTCTGCGCAGATGGCGAAAGAGCTGGGCTCGTTCCCGGGCTATCAGGACAATGAGAGTCACATGCTGCGGGTGATGCGTAATCACCGGGCGGCGGCCCATGGCGCCACCGATGCGTACGAGAAACTGACCACCGCACCTGTGCCTCTGGATGCAGCGAACTGCCCGCAGCCGGACCTTGTTGAACATGCCCGCGCGGCGTGGGACCTGGCCGTGTCGATGGGCGAGAAATTTGGCTACCGCAATGCCCAGGCCAGCGTCGTCGCCCCCACGGGCACCATCGGCCTGGTGATGGATTGTGACACTACCGGCATTGAGCCTGACTTCGCGCTGGTGAAGTTCAAAAAACTTGCGGGCGGCGGCTATTTCAAGATCATCAACCGCGCAGTGCCGCAGGCGTTGCGCTCGCTTGGCTACAAGCCGGAGCAGATTGAGCGTATTGCGGGCTATGCTGTCGGTCACGGCACGTTGAAAGACGCACCGGGCGTCAGTCACGACGCGTTGATGAGCAAAGGCTTTACGCGCGCGGCGCTGGAACAGGTAGAAGGCAGCCTTGCCACCGCGTTCGACATTCGCTTTGCCTTCAACAAATGGTCGCTGGGCGAGGAATTCTGTGTTGAGGCACTGGGCCTGGATGCGGACGCCATGGACGATATGGATTTTGACATGCTGGAAACGCTCGGCTTTTCAGCGGCACAAATCAACGCGGCAAACTTGCATGTTTGTGGCGCAATGACGCTGGAAGGGGCGCCGGGCCTCGCAGAGGCGCACCTTCCAGTGTTCGATTGCGCGTCGCCGTGCGGACGCACAGGCACCCGCTCCCTCTCGGTCAAAGCCCACATTCACATGATGGCCGCAGCGCAGCCCTTCATCTCAGGTGCTATTTCCAAAACCATCAACATGCCCAACTCGGCCACGGTGGAAGACTGCAAAGAAAGCTACATGCTGTCGTGGAAACTGGCGCTGAAAGCCAACGCGCTCTACCGCGATGGCTCCAAGCTCTCCCAGCCGCTGAATGCACAATTGCTGGACGAGGAAGATGATCTGGCCGACGATGATCTGGCCGAAGCTGATGCCACGGCGGCAACAACGGCGGAAACCCCCGTCGCCAAGCCTGCACCCACGCCCCTGGTGGAGCAGCCTGCCGCCGCCCAAGCGGCGACGCTCGCCCGCAAAGCTGCGGAACAAGCGATGAGCCACGTCGCGGGCGCGCAGATGCGCGCCGGAGGCCGGGGCGATCGCTCCAAGCTGCCGGATCGGCGCAAGGGCTACACCCAAAAAGCCATTGTCGGTGGTCACAAAGTCTATCTGCGCACAGGGGAATATGAAGACGGCACAATCGGGGAAATTTTCATCGACATGCACAAGGAAGGCGCTGCCTTCCGCTCGCTGATGAACAATTTTGCGATCTCCATCTCGCTGGGCATGCAGTACGGTGTGCCGCTGGAAGAATATGTGGAGGCCTTCACCTTCACCCGGTTCGAGCCTGCGGGCCTTGTGCAGGGCAATGATTCCATCAAGAACGCCACTTCGATCCTCGACTATGTGTTCCGGGAACTGGCGGTCTCCTATCTTGGTCGTCACGATCTTGGGCACGTGCTACCTGCGGACTTGTTGCCCGACGCCCTGGGGAGTGGGGAGAACGAAGGCAAACTGACACCGGTACCTGCCACCATCATCGCCTCGCCCGGCTATGCGCGCAACACCCAGCTCGGCAACCTCTATGTGGTGCGCGGCGGTACCGCCACTGCGCGCTCGGGCGCTACGGCAGAAGAGATCGCAGCCACGGCCCTGCTGGACGCCAAGGCTCAGGCCGAGACGATGTTGGCGGGCGCCAGCGAAACGTTAGTAGAGACCATCGCCGTTGCCGCAGGTGGTGGCTCAGGCCCCCGCGCCATGTCCCCAACCGCGGAAGCCCGCATGAAGGGCTATGAAGGCGAAGCGTGCAATGAGTGCGGCAACTTCACCATGGTGCGCAATGGCACCTGCCTCAAATGCGACACCTGCGGCGGCACCAGCGGCTGTAGCTGATCACAATGCGGCGCGCTTCTGGCTCGGCATCTATGTGCTGATTTCTGAGACATGAGGGTGACAGCGCGGGATTTTCTTCCATACTTGGGTGTTCAAGGAGACACCCGATATGAGCAACATTATTCCCGAACGCATGACTGCCGAAATTGAGGGCGACTTTGTCGTCTTTCTGATCGGGATGCGGATCAACAAGTGGTGGCAGCCGCACAAGTGGGTGCCGGTCGCGCGCGCGATGGGGAAGATGCTGGCAGAGCTGGAAGCCCGGGCCGCCGATGAAACGGGTTTTCTGGGTGTTGAGCGCTCAGGCGGCATCATCGTGCAGTACTGGCGCTCGTTCGATCAGCTGGAGGCCTATGCGCGCGACGGCGAACTGGAACACTGGCCAAACTGGGTGCGCTTTAATGCCGTGATAAACAAGACGGTCGGCGTTGTCGGCATCTGGCACGAGACCTATCTGGTGAAGGCAGGCGCCTACGAGAATGTCTATGCCAACATGCCGCCCTTCGGGCTTGGCAAGGCGATGGCGCCGACGGGTGGGCTTGTCCCCGCCACCGGGCGTCGAGGGGCGGCGCGCGGACGACTTCGAGGAGAATGACGCCAAGCCCTTACGGACCGCCCCATATAACCAGTTCTTTTACCGGTGGTGGAATGTGCCGCAGGTGCCGTTCGCGCAACGGGTGATTGGCAGCCTGTGACCGGCGCCGCCTAAGTTGATTTTTCGATTTTCTTAACACCGAGCCCGTAATCCTGTATGAGGATCTCTCCCTGCCCTACCGCGTCGGCGAAACCGGCGAAATGCGCTTCATAAGCTATATCGCTGTGCTGGAGAGCCAGGGATATAGAGAGGGGCAGGAGAAACGCTTTCCTCCCAAGAACTCAATCTGGTTCGACGCACGCGACCCGCGCCCCGACTGGATGCACATGCGCCAGACCGAAACGGCCTAGCCCTCACATTCCCTTCAAGCCGCTCTGCCGCCTACTTTTTTTCCGGTGGTGGAATGTGCCGCAGGTGCAGTTCGCGCAGCTGGTGATTGGCAGGCTGCGACGGTGCGCCCATCAACAGGTCTTCGGCCTGCTGGTTCATCGGGTACATGGTCACTTCGCGGATGTTGGCCTGATCGGCCAGCAGCATGACGATGCGATCAACCCCCAGCGCAATGCCACCGTGGGGTGGTGCGCCCAGGCGGAAGGCATTCAGCATTCCGGCAAAGTTTTTCTCAGTGTCCTCAGGCTTGTGGCCGGCGATCTCAAACGCCTTGATCATACAGTCCGGGTCCGCGTTTCGGATCGCGCCTGAGCCAAGCTCATGACCGTTGCAGACCAGGTCATATTGCTGGCCCATCACGTCGAGCGGGTCCTGCGTCTCCAGCGCTTCCAGCCCGCCGACGGGCATGGAGAACGGATTGTGGGAGAAGTCGATCCGGCCTTCGGTTTCGTTGAATTCGTAGATCGGATAGTCGGTGATCCAGCAGAACCGGAAGACATCCTTCTCTATCAATTCAAGCGTGGTGCCAATGCGGGTCCGCGCGAGACCGGCGAGGTTTGCCGCTGGTGCTTCCTTGTCGCACGCAAAGAAGAGCGCATCGCCCACCTTCACACCGGCCTTCTCAGCCATCGCCGTCAGCACGGCTGCGGGGAAGAATTTGGCGATCGGACCCTTGCCTGAAAGCGCGCCGTCAACTTCCTCAAAGATGATGTAACCCAGACCCGCAGCACCCTGGTCCTTGCGGGCCCAGTCGTTGAGCTTGTCGAAGAACGACCGTGGACGACTGCCAGCGCCGGGAGCCGGAATGCCCCGCACGATGCCGCCTTGTGCGATCACATTCTTGAACGCCTTGAAGGTCACCTCGTCGGGCGTGAAGAACTCGGTGATGTCGACGATCTCGATCGGGTTGCGCAGGTCCGGCTTATCATTGCCATATTTAAGCATCGAGGTTTTGTAAGGAATGCGCACGAAGGGTGGCTTGTCTGCAACGCGGGGAATATCCATCTCGCCCGCAAAAGCGCCAAACGTGTCGGCAGCCAACTGCTCCATAACGTTGAAGACTTCTTCCTGCTCCACGAAGCTCATTTCGACGTCGAGCTGGTAAAACTCACCGGCTGAGCGATCCGCGCGGGCATCTTCATCACGGAAACACGCCGCAATCTGATAGTAGCGGTCAAAGCCCGCCACCATGGTCAGCTGCTTAAACTGCTGTGGGGCCTGGGGCAGCGCATAAAACTTGCCAGGGTGCAGGCGGCTGGGCACGAGGAAATCGCGCGCGCCTTCCGGGCTTGACGCGGTGAGGATCGGCGTCTGGTAGTCGAGGAACCCCTGAGCTTCCATCGAGTTGCGCATGGCGCGGATCAGGTGGGAGCGGAGCACAATGCGCTTGTGCATGCCTTCGCGGCGCAGATCTAGGAAGCGATAACGCAGGCGCGTTTCTTCCGGGTATTCCTGCTCGCCAAAGACCGGCAATGGTAATTCCTGTGCAGCAGAAAGAACGTCGGCGTTCTTCACCTGAACCTCGATAGCGCCGGTGGACAGATTAGCGTTTGCTGCTTCTTCTATCCGGGCGACAACCGGGCCATCAATGCGCAGGACCGATTCAGTCCGCACCTGCTCGGCAACCTTGAAGGCCTCGCCCATATCAGGGTCAAAGACCAATTGCGTCAGACCATAATGGTCGCGCAAATCGATGAACAGCAGACCCCCATGGTCTCGCTTGCGGTGGACCCAGCCGGAAAGGCGAACGGTCTCGCCAACGTGGGATTTTGTGAGCTGGCCACAGGTATGGCTGCGATAAGGGTGCATTTGGTTTCAACCCTGAAAAAGGCGGGAATCTTGGGGTGTTCGGCACATTGCCGGGCCCGGTTCTGGGAGCCGAAAAGCGCATGAGACAGGTGATTTGTCAAGGTCTGGCCCAAGCCGACCCGGGGCTCCTAAGCCTGGCATTCGGCCTCCACGGGTCACCACCCGGCCTGGGGGGCGACATCGACCCCAGATTACGCTATAGGGGCGCCATGGAAATGATCACCACGACCGAAGCCCTCGTAGACGCCTGTGTCCCCCTCTCAAAGGCATCCTTTATCACCGTCGACACCGAGTTCATGCGGGATTCGACCTATTGGCCGAAACTCTGCCTCATTCAGGTGGCGGGTCCGAACCATGAATTCATTATCGATCCCCTCGCCAAGGGCATCGACCTAGCCTCGTTTTACGAGCTGATGCTCAACCGGAGCGTCATCAAGGTCTTTCATGCCGCCCGGCAGGATATTGAAATTTTTTACCACGAGGCCCGGGCTATCCCCGATCCGTTGTTCGACAGCCAGGTGGCCGCGATGGTCTGTGGTTTTGGCGAATCTGTGGGCTACGAAACGCTGGTGCGCAAGCTTGCCAATGGCCAGGTGGATAAATCATCCCGCTTTACCGACTGGAGCCGCCGTCCTCTGACGGAAAAACAGCTCACCTATGCGATCGCGGACGTGACCCATCTTCGCATAATTTATGATGCGCTGGCCCGCCAGCTCGCAGGCGGCTCCCGGGTTGGGTGGGTTGCCGAGGAAATGGCTATACTTCAAAATCCGGAGACTTATGCCTTACTCCCGGAAAACGCATGGAAACGTATGAAAATGCGTGTGAAGGGTCCCAAAGCCTTCGCGGTTCTGATCGAGGTTGCAGCATGGCGCGAACGCCAGGCCCAGGAGCGCAACACGCCGCGCAACCGCGTGCTGAAGGATGACGCTCTTTTTGAGCTCGCCAACCAACAGCCAAAAGACGTCTCTGCCCTCGACAATCTTAGGGCGGTGCCTCGCGGGTTTTCAAACAGCCGGGCAGCCGCCAGCCTGATAGAAGCCATCAAAGTCGGACTTGGTCGTGACAAGAACGGCCTGCCACCGCTCAAGGAAATTCCAGTCCTTCCCTCTGGCATCGGCCCTCTGGTTGAGCTGTTGAAAGTGTTGCTCAAAATGCGGAGTGAAGAGCACAACGTCGCCACAAAACTCATCGCAAATGTTGCTGATCTCGAGCAGATCGCCGCCAATGATCAGGCGGACGTAGCCGCCCTTACCGGGTGGCGACGAGAAATGTTTGGTAATGACGCCCTGGCTCTCAAGCGAGGCGAGATTGCGATCTCCGCAAAAGGAAAACGGTTGCGCATCACCCGACTGCAACCAGAGTAAATACTTCCCAGATACCAAGGCAGTTCTTTCTATCTACGCCTTTTGATTTCCCAATTGTATTTCCAATTTGACTAGAATTTGGAGTTCTGTTGCAACTCTCCCCGCAACGAAGTGTGAGTGGTTGGCACATTTTTTCGTGATGGGGATCGTGATGTTCAAAAAACTTTTACAGGCCACTATTGGCAAACGCATTTTCTTGGCCGCGTTTGTCCCGATTATCGGCATAGCACTCTCCGGTGCCTATATTGTTGATAGCGAATACACCCGATATTCCACGATGGGGAAGCTACACGCGCTGGCGGTCATCGCCCCGCAGATCAGTGCCATTGTGCACGAGCTTCAAAGCGAGCGAGGAATTTCAGCGGCTTACATTTCCAACGGAGGTCAAGCCTCCTGGAAGGAACGCTTGAACGATCAATTCGAAGCGACTGACGCCGTAATCGCGCAAATCTCTCCCGCGCTCCAGGCCTTTCCTGCAGCCGACTACAATGCCGACGTCGGGGAAGGACTTACAGCAAGTCTAGCCGCAATCGATAGACTGCTTGAGGTCCGTGAAAATACTTTGTCCCTGCGTGCGACGGTTCAGGCAACAGCGGCGCCCTATTCCGGCACGATTCGACAGTTACTGAGTATCGTTTCGACCATTTCCGCGATTGCCAACGATGCAGAAATCAAGGGCCGCACAACAGCCTATGTTAGCCTGTTGGAAGCGAAAGAGCGGGCCGGGCAAGAGCGCGCTATGGGCGCCAAAGGTTATGGAGCGGGCCAGTTCAACTCTGAAACGCATACTGCTTTTGTAACACTCATCGCAAAACAAAACGCATTCATGTCTGTGTTCAACTCATACGCCACAGATAATGAACGTGCGTTCTATCAGGAAACCGTTGCTGGCCCGACTGTCGATAAGGTCGAGCACCTGCGCAACGTGGCTGTTAATGCGGGATACAGTGAAATTTCGGAACCGGTTTTGACCAGTGATTGGTTTGACAGCATCACAATAAAAATTGAGCTGATTAAGAAGGTTGAAGATTATGTATCTGCCAACCTTATTTCTGCGGCTGAAAAAACTGTCAGCGCCGCAGGGGCCGCGCTTCTCGTGACCCTGATAGCGACGTTGCTCGCATTCACTGTCGCTACAGTGGCCTGCTTCCTCGTCGGAAGATCCATTACCAGGCCTCTTTCAAAACTGCAAAGCTCGATGAGCACCGTTGCAAATGGCATGTTGGATATCGAAATCGAGGGTACTCACCGACATGACGAAGTAGGCGACATGGCCCGCGCAGTAGAAGTTCTACGCGATCATGGGCGCGAAGCGGAACGGCTGAAAGAGGAACAACAAGAAGCGGAGCAACGCGCGGCGAAAGAGAAACGCGCCAGCCTGAACAAGATGGCCGATGATCTGGAATCATCAATTGGGCAGATGCTTGACTCTCTGGCCGGTTCCTCAGACGAACTTGAGAAAACGGCCCGCTCCATGCTCGACCTTGCCGGATCTACGAACGATGAGGCCACTGCCGTCGGAAACTCCAGCACCAGCGCAACACAAAATATCGAAACGGTGGCGGCGGCGGCATCGGAACTTTCCAGCGCGATTAGCGACGTGAATGGCCAGATTTCCCGCTCTGCGGAGCTGACTTTGGCGTCACGAGGCGCGGCGGAAAAGACCAATATACAGATGAAGAACCTGTCGGAAGCCGCGAACCGCATTGGTGCGGTTATCGAACTCATTCAGGAAATTGCCGAACAGACAAACTTGTTGGCCCTTAACGCCACGATCGAGGCAGCTCGGGCTGGTGATGCCGGAAAAG
>CAZFHW010000022.1:5961-28645 GCA_964518885.1 uncultured Parvibaculum sp. | reverse complement strand
CAGCATTTGCAAATGTCATTACGGTCGAGTTTGCCCAGACGGGCGGTGAGACCGTAACTTTCGCCTTCAATTCAGAAACCAATACGTCTACCAATGTCGGCACAGGCGAGACCGGTGCATACTCATTCGACGAGGCAGCCAACAAGCTTTGCGGTACAGGTGCCGATGGTGCAGAAATTTGCGTGACTTTTGAAGCCGCTGCTGGAGAACCTAAAGCAGGTGATACCGGTGCTTACACAACGAATCTTGGTACCGCTGGTACTGCGACAATCGTCAGCATCCAATAGTCTGTACTGGATGTAATCCAATACACGACGCATAGTTTACAAAATGAAATGGGGCGACTGCGTATTTGTAGCCCCCTTTTTTTCTTCGGGCCATCAATAACGGGTGATGGACACGCATTTGCGAAGGCGTGCCTTGCAGCACGCTGAACCGAATGCCCACAAGCCATTTCAGACCCGGTGTCCTAATCTTCATCCTTATGAAAATTCATTTTCGGGCGTATTTTTCGACTTTCCCCTACCCTCTTGACCTTCCCCCCACTGGAAATTCCATACTATGCTGGTGGAAATATAAGGAGGTGGCATGCCGTTGCGCCGGTTTATTTTATTGCTGGTTTGCGTCGCATTTGTTGCGGCGCCGCTTCACCGTGTTTCAGCATCCAGCGCCACGCCCGTTGTGAGCCATTCCGCTTCCAACACACCCTCCAATGACAGCCAAAACCCGCCGACATCCCAAAGACACAGCCCCAGCGTCACCGTGTCCCAGGCTGTCGATATGCGCCCCTGTTGCCCGGCCAATCATACCTCCCAAATGGGGAATTTCTGCCCAGACTGCATGATGCTGGGCGCAATAGGGGCGCCTCGTGTTAATAGAGTAAGTTCGGGTTCAACCGCGCTCTTGGGACCCGCGTCTGGCCAGGGCTTTGATCGCGCTGGCGACACGCCCGTCCCCAAAATCTGACAGCTGATCCTCAACGATCAAATGTGGGGCGCTCAACGCGCTCTCGCCCGTTCAATCAGATTCTGGAGAAACAGAATGAGCAGATATATCAAAACAGCTTCTTTCGTCGCGCTTATCGCGATGACCGGCGTCGCAAGCGCTGGCGAGTACACGCTTACCATTGACGAAACACTCGTCAACTTTACCGGTCAGGAGACGGCTGCACTTGCTGTCAATGGCAGTATTCCAGCCCCCCTCCTTCGCTTTACCGAAGGGGAGAACGTCACAATACATGTGACCAATAATCTCGACGAAACCTCGTCAATCCATTGGCACGGCCTTCTTGTCCCACCAGAAATGGATGGTGTTCCAGGTATCAGTTTTGACGGTATTCCACCGGGCGAGACCTTCACCTATCGGTTTCCGATCCGACAGACGGGAACTTATTGGTATCATTCGCATTCGGGTTTACAGGAACAAGAAGGCATTTACGGGCCGATGATCATCGACCCCAAAGGGCCGGACCCGGTGTCCTTCGATCGAGAGTATGTGATTTTGCTATCAGACTGGAAAGATGATGATCCGACAAACGTGCTGGCAAATCTGAAATCATCGAGTGACTACTATAATTATGCACAACGTACTGTTTTCGACTTCTTTGACGACGTTGCCGAGAGCGGGTTCAGCACGACCCTGAATGATCGCCTCGCCTGGGGTGACATGCGCATGACACCGACCGATCTCTCAGATGTTTCTGGCTATACGTTCCTTATGAATGGCCAGACAACCGATGCCCCCTGGTCCGGACAGTTTATTCCCGGCGAACGGGTGCGACTGCGGTTTATCAATGGCTCGGCCATGAGCTATTTTGACGTCCGTATTCCCGGCATGACGATGGAAGTCGTCCAGGCTGACGGCCAAAATGTCGTACCAGTTACCGTGGATGAATTCCGGATCGCTGTCGCCGAGACCTATGATGTTGTCATAACACCGACAACGCCAGAACCCCTTCAGGTCCTTGCTGAAGCGATGGACCGGACAGGTTTTGCGGCGGGCGTTCTGATGACGGGCACGGGACCAGCCACCCTCACCCTGCCGCCGTCGCGCCCGCGCGGGCTGCTCACTATGGCGGATATGAGCATGGATATGGATATGGATATGGGCAACGAAGGTTCGAGCCCTAGCATGCCGATGGGGGAGGCCGTGGATCACGCAGCCATGGGGCACGACATGCCCATGAAAGAGCCGGTGGATCATGCCGCTATGGGGCATGCCGCTATGACCATGGAAAATGGCGCCGTCAGCAATGATGTGTTCTCACCTCCGGTGGGTGCACCTGCGGGAGCGAAAGTGCTCACCTATGCCGATCTCGTCGCCCTTGAGCCCAACACGGACTTGCGTGAACCGGGAAGAGAAATTGTGGTGCGCCTGGGTGGCAATATGGAGCGCTATATCTGGACCATCAATGGCGAGAAATTTGCCGATGCCAAGCCGATCATGTTGCGGTATGGAGAGCGGGTGAAGCTCACCTTTATCAATGAAACAATGATGAACCATCCAATGCACCTGCACGGCGTGTTTGTTGAGCTGGAAAATGGCCAGCCAATGGCGACACAACCGCGCAAGCATGTGGTGAACGTTGGTCCTGGTCGCACCTATTCCGTTGACATAAGCGCCACCGAAGCCGGGGAGTGGGCCTTTCATTGTCACCTGATGTACCACATGGCCTCAGGCATGTTCCGCAAAGTCGTGGTCGCTACACTCGCAGCGGAGGTAACCCAATGAACTTTTTTGGAAAAACAAAAACCTTCTTTCTGAGCAGCTTTGCCACCTTAGCATGGCTTGCCTCCCCCGTTTATGCGGCGGAGAGCGAGACAATGTTCAAGTATTTTCAGTTGGAAACTGACTATGCAGATTGGGGAAGCAACACGCGTGAAGTCAACTGGGAAGGCTTTGGCTGGTACGGCGGAGACTCTGAGAAGATATGGGTAAAGACCGAAGGAGAGTGGAGCGATGGTGACCTGGAGGAAGCCGAATTACAGGTCCTCTATAGTCGCAACATTGCCCGGTTCTGGGATTTTCAGGCTGGTGTTCGCCATGATTTCCGGCCAGACCCAACGAACTACCTGGCCGTCGCATTGGTCGGGCTTGCTCCCTACTTTTTTGAGGTTGATGCGTCCGCCTTCGTCAGCGATGAAGGAGACCTCAGTTTTCGCGGGGAGGCGGAATATGACCTGCTGTTAACACAGAGGCTTATTCTGACGCCCTATGGGGAGGTAAACATTTTTGCGAATGATGTACCAGAACAACAAGTCGGCTCCGGCATTAGCAATGTCGATACCGGTCTCAAATTGCGTTATGAAATCCGCCGCGAATTTGCCCCGTACATCGATTTCAACTATGTCGGGCTTTTTGGTGAAACAAAATCAATCGGCGAAGCGAACATGACAGATGCCAATGATTTCACGGTACGTGTCGGGATTCGGCTCTGGCTGAACTAGAAACGCAACTCACGGCAAAGAAAAACCCCGCGGTCCTATCGATCGCGGGGTTTCCTTTTTAAAGGCAGGACTCACTGGTCCGCCGGTACCCGAAATGGGGAAAATCTCTCAGCCAATACATAAAGTGCTGCGATGTACCAGCCGTAGATAACGAGCTCTACAAACCCGATGACAATCCCTCCCGCGCTCATTTCAAAGCCCGGCAGGAGTGGTGCCCATAATCCATGCATCGCATAACCTGGCAGTACCACGTCAAATATCAGGCAAACAATATAGCTAACCGTCAGGACAACACTGAGACTAAAACCAATTCGATTTATGGACATAATATTTCTCCCGTTTTCCTCGTGTCTAACCGAGGTGTGAAAAACCGGGCTGCATCGCGACCACTGACCAGTCCCATCAACTAGTGCTGCATCGGCGTGCCATTGGCATTCTGATCGCTCGATTGCATATGCGCCATACATTTGCGCATATGATCACGCATCATCTGATGGCTGCGGGACCGGTGCCCCATGCCCATCTTTCCTGGTGCGGACATGCTTTCGTGCATGCTCATCCGCTCATGACACGCTTGCATCATTTCCATGTTGCCGCCTTGCGCCATCATGGGTGTACCTCCGCTCCGATGCATCATGTGCATTGATGCTCTCTCAGCGGCTTTGGCTCCTCCACTCACATCTACGGTTTCCTGGCCGTGGCGTGGGCTGCGCAAGGACGCTGCCGATGCGTCCAATGATAGGAAAGTGACACTTACCAGTGCCGTGGTGATCACGGTGTATTTTGTTAAACGTTTCATATCCAACTCCAAATTTTTGAATTCAAGGTCATTCCGGCGATCGCTGGACGTCATGCATCCTTACGAGCAGCGCCCTTCAAATATTACCGGACGGATGAACCCGTCGAGTATTGGGCGGGCACCGGGATTAGGAAAGCAGAATCTGGGATTTGGGGGGATGGAGGAGCGTGTCGACGGTGTGCGGCGTTAACGCTCGAAATACACCAGCTTCAGCTCCCATTGCCCCTTCGGGCTCAAGGGAGCGAGTATCCTGCACGAGAACAGCGATGCAGATACCTGATGATGAACAACATGTATCCTGATGGCTGTGCTGATCGGCAGTACCAAGATGTTTCTCTCGATTGTCTGAATGAACAGCCAAGATCGGGAGTTGCCAATCCACCTCGTGTGAAATCGTCAAATCCTCTTGCGCCGCACGCTCATGGGCGCTCGCACCGGTCAACCCTATCGGGTGAACCAGAAAAGTCGCAATAAGCGTAAATATGACGAAGCGGATTAGTGTCATTGATACGATTTCCTGTACGTATCTAGCGAGTGTATTCTAATAGTGCAGCACTTCTCCGGCGAGGAGAATGATGCAAATCAACTCTGGATATCAAACTTACCGGCCATTCCAGCTTCGAAATGCCCGGGAATATTGCATCCAAACTGAATGTCGGTTTCTTCGCCAAACGTCCAGACCAGTTCAACCGTTTCGCCAGGCTCTATCATCACTGCATTGCTCATACCGTGCCCATGATGATCGCTATCACTCGACATCATTGTCTGCATTTCCATGCGATGGGTGTTTTGAGTTTCTGCATTCCCAATAGTGAAATCATGCGCCAATTCACCTTCGTTCCGGATTACAAAACGTACCGTCTCACCTGGTTTTACGGCGATCTCACCCAGCGAAAACTCAATATCCCGTGCGGTGAGCTCAACTGTCCGAACGACTTCGCGTTGGGCAGGCATGTCGGCATCGTGCGTCATGCCCTCATGCCCAGCACTGGCCAGCACTGGCTGGATGAAAAGTAAGCTGCAGAAAGCGGTGCCAGTCACTGCCTTGTTGCAATAGGTTTTCCACGTCATGGAAATCTCCTTTGAAATACGAGCAAAATTGCTCTTTTGCACCATGGAGGTTCAGGTAGGGGGAAAGTCAACAACGCGAAATGCGGTTCCTAGAAAAAATCGCTTTACCTTCCCGTAACTGGAAGGCTTATGAATTGGGCTACCTCGGACATACGAAGGCAAAAGGTCACCATATGAACGCCCCATCATCGCCTAACTCTCACGTTTCACGGGACCCCGTTTGCGGAATGGATGTTGATCCCTCCGCATCTCGGCATGTTGTCCAACATGATGGCCGGGACATTCATTTTTGCAGTTCGCATTGCCAGAAGAAGTTTTCTGATGAACCCGACACCTACCTGAGCGCCATTGATCCTGTTTGCGGGATGAGCGTTGACCGGGCCACCAGCCGCCACATGGTCAAGCATCAGGGCGAACGCTTCTATTTCTGTTCTTCGGCGTGCGAGGAAAAGTTCCTCACCAGCCCCGACGCCTATCTCGGTGAGCGTCCGGCCCCGGAACCGATGCCCGCGGGAACAGAATATACCTGCCCGATGCACCCGGAAATCATTCAGGATGTGATGGGCGATTGCCCCCTATGTGGGATGGCGCTAGAGCCCATGACGCCCAGCGCCGACGCCGGCCCCAATCCTGAGCTTATCGATTTCACCCGGCGCATGTGGATCGGCACCCCCCTTGCTCTTGGTGTTTTTCTTCTTGAAATGGGCAATCACATCGGCATCCCCTTTTCCGACTGGATCGGCCCCACCCTATTTTTGTGGGCGCAGCTGGTTCTGGCCACGCCAGTCCTGGTCTGGATTGCCGCACCGTTTTTCAAGCGTGGCTGGAGTTCCATCGTCAACCGATCCCCTAACATGTGGACCCTGATCGCCATTGGGACAGGCACGGCCTATCTCTACAGTATCTTTGCGACGCTGTTCCCTGGCTTCTTTCCTGATGCCTTCCGCCTCGCTGACGGAACGGTTCCGGTCTACTTCGAGGCTGCCGCTGTCATTGTCATTCTCGTTCTTCTGGGACAGGTGATGGAGTTGCGTGCGCGAGAGCGGACCGGGGACGCAATCAAAGCACTATTGAACCTTTCGCCTAAAACCGCACAACGCATCTCACCAGACGGCCGTGAGGCAGAAGTATCGCTAGAAGAAGTTGTGATTGGTGACACGCTACGCATCCGTCCGGGCGACGCCGTGCCGGTTGACGGGCTTGTCCTGGAAGGCCACTCCTCCATTGATGAAAGCATGATTACGGGGGAGCCCCTGCCGGTGGAAAAGGCAAAAGATGATCCTCTCACCGGTGGGACAATCAATGGAACCGGCTCCCTGATTATGCAGGCGACGCGGGTCGGGTCTGAGACACTGCTTTCCAAGATTGTTGGCATGGTCGCTTCAGCCCAACGCAGCCGAGCACCCATTCAAAGTCTCGCGGACCAAGTCGCTGGATACTTCGTTCCGGGTGTTGTTGCCATAGCAGCGCTCGCTTTTGCCATCTGGTCGATCTATGGACCGGAACCCTCCCTGGTCTATGCACTCGTGGCCTCGGTCTCTGTGCTTATCATCGCCTGCCCCTGCGCCCTGGGACTTGCTACCCCGATGTCGATCATGGTCGCTACAGGACGAGGCGCCATGTCCGGGGTTCTCATTCGCGATGCAGAGGCCCTGGAGCGCTTTAGCTCGGTGGATACGCTGATCGTTGATAAAACGGGCACCCTGACGGCAGGCAAGCCCAAACTGATGGACGTGGTAGCGGTCGCCCCCTTTACGACAGATCAGGTGCTCCTGATCGCCGCCAGCCTTGAACGCGGCAGCGAACATCCGTTGGCAGCGGCCATCCTTGAAGGCGCGGAAGATCGCAACATTGATCTGTTGCCAACCACATCTTTCAGTGCCGTCACCGGGATGGGTGTAATCGGCCAAGTGGACGAAAAACGGGTTGCGCTCGGCAACACCAGAATGATGACAGCAGACAATATTGTTCTGGGTGACCTCACACAGAATGCGGAAGACCGGCAATCCCTTGGTCAGACAGTAATGTTTCTGAGCATTGATGGCGCTGCCGCCGGGCTCATTGCCGTTGCCGATCCCATCAAGGACACCGCAGACCAAGCCATTCGCGCACTCCACAAGCTCGGTATCAAGGTCATTATGGCCACCGGCGATACAATGCGGACCGCGCGTGCTGTGGCAGACCAGCTGGACATTGATGAGGTACGCGCCGATGTCATGCCAGAGGATAAAGCCGCCTTGGTTGCGGAGTTGAAAGCGCAGGGCCGGGTGGTTGCCATGGCAGGCGACGGCGTGAATGATGCCCCGGCTCTCGCCGCCGCTGATGTGGGAATTGCTATGGGGACGGGGGCAGATGTTGCCATCGAAAGTGCCGGTATAACGCTTGTCAAAGGCGATCTTACGGGCATTGTCCGGGCCAAAACCCTGGCAACAGGCACTATGCGTAATATCCGGCAGAACCTGTTTTTCGCCTTTATCTACAACGCTGTCGGAGTTCCAATTGCTGCGGGCGTACTCTTCCCGTTCTTTGGTGTCTTGTTGTCTCCCATTTTTGCGGCAGCCGCCATGAGCCTTTCCTCCGTGTCGGTTATCGGTAATGCTCTTAGGCTTCGGAGGATAAAATTATGAATATTTCTCAAGCGGCTGAAGTTGTCGGCATTCCGCCCAAAACCATCCGGTACTATGAGGAAATTGGGCTGGTCTCTTCTCAACGTGCGGGGAACGGATACCGGGTCTATGAAGACCGCGAACTGCATATGCTGGCTTTCCTGGGGCGGGCTCGGAGCCTGGGCTTCACAATCGAAAGTTGTCGGTCTCTGCTCGCACTTTATGCGGACCCCAACAGAGCCAGCGCGAATGTCAAAGGTGTCGCAGAAAGTCACGTAGCTGAAATCGACCTCAAGATTGCCGAACTAAAAGGCATGCGGGGCACACTCTCCAAACTCATCAAGTCCTGCCGGGGAGATGACATGCCCGATTGTCCGATCCTCAACGAACTTTCCCGACCCCTCAATAAACAGGGATAGCCTCGACGAGACCACCCGCGATCACCCAGTCGGCGGGTAGCATTTGCACTCCGTTCCACTCGCTGGATCGTTAGGCCTCGCAGCTCCTTCACAAGGATCACAGGCAAAGGCCATCGCACTTTTGTTTGGGGGGTTTTCATGGGGAGCGAACACCGATCAGCCCATTTTTCACGCCACTATAGATCGCCTAAATCGCCTCACTCAGCCCCCTAATGAGCCTCTCGGTTTCTCGGTCGGCGGGAAGAAACGCCTCAATGCGCAACTCCTGCAACGTGATATCTTGCGGCGTGCCGAGCGTTGTGATCGTGGTAAAAAACCGCATATCAACCCCGCCGATACGGAGATGCAGCGGTACCATCAGCTCAAGCGATTTGGAGACATCAGTCAACCGCCAGGGCGAGGGTATGTCACAGGTTTCCAGCAGGGTATTTAGTAGCTCCCTAACTTCTTCCCCCCCGTCAATGGCTTCTCTGTGAACGCGCTGGATCAAGTGATACCCCACCTCATCCCAGTTGACGATATGGGGGCGCAACCCGTCCGGCGAGAAGAGAAGCTTCAGAACATTGCCACACACTTCGGGATTGGTTTCATTCAACCCAAGTAGGTCGAGCGTTGCCTGAAACCCTGAATTGGACATCAGGACATTCCACGTCCTGTCGAATGCAACCGCACCGAAAGGCTCATATCCCTTCAGGATCAGGTCGATGACACGTCGATGGTTCTTCAATTCATCGGAATTGAGATCTGTTTCTGTATAGATCGGCGCAAAACCCGCCGCAAGAAGCAGCATGTTACGCTCGCGATGAGGTATGCGAAGTGCGTCTGAGAGATGAATGATCAGATCGCGGCTGGGTTGAGACCGGCCGGTTTCCACAAATGATATATGTCGCGCGGAGATACCTGCCTCGAGCGCAAGCCCCAACTGGCTGAAACCCCGAGTGGCGCGCCAGCCCTTCAGTATCTGACCAAAGGGCGATTCTTGCTGTTTAACCTGGGCCACTATCTCTCCCACCACCCGTTTACAAGCGTGGATAGGTGCAGAATGGCAGAACCTTCTCCCGCACGATAGGGCCATTTGAAAATGCTCTCGATGGACCACTTTAGCCCGGTGGCAACAGGCTGGAGCAATGGCAATGGGCCGGAGCAATGCTCCGACCCACAAATTTGTTGCAACCCTTAGCAAGGAATGGGTTTGCTGCCTTGCGACATCACTGGCTGTGACGAGCCTAATCTCTGGGCTGTTCCTCGCGGCTAGCCAAACACAAGAGCGCCATCATCCAGATCTGCGGCGGGAAGCTCATCTTTTTCGGAGTAATAGTCCTGTGCGAAAATCCACGGCTGATGGTCGCCCTGCTTTGGCATAAAGTGCAACGACCGCTTGAGATAACCAGGATTGAAATTCTCCGGGTCAATGAAAGGACGCGCGGGCATGCCTTTGTCTTCATCGCGCAAAAGCGGTGTGCACACTTTTGCCCCCTCCGCGTCCATGTGCTTGAGCAACCGACAGACAAATTCAGATATCAGATCAGCGCGCATGGTCCAGCTGGTTCTGAGGTACCCGAACACCCATGCCATGTTGGGAATGCCAGAATACAGGATGCCGCGATAAGTCCATCGCTCACCAAAATTGAGAGGCTCTCCATCAATGGAAAAATTGATGTCGCCAAGCACCGAGAGGTTAAACCCTGTCGCTGTGATGATGATGTCTGCTTCCAGCGTCTCTCCGGATTTCAGCTGGATGCCCTTCTCGGTAAAGCTGTCTATCTCGTCGGTGACGATGGAAGCCTTTCCTGAAGCAATCCCTTTGAACAAATCTGCGTCGGGAACGAAAGCCACCCGTTGTCGCCAAGGGCGATAATGGGGCGTGAAGTGTTTTTCCACATCATAGCCTTCTGGCAAGTATTCCTTTGCAGCCTTGATCAGTTCTTCCTTTGCGAAATCTGGATGGTCGCGCGCGAGTTCGGTGATGATTTTTTGGTCGTGCAATATCTTCTGGCGCACGATTTCGTGGGTCCATTCCTCCGGAATATCAAGCTCGCGAAGCATGTCTGCGACTTCGTTTCGGTTTTCGCCTGGGAAAAAATAGGTCGGTGAGCGTTGCAACATTGTGATGTGTTTGCAGTCTTCTGCCATTGCGGGAATGATGGTCGCAGCCGTTGCACCCGATCCGATTACCAGCACGTTTTTGCCTTTGTAGTCGAGATCGTCCGGCCAGGTTTGCGGGTGAACGATCGGTCCCTTGAACTTGTCCATCCCCTCCCACTCCGGCGTGTAACCTTCTGAGTGCCGATAATAGCCCTGGCACATCCAGAGAAAGGTGCAGGTAAACTCCGAAGTCTCGCCTGTGCCCAAATTTTCTGCCTGCAACTTCCATAAATTGTCCGCGCTCGACCAACTAGCGCTTACGATCTGATGTTGATAGCGAATGTGCTTATCAATACCAAACTCGCTAATGGTCTCATTCATGTAATTGAGAATTTCATCTGCCGTGGCGATTGGCGCCCCCGACCACGGCTTGAACTTGTAGCCGAATGTAAACAGGTCACTGTCAGAGCGAATGCCCGGGTAGGTGTGTGTGAGCCATGTGCCACCGAAGCTCTTCTGGTTCTCCAAAATCGCGTAGCTTTTTTCCGGACATCGTTCTTGCAGATAGTATGCAGCACTAATTCCGGATATACCGGCACCGACAATAAGAACATCGAAATGTTGGCCCATTTTTTTACCTTTTTTGAAACTGCGGTTGAGGAGTTCTGTTCTCACAAAACTGCTCCCAAACCTCCCTAGGGACCATGATGTAGCTCAATTGTTGGAGACCCTTTTGTCATGGGAAGGTGCGAGATGACTGCTACCGCCAAATTTCTGCAGATATATGCGGTTTTCGGGTTCCAGTGCACGGCACACAAATGGCCCAATTTGATCTCTCGAACACCATGGGCCACACTTCTCTGCAGTGCGACGAGTAGCGTTGGATGTTTGGTTGGTGGGGGAGTTAATGCCGTCTTCAGAACACTCTCTGAGTGATCCATTTCGGCTGCTAATCCCCATACTGCTCATTCTGCTCATCCCTCTTGCACATCTCACTCCCGCAGGCGTTGCACTCATGGAACGCGGCTGGGTGTTGGTTGGTGCTGGTGGAGCTTTTTTTGCAATCATGATGTTGGTGTCGGGGGTTCGCGTCACTGTTGCTGGTCGAACAGACGCCCTTGGCACTGCAGCGTGGTTTCTGATGCTGGCCTATCTGGTGCACCAGTTTGAAGAACACGGGATTGATCTGGCGGGGCGAACCTATCATTTCATCACTTATGCAAACGGCGTTCTGGCAGACCGTTATCCAGATAGTGAAACACAGCTCACAGAGCTCTCCATCTACCGCATCAACACGCTGCTTGTTTGGGTGCCCTTTTTGCTCGCCATCTGGGCGGGGCGGCGCTTCCCCTGGGTTGGGCTAGCCGCTGCGGGGCTCATGCTAACCAACAGCGCGCTGCATATCTCTCTGACATTCGCACGCGGAGAGTACAATCCTGGACTTGCGACTGCGGTGGTTCTCTTCCTGCCCATCTCTTTGTATTATTTCAGCGTCTCACGTCGATACGCAAGCACTGGCACTTTCTCCGTCATTGCGGCAATTGCATTTGGAGTGGTCGCACACGCAGCCCTGCCATTGGTTATTGAGGAAGCTGCGGCGACGGAATGGTCGCCCCGCCTCGCTGGCATTTTTGCAACCCTAGCGTTAGCGCCCCTGATTGCGAATATCCTCTATCGGATATTTCGTCGCGCACCTTCTTGAGGTTTGCGATCAATCCGTTTGGCTCTCACGCAACACCCTGCCGCTCGTCAGCATCATTGATATCCGATATCAACCGATACTCGGAAAAATCTGGATCGTGCATATCCGCGAGGTACTGCTCCGGTGGGAACGGATACAGGTTTGGCACTCCGGACTTGTCAAAATACCAACTGCTGCACCCGCCGCTCGCCCAAACAGTGCTTGGGACCCGCTCGTGCATCTCTTTATTATAGGCCTCGAAGGAGGCATGTTTCGGCGCGATCGCAGCCAAGCCTTCATCGCGCATTTTGTCCAACATGCTGATGATATAGTCGATCTGGTGCTCACTGACGGTAATCAGGGACAGGTTGCCAACGGGTCCGGTCGGCCCTTCCACCATCCAGAAGTTGGGGAACCCGGGGACTCCGACAGCACGATGCGCACGCGGCGACCCATCCCATGCGGCACCCAGATCGCGACCATTTTCACCTGTCACTTTAGTAGGCAAAATGAATGCTGCGGCATCAAAACCAGTTGCGAGAATCAACACATCAAGTTTGTGCAACACGCCGTCTTCGGTCTCAATCCCCTCCGGTACGATACGCTTTATGCCATCGGTAATGAGATTGGCATTGTCGCTGGTGATCGCGGGATAGAAGTCGGAACAGAAAATCAATCGCTTACAGGCCGCTTGATAGTCAGGCGTCAGACGGGCGCGCAGGGCTGGGTCAGCCACTGCCTCTTCAAGATGCTTGGTGCAAGCTTCCTGGATGTCTTTCAGTTTTTCCTGGTCGCCTGTGGTAGCGGCTCCAAAATTCTTGACCATGGCGTTGCGGTAGAAATTGTAGATCACCTTCTGCAAAACAGGGAACTGACGCAGCAACCCCTTCCAGAAGCTGGAATACTCCTTTTGCGGCAACGGGATCATCCATTGTGGTGTTCGCTGAAACACGTTCATTGTGCCGACTTTATGGGTGATCGCGCCAATAATCTGGGCGGCTGTAGAACCCGTGCCAATGATGCCCACACTTCGGCCTTCAAGCGGTACTGAGTGATCCCAACGTGCGGTGTGAAACTTGTCACCTGCGAATGTGTCGAGACCTTCGATATTTGGGAGGACAGGCTTGTGCAACACACCAGTGGCGGAGATCACAAGGTCATAATGCACGACGTCGCCATCGCCTGTTGTCAACCGCCACTGTGGGGCTTCATAGGTAAGATCCGTCACGGGCGTATTGAATTTGACGACACTGGTGACACCAAAATCATTTGCTGTTTTTTCCATGTAAGCCTGAATCTCAGGCCCGTATGAAAAGCGATGTGTCCAGTCCGGGGTGAGCGCAAAGGAAAAGGAGTACCAGCGTGATGGCACATCGCAGGAAAGACCAGGATACTGGTTCTCGCGCCAAGTGCCGCCCACCTTGTCCGTTTTCTCATAGACGGTGAGATTGGTGTAACCCGCTTTGCGTAACTTCACGACAGCGGCGATGCCCGACATGCCAGCACCAATAATCGCAATAGAGGGCTGAGTGCCCGCTTTCGCCCAACTGGCATCCTGGCCACCTGAAATATCACCGGCGTGTACGTTCATAGCCCATCCCTCCCAGAAACCGCTCTTTGTGAGCGCTAGAGCGACAAGAATGATATGCTATTGACGCCTTGTCAATAAGAGGATTGCCGGATAGATTTGAGACAAATCACCGGCGCACATCGCCAAAAACACCCGGAAAAGAGCGAAAAATTGCAAAACAAGGCGCACCGCATCCGCCGCACACGCACAATGGCTCGGGAAGAAATCATCGATGCCACGGAAGCGGCCCTATCAGAAATGGATTTTGGCGCCCTGACGGTAGATATCGTCATGCGGCGCACAGGGATGACACGTTCGTCCTTTTACCACTATTTTTCCAGCCTGGATGAGCTGGCCCTTGGCTTTCTGGACCGACTGGAACAGGCCATTCGCCAACCTGTCGATAAATGGTTGTCTGGTGAAGGCAGTGCCGACTATCTCGGCGATACCTATACACACCTCACCGCTATGTTTGTTGCGATGGAAGAACATCGCACCGGCATGCTGGCGCTGGCCAAAGCCTCAAATAACAGCAATCAAGTCTATGAGGAGTGGCGCGCTCGGGTGATCGACTATTTCATCACCCTCACGGCTCGCTTCATCCGCCAGCAAGTGATGCTCGGGCGCTCCAGTCTTACTGACCCCGACCGCACCGCGCGTGCACTGATCTTGATGAACAACGAGTTGGCCAATGACAATATGCTGCGCGCCGAGCCCGATGACGCTACAGCCATCGGGCGGACGTCGGCCGAGATCTGGAACGCAACAATCTACAGACAGTAGTTGGCCTGTAAGGATCTCAACACGCTTTTCCTGGCCACTGGAGGCACCTGCCTCTTGCGGTTAGGACATATTGGGGGACGACGGTTGGAACGCTGCCCCTCTTGCAGCCAAAGCACGGCGCTGTGACAGAAAATAGATCGCCGGGACAACGATAAGTGCAAGAACTGTCGCACTGACCATCCCGCCCACCATAGGCGCTGCAATCCGGCGCATAACTTCCGCTCCCGTCCCGGTGCCATACATGATCGGAGCTAGCCCTGCCACAATGACGGCGAATGTCATGATGATGGGACGCAACCGACGTAGCGCACCTTTCCCGATCGCTTCGCGCAGATCTTCGAGGTCCATGGCACGTCCTGCCTTTTCCGCTTCGGCCTCTGACGCTGCCAGCTCTTGCCGGAGATACATCACCATCAAGACCCCAATCTCAACTGCGATGCCCGCCAAAGCAATGAAACCCACAGCGACGGCAACCGACATATTGAAGCCCAGCAACCACATCAACCAGATCCCCCCTACCAGAGCAAAGGGAAGCGTGCCCATGATGATGAGAACATCAGTGGTATCTTTGAAGTTCAAAAACAAAAGCAACATGATGATAGCGATCATCACGGGGCCCACCACGGCAAAACGTTCTTTGGCCCGCTGCATGTATTCATACTGCCCGGCCCACGAAATTGAGTAGCCCGCGGGCAAAGAGACCTGCTCCGCAACAACTCTGCGCGCCTCTTCCACATAGGAACCCAAGTCACGACCGGCAATATCGATATAGACCCACCCATTGAGACGCGCATTTTCACTACGTATGACGCCCGGTCCTTCGCTGACCCGCACATCTGCAACCCGGCCTAAAGGAATTTCTGCACCACTGGGCGTGATGATCGGCAATTCGCGCAATCGCTGCGGCGAGTTCCGTACCTCCTGGGGATAGCGCAAGTTGATCGGAAACCGCTCAAGGCCCTCCGTACTCTCACCAATGGTCATGCCCCCAATCGCTGTACGCACCACGTCGTGCACATCTGCGATATTCAACCCAAAACGCGCCGCAGTTTCCCGGTCGATATCAATGTCGACAAAGCGCCCGCCGGTAACCCGCTCGGCATAGACGGATGTCGTGCCCGGAACTGACTGCAGAACCTGCTCGATCCGGCGCCCTACCTCAGCGATTACAGCAAGATCAGGTCCTGCAATTTTTACTCCTACAGGGGTTTTGATTCCCGTCGCCAACATGTCCAACCGGTTCTTGATAGGCATAATCCAGACGTTGGTCAGGCTGGGGAACTGAATCAAGGCATTGAGTTCTTCTTTCAAGCGCGCCATCGTCATTCCGGGGCGCCACTCCTCCCGTGGTTTGAGCCGAATTGTCGTCTCAATCATGGAGAGAGGTGCCGGGTCCGTCGCGGTTTCCGCGCGCCCCGCCTTGCCATATACAGTATCGACCTCCGGGACCGAGGCAATGAGCTTGTTTGTCTGTTGAAGAAGCTGCGCCATTTTCCCTGCCGAAATAGCAGGGAACGCACTCGGCATGTAAAGCAGATCCCCTTCGTCCAGGTCAGGCATAAACTCTCCTCCCAGCTGGGTAGCCGGGACAATCGCACTTGCCATAACAAGGGCGGCCACTGCAAGTGTTCCCCAAGGACGGCGCAGCGCCAGGCCGATCACCGGTCGGTAACCCCTCGCGAGCAAGCGGTTGATCGGGTTGTGGTTTTCCGGGGCTATGCGTCCACGTACCAACAGGCCGATCAGCACGGGGACTAATGTCACCGACAATGCCGTGGCGGCAGCCATCGCGTAGGTTTTGGTATATGCAAGCGGATGAAACATCCGCCCCTCTTGTCCTTCAAGAGCAAAGATGGGGGTGAAACTGAGCGTGATGATCGACAATGAGAAAAACAACGCTGGGCCGACCTCCACACAGGCGTCAGCGACAATCTTCCAGCGGTCCTGACCTTCCGCATCTTCGCCTTCCAACCGCTTGTGCACATTCTCGATCATAACAATCGTGGCATCAACCATCGCGCCCACAGCAATGGCGATACCGCCCAGTGACATGATGTTGGCGTTGATCCCCTGCGCATTCATGACGATGAAGGCTGCCAGCACACCTAACGGCAGACTGATCACAACCACTAGGGCAGAACGCAAATGATAAAGAAACAGAGCACACACCAGGGCGACAATGAGGAATTCCTCGAGCAACTTCCCTTGCAGAGTTTCGATGGCACGTTCTATCAGGTCTGAGCGATCATAGGTTATGACCACTTCAACACCCTCGGGCAGGCCAGCCTGTAGCGCCTCGAGTTTTGCTTTTACCCTCTCAATTGTCGCCAGTGCGTTCTCGCCTGAACGCATAATGATAACGCCGCCGACCGCTTCCCCCTCACCGTTCAATTCGCCAATACCCCGACGAAGCTCCGGGCCAAGGCGGATTTCAGCAACATCGCCCAAAAGAAGCGGTGTCCCATTGTCCGTGACTCTCAGGGGAATGCGTTCAAGGTCCTCAATAGACTTCACATAACCGTTCGCACGCACCATGTACTCGGCTTCCGCCATTTCAATGATCCGCCCTCCGGTCTCCTGGTTGCCCCTTTCTATCGCGGTTTTTACTGCCGAGATCGGCAACTCATAGGCACGCAGGCGGTCTGGATCCACAATGACCTGGTATTGTTTGACCATGCCCCCAATGGTCGCCACTTCCGAAACGCCCTCAACGGTCTGTAGTTCAAATTTAAGGAACCAATCCTGGAGCGCCCGCAGCTGCGCGAGGTCATGTTCGCCTGTGCGATCAATCAGCGCGTACTGAAAGATCCACCCGACACCCGTCGCATCGGGCCCAAGTGCCGGTTTGGCGGCGGCGGGCAATCGGGGGGCAATCTGGCTCAAATATTCAAGAACGCGTGACCGTGCCCAGTACAGGTCCGTGCCATCTTCAAAAATTATGTAGACGTAGGAATCATTGAAAAAGGAATAGCCCCGCACCGTCACCGCGCCGGGAACGGCGAGCATCGCCGTTGTAAGCGGATAGGTGACTTGATCCTCAACCACCTGAGGTGCCTGGCCAGGATAGCTTGTTTTGATAATCACCTGAACATCGGACAGGTCGGGGATGGCATCAAGCGGTGTTGACCGCAACGATGCCAATCCCGCAGCGGCCACGAACAGAGCGACAACGATTACCAAGAACCGGTTGGCAATTGACCAGCGAATGAGGGCGGCGATCATTGGTTCTCTCCATGGGTGTCCGGCGTCGTGAGACGCAGAAGTGCTGCATCAAGGCTGGCTTCTGAATCGATTAAGAACTGGCCGGAGATAACGACACGTTCACCAGCAGAGAGACCCTCCAGAATTTGCGCCCTGTCTCCACTCTCAATCCCAACCATCACCTGCGCCGGTCGAAAACGGCCACTCCCCAGAGCAAGGATGACCCGATCACCTGTTGACGTGCGGATCAGAGCTGCTTGCGGGATTGTCAGAGCCTCAAGCTTCGGATCTGTATCAATTGTCAGATCCGCATACATACCGGGCTTTAGCAGCCCGTCGGGATTGTTGAAGACAATCCTTGCACGAACAGTTCGACTGTCGGCATCAACGGTCGGGTAGACATAATCCACCACACCCTCCCAGACCTTCCCTGGCACAAAGCCAAGGCGCATTTTTGCTGTTTGCCCAGGCTCGACCCAGGACGCTTCATCTTCGAAAATGTCAACGAGAACCCAGATAGAGGAGAGGTCTGCCATGCTCATGATCATATCCTGGGGACCTACGTATTTTCCTTCCCGGACGCCCAATTCCAGCACCGTTCCCGAATGATGGGCGCGAACATCAACAAGCCGTTGCACCCTCCCTGTCCTCGTTATGCTATCGATCTGCTCTCTGGTTATCCCCAACGCAATCAATCTTTCTCTCGCGGCAGCGATCAAGCCGCTATTGCCCCGATTACGTGTTTGCAGATATTCAGCCTGGGCGCTTACGAGATCAGGAGAATAGAAGCGAAAGAGAAGACCCCCTGCATTCACCACTTCTCCAACTGTCCTGACGTTGAGCTCCTCAATCCAGCCTGACGCGCGGATGTGCACATGTCCAAGGCTGTCTTCGTTGGGCGCCACAAAACCCACGGCAGATATCTGTCGATAGAGCGGGCCGAGCACGGCTTCCCCTGTGCGCACACCTATATTGTTCACAACAGCTGGGTCTATCCAAAGTGACTTCCCATCGTCAGCAGTTTCTCTGTTTTCGTTCTGATAGACGGGGATCAGATCCATCCCCATTGGAGACTTGCCTGGACCATCGCCCCGAAAATTCGGGTCCATCGGTGCCGCCCAGTAGGCGACTACACGCTCGGTCGCCGATGTTTCACCCGCAGTTGTCGGTCCATCGCCATATACAAGTCGCGCTATGCCAAACCCGACGGCCAAAGCGGCAACCAGAAGGGAGGAAAAGATTGCGAGTGAGGTGCGGTTCATTGGATATCTCCTGCCAGAAAGTCGAGGGTTGCCCATGCTTTACCTTGTTCGGTGCGGAGCTGCACACGCTTGAGCTCAACCTCCAGCAGCGCCAATTGACTGCGGATCAGTTCAGCAAAATCTGTGCGACCATTTGCATACGTGGAGATAGATGCCTCAGCGGTTTCTTCAGCTCTTTTGACCACCTCATCGCCGTAGAGCGCAACGCGATCCCCCAGAAGGCTCCAATCTGAATAGGCTCGCTCCAAATCCCGACGTAGATCCAGCAGCTTGGCGGCCCGATCCAAACGAGCCGCACTGCGTTCTTTCATTGCCGCAGACAACCGCCGATCCTGCCGATCACCGGTAAAAAGCGGGATCGACAACGTAATGCCGACGCTTGCAAAATCCGCACGCCCACCCCCCCGGCCTCCATATCCACCCTCCAACGCCCAGGACGGCTTGTAGGTCTGTTCTACCAACTCAATATCCCTGCCGAAAACCCCAATCTCAGAGTCAGCGACAAGGACCTCCGGATGGTGGGTCAGGGACGCTTCCATTTCCTCCAGAGACCGCGGCACCTGCAAATCAGGAAGGCGTGCGGGTGACGGTCGCCGAGCCTCCGCCTGTACATACCGCGAGAGATCAGCTCGCGCGGCTTCTTCGCGCCATTTCATTTCCGTCAGCCGGTCATCAAGCAACGAGAGTTCCAATTCCGCGCGCAGAACGTGTTGGGTTGTCAGGGTGCCGCTCGCAAACGAAGCGTGCAGAGACTTGATTGCATCCCCCACCGCACGGCGTGCTTCATGGACACTGACTTGTGCCTGGCGCCAATAGAACAGATCAAACCATGACAAACGCACTGCCAGCTCTATCTCTCTTAGAACGAGGTCTTTTCGAGCCCGTTCAACTCCCGCTTCTGCGCGACGACGTTCGCCCCGCAGCGCAAGCGTTCGACCCGCCGGAAATTCCTGGCGCAACCCGGCCTGTATTTGGGTCATATTTTCCTGATCAAACCGAAAAGTATCCGTTGGAAAATTGGCGAACCTTCCTCGAACCGTGGGGTCGGGAAGTTGAGCATCAGCGATAGCGCGGTCTTCAAGTGCATCAGCCCTAACATCAAAGCGGATCAACGCGGGGTCTTCCGCTGTCACAGCTATCTGCACCGCCTCAGATAGGCCGAGGGGCGCCTCACTGGCCTGCGAACCACCTGTCCACAGCACCACGAGAGCCAACGCCCCCGTACAAAAAAATCTCTGCATGTTAATCCCATGAATTTGAGCAAGATCAAAAGCCGTCGCGCAAAGCACCACGGCAGACGTCATTTCGTAGAAGAACTACGGTTTGGCTCAGATTCGGGGAGGCGGGATATCGTTAGACGTTATTGCACCGGACATTCGGTTGCCCGTTTCCATCTCGAAACTTGCTGTAACGAGGCGAAATGCATTCAATTCCCGCTGACCTGCGATGGCTAGATTGCCTCCTGCTGCCGCGCAGATAGACAGACACGCTTTGCCGCAATCCTGCATGTCTGACTTCTCTCCACAATCTTCGTGGTCAGCACATTGATCGCACTCATCACCCATCATCTCAGCAGTCATCCCGCTATCCCCAAGCATCACACCCGCATGCGCCGACAGCACGGGCGCGGCGGCAAACAAGGTTGCCAAGATGAGGATGATGAACGAGTGTTTCATGACTTGCGTTGAATAATCATTTCAATTAGGAGAGGAAAATTACGCCACATTAGGGATGGTGACAACGTTTGAATAATGATCTTACAATCATCTTTTGTAACGGTAAAGTATAGGCGGCTCCTTTTTAACTGGTAAATTTGACCGCCCCTGAGTGAACCGGTGGACAATTGGGACCCTCTCCTTCTTTGTTCTGCCCCTGTAACAGGTCGCCAAATAGCAAAAGATAGCGAGGACTGACTGTTGAAAAAATGGACCCCCCGGCATATCAATCGGCTTGTTTATGGCCTTCTTTTCGCCTGGGCGCTCTCGCTGGGAGGCATGGTCTTGGCACCGGCGATGGCGCACGGCACTGAGGCCCATGTCGATACACCTGCCCCTTCCGAAGATGACATGAACAACAATGCAGCAGCCCCACAGAGAGCCACTGCCCCGGAGCCCATGTCTGCACATTCACCGGATAACTCGGCTCACTCGCATGACGGCAATGATAACCATGAGGACGTGGCGGGAGAAGACGTTCACGATCATTCTACCCACGCACCCAACGAAGCACTTCTTGAGTCAGGTTTTGGGCGGTTCCTTTTCTGGTTAGGCAAACTTCATCCCGCCGCTGTGCATTTTCCTATCGCGCTGTTGCTGGGCGCCGCCCTGGCTGAACTCATTTCCCTGCGACGTAATGCCCCATTTTTTCGGGACGCCGGTCGCTTCTGTCTGTGGCTGGGAACATTGAGCGCCGTGGGGGCAGCGTTGCTCGGTTGGTTTTACGGTGGTTTCCGTCTCGTCGACGATGAAACCATCCTCACATTCCATCGCTGGAATGGGACGGGTATAGCGATGTTGGCTTTGTTGACGCTTTGGTTGCTGGAAAGAGGTGTGCACAAACAATCTTCTCAGCGTGGCCGCTACCGGGCCGCATTGCTTGTGATGGCATTAATGGTTGGGACTAATGGATATCTGGGTGGTCTGATGGTCTATGGTCCTGAGCAACATCAGTGGCCAGAGGCACCAGCCGAACATCCTCACTGACACGATCAGACCACACCGGATCACGAGAGATTAAAGATTATGCAGCCAGTCCTCGGGCTCATTTTGGCGGGTGGCGAGGCCGCCCGGTTTGGTGGCGGCGATAAGTGCCTTGAACTGTTTCAAGGGCGCCCCCTTCTTGCCCACATTCAGGAAAGGCTCGCCTTACAAACGTCCGCACAGGTGTTGAGTGCCAACGGAGATCCCGCACGTTTTGCGAACTTCGGCATGCCCGTGTTGCCGGATCTGGCGGCCCACCAAAATTCAGGACCCATATCAGGGCTCATCAGCGGACTGACCTATGCACAAGACCACGACTATGAGTTGCTCTTGATCGTACCGTGCGATGCGCCCCTGTTCCCCACAAGCCTCGCCCAAGACCTTCATGATGCCTTGCGAACAAATAGCTGTGCCCGGGCCAAAACGGGGGACAATCCTCACCCTGTTTTCAGCCTGTGGCGCACGACCTGTCTTCCCCGTGTTCTAGAAGCTGCGGCAAATCGCGCACGCGCTTTATGGCGGGTGCAAGAGGAGCTCTCAACGGCTACGCTCTCCTATGAAACAACCCCGTTCGACCCTTTCATGGACGCAGATACACCTGCGGAACTGGCTGAACTGGAGATCAAAGCAAACTCGCTGCGGCAACCATGAGAACGCGCGATGATCACGAGTAGACAATGTGACAGATGCACCCCCAAACCTTTTTGGTATTGTTGGCTGGAAGAACGCAGGCAAAACCACGCTCGTTGTCCGGTTAGTAGAGCACATGACCGCACTGGGTCTAAACGTCGCTACCATCAAACATGCGCACCACGATTTTGACATAGATCACCCTGGGAAAGACAGCTATCGACACCGTGCGGCGGGAGCCTCACAGGTCATCATCGCCTCCGACCGACGGATCGCTATGTTGCGTGAAAACCGGGAGCCGTCACCCCCGACGCTGGAAGACACTCTTCGGTGGGTTGAGCCTTGCGACCTCATTCTGGTTGAGGGGTTCAAACGCCATCCTCATGCAAAGCTGGAAATTATTCGAGGTGATCCTGCGGAAGAACCGATCGC
>CAZFHW010000022.1:0-5861 GCA_964518885.1 uncultured Parvibaculum sp. | reverse complement strand
AGCAGCGCAGCTCTTTTTGCTGGACTGAGCATCTTGATATGGATTGCAGAATTTGCCGGGTTGTCGTCGGTGGCGCACGGTGAGTTGGATGCGATCACCTGGCATTCTCATGAAATGATGTTTGGTTATCTGGGCGCCGTCCTTGCAGGCTTCACCCTTACCGCTGTAGCCAACTGGACCGGACGTCCACCGGTGTCGGGCTTGCCGCTTGTGTTTCTTTTCCTCATTTGGCTCGCAGGTCGCGTTTCAATGGCACTCGCGTTCACAGGAACCGTTGCGCTGACATCGGCGGTGCTCATTGATGTGATCTTCCTACCCGCCCTGGTTTTTGTCTTCGGGCGTGAAGTCGTTGCCGGTGGCAATAAGCGCAATCTCGTAGTCGTTGCTGCTGTGGGGCTTTTTGGAGTAGCCAACATCCTCTTTTGTCTTGACGTTCTTGGGATGTTTGCCAACGACTATTGGTTGCGACTTGGACTCGGTGTTGCGGGTGTTCTCATTTCCCTGATTGGCGGGCGTATTATTCCGGCGTTCACCCGCAATTGGTTGGCCGCTCGCGGTCAAAAGATCCAAATTCCGGAAATGGGTCTGGTCGACAAAATCGCCCTTGTGATGACTGTTCTTGGTGTCGTTCTTTGGACGGCATTACCCGACGAGCCGCTCACCGGCTTGATGCTGGTGCTTGCTGGCATTGGTTTGATGGCGCGCCTCACCCGGTGGCACGGACTGAAAACCGTTCAGGAACCTCTGCTTGGGGGCCTGCATCTCGCCTACATTTTTCTGGCGTCAAGCCTGGTCCTGATCGGTGGCAGTATTTTGCAACCAGACCTTGTTCCCTTTTCAAGTGGCTTGCATCTGCTGACGGCGGGCACAATCGGCCTTATGACGTTCGTGGTCATGACCCGTGCGGCTCTTGGGCATACCAATCAACCGCTAACCGCCAGCCCGGTCATCACGACGGCCCTCGTGCTGGTTGCAGGCGGCGCACTCCTGCGCGCCGCAGCACCCTGGACGAACGACATCTATATGCCCTTAATGTATGCAAGTGCGATCACCTGGAGCTTGGGATTTCTCCTCTTTGCAGCCACGTTTGGTCCTGCTGCCTTCCGATCGCACACTGACTAATCAGTGAAGACGAGCGTCACTGGACGAGAGGTGAAGCAACCGCCCCAAGATCAACTCCTTTAACATCTGCACGACCGGCAAGCACGCGAACGTATTGCGCCACAGCTGTGCGCCAACTTGCCTCCTCCAAGTATGAAGAAATTTTCTCGTGCACGGCCTCAAATGGCAATGCTCGGCCCAGGATCCGCCGCTCCAACTGTAGTACATGCACGCCATAGCGGGTTTTCACTGGAACTGGACACAACTGCCCCTCCTCCAACGAAAACAGAAAGGTCTCAAATTCCGGCACTGTTTGCCCACGACTGACCTGACCGAGATTGCCTCCAGCCTCAGCAGAGGGGCAGTCGGAGTGTTTTCGCGCCAACTTTTCAAACAGATCCGGGTTTTCCGTCAGCGTTCTGAGGATGTCTTTTGCCCTCGCTTCCGCCAGAGAATAGGCAGACTTATCGTCGGGGCCAGCAGAGAGAAGGATATGCCGCGCTTCGAAAATGTCGGGCGTCTGAAAGCGCTTCTGGTTGTTATCAAAATATCGGTGGCAACTTTCCTCATCTGCCAACGGTACGTCCAGTTCCTGTTCAAGCAAAACGCGCACGAGGGCGTCGTCTTCTGTCTCCGCACGTCCTTCTTCGTCGCTTTCAGGTTCCGCGGAGAGCCCGAGTCGTCTGGCCTCTTGCAGGAAAAGTTCTTTGATTGCCAGAGCGCTAGCCGCCTCCGCACTTGCCTCATCTGAGGACCCTGCGGGATGGTACTGCACTTCCGCCGCAACAGCAGATGAGGGAATTTCAATACCGTTAATACTGATCGATTGCATGTACCTACTCCACTCTTGTGCCTTGGCGGGCCCGAACAACCTGATAGCCCGGCCGCCACAAATATCGGACGGGGGCACTGAGCATGTGAACCAGTCGCGTGAAAGGAAATACCAGAAAAATGGTTAGACCAAGGAAAATGTGCGCTTTGAAGATCGGATGCACGTCTACCAGGTGGCGTGCGACATCACCTTCAAACAGGAACACACCTTGCGCCCAGCTCATAAACTTCACCATTTCATGCCCATCCAGATGCTGAAGCGAGATGACAATTGTCGCCAGACCGAGCAGCAATTGGGCGTAGAGAAGCAACAAAATCGCGATGTCACCAAAACTCGACGTCGCGCGGATGCGTTTGTCTGTCAGTCGTCGGTGCAAAAGCAATGTCGCTCCGAAAAGCGCCATAATGCCAGCGACACCGCCAGCGATAATCGCCAAAACCTGCTTGTCCCCATGAGCAATGCCCAGAGCATCAAAAAGGGAGATCGGTGTGAGAAGCCCCACAAAATGGCCGGCAAAAATTGTTAATACGCCGACATGGAAAAATACCGAGCCCAAGACAAGTTGGCGCCGACGCAATAACTGGCTCGACCCAGAGCGCCAGGAATAGGGCTCACGGTCATAACGCACGATGGAGCCTAGCGCTAGAATGGACAGGCAGATGTAAGGGTAGATCCCGAAAACGAAAGTATTTAGAAAATCAGCCATGCTCATGTCCTCACTTGCTCATCAGGTCCAGCAGCAGCCTTTCCACCAGGCTCACTCATCATGCGTTCAAGCATTTGAGCGGTCTGGGGACACCCCTCTTCTGCACCGTTGGACGGGCCAAAGGTGACAGCCTCTTCCTCCCACACGGCATCCAGAGCCGCGAGGTTTTCAGGATCGTCTTCGGGGACATCCAGGAAAGCTTTAACGTCCTCTGCACGTGCTGTGGATTTTGCGATACATTCCAGGGCTGCAAATAGGGCTTTGTAGTGGCTCTTGCGTTTCTTCAGGCGCTCCTTCAGTCCGCTGATGATGTGCAAAGGCTCGCTTAGAAGCTCCCGCGCTTCCCCAATTTCCTGCAACGCCAGAAATTCTAGAAACATCGGCAGATAGTCTGGCAACTCTTTCGCGTCGATCTGTAAGCCTCGCTCCTCATAGAGCGACATCAGATCGACCATCGCCTGCCCCCGATCACGCCCTTCCCCGTGCACATGCTCGAACAAGTGCAAAGAGAGTGCGCGTGTCCGATCAAACATCAGCACGTAACGCTCTTGCGCGTGGTAAATATCTTGCGCCAGCAGATCATCGACAAAACCGCGTACGGCCTTGAGCCGGGGCGCAGTCAAAAGTCCCTCAGTGGCTAGAACCTCCACCAATTCAGGCGCAGCTGTTTGCAGCTCTTCTGTCGGATACGAAAGGAAGGCCGACAAAACTTTGAAGCTCTTGATCATGATATGACCTCCGTCGGGGTCGTAATTTTCTTACGGGGAGCGCCAAAAAGATTGGCATTCGAACTTCCACCCGAGCAATCGTTGCCAAAGCTAAAACCACATCCACCGCGAATGTCATATGCGTCCTCGGTTTCCTCGCGGTGCGAGGTTGGAATGACAAACCTGTCTTCATAGTTGGCGATCGCCATGATGTGGTACATGTCTTCCATCTGCTCAACACTCAGACCAACCCGCGTGGCCAGGTTTTCATCAATAACGCCGTCTATGGTCTTGGAGCGCATGTAGGCGCGCATGGACATCATGCGCTCAAGAGCCTGAACCACCGGCTCCTCTTTGCCTGCGGTCAGAAGGTTGGCCAGATAACGCACGGGAATGCGCAAGCTGCGAACGTCTGGAATATCCCGATCAAAGCCAATCTTCCCGGCAGCAGCAGCTGATTGAATGGGAGATAGAGGCGGGATGTACCAGACCATTGGTAGTGTGCGGTACTCAGGGTGGAGCGGAAACGCTACTTTCCAGTCCATCGCCATTTTGTAAACCGGCGATTTGGCTGCTGATTTAAGCCAGGCATCTGGTATGCCGTCTTTACGCGCCTGTGCGATTACCTCTGGATCATTTGGATCAAGGAAAATGTCGAGCTGAGCTTGATAGAGGTCCTCCTCATCTTTCGTTGAGGCAACTTCTTCAATCCGGTCAGCATCGTAGAGCAACACACCAAGATATCGGATACGCCCAACGCATGTTTCGGAACAAACCGTTGGTTGCCCAGCCTCAATGCGTGGATAGCAGAAAATGCATTTTTCCGATTTCCCTGATGACCAATTGTAGTAAATTTTCTTATAGGGACATCCTGATACGCACATGCGCCAGCCACGGCATTTTTCCTGATCGATCAGAACAATGCCATCTTCCTCACGCTTGTATATCGCGCCGGAGGGGCAGGCAGCCGCGCATGTTGGGTTGAGACAGTGCTCACACAGACGAGGGAGATACATCATGAAAGTATTCTCGAACTCGCCGTAAATCTCCTTCTCAATACCTTCAAAGTTTGCGTCTTTTGAACGCTTAGAAAACTCACCGCCGAGTATTTCTTCCCAGTTCGGACCCCACTCGATTTTCTCCATCCGCTCTCCGGTAATTAGAGAACGAGGTCGTGCGACTGGTGTTGTCTCCATCTCAGGCGCACTTTGCAAATGGTCATAGTCAAATGTGAAGGGTTCGTAGTAATCGTCAATTTCGGGCAGATCGGGGTTTGCAAATATCTTCGCTAGAACGCGCCATTTTGCGCCCATCTTTGGTTGTATCTTGCCGTTCCGACGTCGAACCCATCCGCCATTCCACTTCTTTTGGTTTTCCCACTCTTTGGGGTACCCAATGCCAGGTTTTGTTTCAACGTTGTTGAACCAGGCGTATTCCATACCTTCCCGGTTCGTCCACACGTTCTTGCACGTCACAGAACAGGTGTGACAGCCAATGCACTTATCCAAATTTAGGACCATGCCTACTTGCGCACGTATTTTCATTCCGCTGCCTCCTTGGTCTGAGCGGCCGGCCTGTCGAGCCAGTCGATTTTGTTCATCTTTCGGACGATGACAAACTCATCCCGATTTGACCCAACGGTCCCGTAATAGTTGAACCCATAGGATTGTTGGGCATATCCGCCGATCATGTGTGTGGGCTTTAGTGTGGTACGGGTCACCGAATTGTGGATACCGCCACGATGCCCCGTTGTTTCACTTCCCGGCACGTTCACAACCTTCTCCTGTGCGTGGTACATGAAGATTGTGCCTTCCTTGATCCGCTGGGAGACAACTGCGCGCGCAACCAGTGCCCCGTTGACGTTGTAGGCCTCAATCCAATCATTGTCCTCGATGTCAGCTTTGGCGGCATCAATCTCACTCAGCCAGACAATTGGCCCGCCCCGGGACAATGTCAGCATCATAAGATTGTCGGTATAGGTGGAATGGATGCCCCACTTCTGATGCGGTGTGATGAAGTTCAACACTATTTGTGGATTGCCATTGTCCTTGAGATTGATAATGGGCGCGACGGTTTTGGTATCGATGGGGGGGCGATAAACGCATAACCCCTCTCCAAAAGCACGCATCCACAAGTGATCTTGATAGAGCTGTTGACGCCCTGTGAGGGTTCGCCACGGAATGAGCTCATGCACATTTGTGTAGCCCGCATTATAGCAAACCGTCTCGGACTCGATGCCAGACCAGGTCGGTGAAGAAATGATCTTTCGCGGTTGCGCAACGATGTCACGGAAGCGGATTTTTTCATCTTCCTTTGCCCGTGCGAGATGCGTGTGATCGTGACCTGTCTTCGCGCTCAGAGCCTCCCAGGCTTTGACGGCGACTTCCCCATTGGTCTCGGGCGCCAACATCAGAACAACCTCAGTTGCATCAATATCGGTTTCGATTTTGGCCATGCCTTTACTCACGCCCTCATCGGTCACCCTACCGTTCAGCTTCCTCAGCGCCTCCACTTC
>CAZFHW010000021.1:12317-29219 GCA_964518885.1 uncultured Parvibaculum sp. | reverse complement strand
CAAGATAAACCTTGTTCTCACTAATAACGAGACCAGACTCTTTCTTCAAAAAGCTAGCCAGATAGGAAAATTCTTCCGGAGTCATACTCGTGCCCCTTTTAGGAGTTTTGCAATTTCGCCAGATAGGTTTGATAAGGGTATGACTTTGTGACAGATACCAGCCTGCGCAACAGCACCTGGCATTCCCCAAACAACACTACTTTCTTCATCCTGAGCGAGAACTGTACCGCCCTTGCCCTGAACCTGGGTTGCCCCAGCGCGGCCATCACGCCCCATGCCCGTCAATATACAAACCAATATGGCCGCACCATAAATGGGAACCAGACTTTCAAGCATCGGGTCAACTGCAGGCTTGCAGAAATTAACTGGCTCGCCATCGCTCAGTTTTATGGTGACGACACCACCAACATCCTTCAGCAACATGTGGTTACCGCCAGGCGCCACATAAACCGTTCCCGCCTCCAGTTTCATCCCATCGGCACCCTCGACACATTTACGTTTCGTAGAACTCGCAAGATGTTCCGCCAAAATAGCCGTAAAGGTGGGAGGCATGTGCTGAGTGATAACAACAGGAACATCGTCCAGCGAAGGACTCAATGCCCCAAAAAGGTCAAAAAGTGCTTTGGGGCCACCGGTTGAACTTCCAATGGCCAATATCCGCGGCTTCACAGACGAAGCTTTTTGAAAAGTCAGCTCCGTTCCGGTGTCAGAAGATAAGCCTTTCCGGCCCTCTGAAACCGAGGTTCGTTCCGCTGCAAACACGCGCCTGCGCGCTGGTTTGGGCCGCTTCTTTTTCCCGAGCGCTCGAATTTTACTAATCAGCTCATTTTGAAAATCAGCAGAGGCGTGGCCATCTCGTGTGGATTCTGGCTTGGGAACATAGTCAACTGCCCCCAGCGTCAATGCCTTGATCGAAATGCCCGCATTACGGTGCGTCAGCGTCGATGCCATCAGAACCTGCGTGTCCGGAGCAGCCTCGAGAATTTTGGGCAGCGCCGTTAACCCGTCCATAACTGGCATCTCAATATCCAGCACGACAACGTCAGCTTGAACACGTGCGATCGTATTGACCGCATCTTGTCCATTGCGGCACCGCGCAACGATTTCCATATCCGGCAACGCCTGAAGCCAGCGCCCGATTAGTCCGCGAATGACGACGGAATCATCGACAATCATGACTTTGATCTTTTGATCATTCTCATTGGAAGGTATTGGCACTTTTGGGGAGACTGACACTGATTTACTAACCTGCTTGAACGAGTCCGGCTTGCACAAATTTAGCCTCGATAATCTCACGATCAAACGGCTTCATGATGTACTCATCAGCACCCGCCGTTATTGCTTCAGTGATGTGTGACATGTCGTTTTCAGTAGTGCAGAAAACGACAATCGGGTTCGTTCCGCCGTCCGATTTTCGCAGAGCCGTTAGAAAATCAAGCCCATTCATGACAGGCATATTCCAGTCAAGAAGGATGGCATCCGGCATAGAATCTTCGCAACGATCCAGCGCCTGCTTGCCATCCGCTGCTTCTGTGATCGAAAAATCAAGCTCCTCCAGAATACGGCGAGCAACCTTCCGGATCACCGAACTATCATCGACTACCAAACACGTTTTCATTATCTACCCTTTCCCAAAAACTCAGCCTAAGCGGCGATGGGTTTGCTCTGAAAATCCAGCACTTTGTTGACATCGATGATTACCATCAATTTCTCACCAAGCCATTGAACACCAAGAGAAATTTCGCGCCAGCGTGGGTCCAGGTTCGAAGGGTTGCTTTCCATGTTTGCATCTTGGACACAAACAACTTCACCAACCCCGTCAATAACAAGCCCATAAGACTCACCGCGATATTCAACACCAACAGCCAGCCCTTTCTTGCCATCAGTTCTCTTGGGCAAACCGAGGCGCACACGCATATCAATTGCCGTGACAATGCGACCGCGCATATTCAAAACACCCGCAATTTCTGGAATTGCCAGCGGAACCGGTGTAACGGATTGGGGCATGAAAACATCCTGGACCATTGGAACAGAGATGCCGAACAATTGCTCTCCAATCATCACGGAGATGTATTCCGACGTTGGTCCATCCGTCTCGAGTGACGCATTTAGCTCATCAGAACTCGATATATTCGTGCTCATGCGGCCTCTCCTTTACATGCTACAATTTCGTTTACGACCTGCACCAAGCCTTCACGGTCAAACTTGGCAACATAATCATCAAAGCCGACATCGCGACCTCTCTGAAGATCTTCTGTTGTTCCATGCGCAGAGAGGGCGATCAGTGGCGTTTCACCCCAGGCGTCGGTGCGTCTCACCTCCGTGGCAAACTCAAACCCGTCCATCTCCGGCATCTCGATGTCAGAAACAATCACATCGAAAACTTCACCCTTGTCACGCAATGCCAGCGCTTCGCCCGCATTTTGGACTTCCCTTACTTCGTAGCCCGCCATTGTGAACATTGGAGACACAATCGCGCGGAAGAAGGAGCTATCGTCCACGAGCAGAATTTTCTTCCCGCCAGCGAGAGGAGCACCCGCAGGGCCCTCCTTACGGAACCAATCCGCAAAAACCTGTGTCAGATAATGACCGACATCAAGCACCTCGGTTGCCTTGCCCTTAACAATGGCCGACCCCATGATCCCTGCGACGTTTGACTTCAGTTCCACGTTCAGATGATCCGTCACAATGTCGACGATTTCATCCACCGCCAGGCCAATCGACCGATCTTCTTCGGTGAAAACCAAGACAGGCTGACGGCCTTCGGTTTTTATGGGGGAGGATTCTGCAACGTTGATGATCGGCATCAGCTTGCCGCGATATTGCATAAGACATTGGTCGTTGGATCGCTCGATGTCTGCAACATCAAACTCCTCAAGACGCGTGACCAGGGACAGTGGAACAGCTTTGGGCTCCGAAGAACCTGCCTTGAACACCAGAAGAGACATTTCGCCACCACCAACGTCCGCACTTTCTTCCCTATCCGCACTCTTTTCATCGCTCTCGTTCAGCTCGCTGCTGATAGTCTGAGCAATGCCGTTTGGATCAACAATCATGATGACACTGCCATCACCAAGGATTGTGTTTCCCGAGAACATCGTAATGTCTCTTAGGATTGAAGCCGCTGGCTTAACCACGATCTCCTCAGTATCAAAAACGCTATCAACAACAATACCGAACTGTTGATCACCAACGTGGGTGACCACGATGAAGGCTTCTTCATTCTCAGAAGTCCGCTTCACAGACAATGCCTCGTCCGCCTGGGCCTCGACTTCCGCTGCCGTTTCGTCTGATCCTGAAACATCTGCCTCGTCAGTTACGACAACAGGTGCCGGATCACGTTTGAGCTCGAGCAGATCATCCATGAAGACCAACGGCAACAGATGGTTGCGCAAGCGCAAGACCGGTGTCTTGTTAATATGCTCGATCCGATGTTCACTACCTGCAGTCGCCCGTACAAGTTCGACAACAGCCAGCTGCGGAATAGCAAATCGTTCTCCAGCAGATTCGACAATCAACGCCGATACAATCGCAAGCGTGAGTGGAATTTTGATTGTGAAGGTTGATCCCTTCCCAGTAGCAGTGCGGAGATCGACAGAACCACCGATCAGCTCGATATTGGTTTTCACAACATCCATACCAACACCACGACCAGACACACTGGTCACTTCCGTCGCCGTCGACAGACCTGCGTGGAAGATAAATCGACCGAGCTGCTGATCGCTCAAATTCTCAGCCTCAGCTTCCGTCGCAAGGCCGTTTGATATGACCTTTTCCTTGATTTTTCCAAGATTGAGACCGCGTCCATCGTCCTCAATTTCAATAATAATGTGACCACCTTCATGGTAGGCGCGAAGTGTCACGCGTCCCCTTTCAGACTTACCCGCCGCCAATCGTTCTTCAGGCGTTTCAAGACCATGGTCAGCTGAGTTCCGCACCATGTGTGTCAAAGGATCCTTGATCAGATCAAGAACCTGGCGGTCCAGTTCGGTATCAGCACCGACCATTTCCAAATCAATTTTCTTTTTCAGATCTTTGGACAGATCACGGATAATCCGAGGCAGTTTCTGCCAAGCATTTCCGATCGGCTGCATCCGGGTTTCCATCACCGCTTCCTGCAATTCAGCCGTCACACTTGACAGACGCTGAAGAGGACCTGCGAACTCACTATCATCAAGGCGACGGACCATCTCAAGAAGCTGATTGCGCGTCAGCACCAGTTCAGAAACCATAGTCATGAGGTTTTCAAGCGTATCAACATTTACGCGGATTGACTGGGTAGCAACAGACCCCTCTTTTTTCGGCGCGCTATCGTCCGCCTTTTTGATTTCCGCTTTTGGCGTTTCAACAGCTACTTCTTCTGCCGGTGCCGCTTCTACATGCGCTTCTGGCTCAGCGGGCTCCTCATCGTCAGGCCCTGCGGCAGCCTGGAAGGCAGCCTCCAGCTCTTCTTCAGAAGCCTCGCCCGGCCGCGTTGCACGGCTTGGAGTGCTTACCTCCAGAGGTGCGTCGTCTTGAGATGCATTGTCCAATGCCAGTTCTTCCCCCTCAGAAAGCACGACCAGCTGGTCAATCAAATCATTGTCGACACCTTGAGGCTCAGATTCAGATACCTCAAGTTCTGCTAGAATTTCCTTAATTCGATCAATGGAATGCAAGATGATTGTAACGCCATCAGTCGTAACGGCCATGCCGTCACGGTATTTGCCCATCAACGTCTCAGCGGCATGCGCCAACGCTTCCAACCGAGGCAACCCGAGAAACCCGCAGGTTCCTTTGACCGTGTGAACCAGTCGGAAAATATTTCCAAGAATGTCAGCATTGTTGGGTTCTTGCTCGAACTTGACGAGCTCAACGTCGACAACATCAAGGCTCTCATTTGTTTCAGTCAGGAATTCACTCAGCAGATCGTCCATTTGGCGCCCCTTTTTCGCAACATGCCCGTGAGAGCAGTGGCCAAGCCGACGTTCTGCATTGGACAGATTGTCGGAATTGAGACGATGGTGCCGTGTTTTCGTTAAAATCCTCTGAAAATGCCACGCGGGGAATTTACAGTTCAGTCCAAAACGGTGGTTCGACCAGACAACACCCGCCAAAGATATGGAGAGTTGAGGTAAACTGCAAAGCCTTAGGGGGAGTTTCTACGCTGCCGGGTGCGCGCGCAGCGTGAACTTTTCACCGTCCAGGCTCGCCGAAATGTCCATGTTGCACTTGCGCGCAACAAGGCCCGTGAAAAAAGGCTGCACAGCGCGAGCGTCAAGCGTCTCGCCCTCCGCACGCCCGTTCAAAAAACGCTCAGTCTCCGTCGGGACCCGAGCATTAATGCCCTCCGCTGTCAGGATGAACGTGGGGCGTTCGGGCTCACCAGAGACATCAACGTTAATCTTGCCACCCCTTGGGATCGCAGCAACAGTGATCAAGATCATGTTAAGGAGCAGCTTAACAAGGTCTTTGGGCACAATTGCTGCGGGTCCGTGCCAGGTCATTTCGGCTTTCTCATGCACGACAAGCCCTTCAGCGACTGAGCGGGCATCATTCAGGTCAAGCATGGCATCCGGCGATCCGGCCGCGCCAAAAGCAAGGCGAGCAAACTGGAGTTTTGCGGAGGCCTGATTTGCGCTCTTTTGAATGAGTTCCATGGCATGCCGCTGCATTTCTGCGTCATCTTCATCTTCCAGGACTTCAAGCCCATTTGTGATCGCTCCGACCGGACTGATCACATCGTGACAGACGCGGCTGCACAAAAGCGCTGCCAGTTCCAACGCTTCAATTTCATCCGCATGTCCCATAGCCGCTTGCCCCTTTTGATAGCCTTGTTCAAATATCCACCTCCGCGCTGATACCACCTCTACCCCCTTCCGGCCAAGCTTCATCCTCAATCTTGCTGACAGCGGCTCATTTGCAAAAAAATCACCAGAAAAGATCAATTGACCTCCTGAGGCGGAAAATGCTGTTCTCCTGCCAGCCAATTGGGGCCGTGGAAGTTATTGAGGATCACCTGGTGACGCATTTTCAAGGTAACCGGACAGAACTGATCAACACACTGTGCCGAATCGCTTTGCAGGCCGGCGCAACCATCATGGATCATTACAGTGCTGATATTTCCGTGAAGCAAAAGGACGATAAGTCACCCGTCACGGCGGCAGATCAGGATGCAGAAGACATAATTCTCCCTGCGCTGAAAATCGCGGCACCCGGCATCCCCATTGTTTCTGAGGAAGAAAGTGCGGCAGGCAAGGCATACGAAGTAGGGCCCGCTTTCTTTCTCGTCGACCCCTTGGATGGCACACGCGAGTTCATCAACATGAACGGTGAATTCACCGTCAACATCGCCCTCATCGAAAACGGCTTCCCGACAATGGGCGTCGTCTACGCCCCGGCCATAGATCGGATGTTTTACGCCTCTGGTCCGGGCGAAGCCTATGAGCAGCAGATCGCACCCAACCACACCGGCGACATGAGCGGTGCATCCGAGCCCAAGAAACTGGCGGTACGCAAACCAGACGCCGACGGGCTCACCATCATCGCCAGCCGCACGCACCGGGACCACAAGACCGATGAATATTTGGCGATGTACAATGTGAAGGAATTTCTTGCCGCGGGGTCATCGCTCAAATTCTGTCTGGTGGCCGCAGGTGAAGCAGACCTTTACCCCCGCCACGGACGAACGATGGAGTGGGACACGGCGGCAGGACACGCCGTTCTGGCAGGAGCAGGTGGCACCGTAACCGAACTCGACGGCTCACCGCTTAAATACGGAAAGCTGAGCAGAGGTCTGGACAATCCCTTTTTCGTCGCAAAGGGCGGAGATATCTAGACGCCCGTAAACGCCCGACCACGGCACCAGATCGTCAGGCTGCGGCAATTTCTTCCAGCAGATCATGATCCATGATTTCAACGACCCCACGATCCGGTAGAGAAATCACACCTCGCGTTTTGAGTTTCGTCATCGTCCGGCTGATTGTTTCAACAGTCAGCCCCAAATAGTCACCCATATCTGTACGGCTCATAGGCACAACCAGCCGGGAGCGATTTTCTCCGCGGTCTTCTGCCCGAGCGCTCATCCAAATCAAAAATGATGCAAGGCGTTCTTGGGCGGTCTTCCTGCCGAGAAGCAACATCTGTTCTTGTGCAGACACAATCCCGTTTGTCGCAACCTGTAAGAGCTTCCGGCCAAGAGGTTGATGTTCGTTCAGAAACAATTCAAATTTCTGTCGAGGCATCTGACAGAGCTTTGCAGATCCAAGCGCTTCAGCGGTAAAGGTGTGATCATCTTTGAACGCCAACCCAACAAAATCACCTTTAAACAGAAAGCCGATCACCTGCCTTCGTCCGTCAGACAGCAATTTGTAAAGCTTCAACGATCCTTCAACGACGACGTAATAGGCGTCGGCCTCGTCACCTTCAAAAAATATGCAATCACCGGCTTCGAGTTCGCGCCGCCTGTTCACACGCGCCAATCGGCTCAGTTCTGCATCATTCAGAACACCACACACGGCCCGCGAGCGGACATCACAGTTCGCACAGGGGTTATTCGCGTGCACCAGACCGCCACCAGTCGAAGTTGCCCCCGGTGAGGATAAAACCGTTTTCATAAATGACCACCTTGCAAGCCTAGAGTGAGCAAACGAGCTACTTACATAGAACTAGGGTAAAATTAGGCCCTCTATGGCCCAACCGCAAGCATCTATAAATCGTGAGGCAAAGTGCCCCTGCGCCCCCAATCAAAATGCGAGTGCTAGCCACTATCAAAACAACTGACAGTTCATCCGGTCACACGGACTAGGCATTCAAAAAACGCTTACTTTCTGACCCAGGTGCCAGAGGAGTCCTGCACATATTCGCCCGCAGGTGTCACAGAAATAAGCTTCGTACCTGCCAAGCTTTCCACATCGCCCAACGTGGTACCGGCTGAGGCGTCAGCGATTGCTTTGTACCGATCACGGCGACGAAGATTAATGTCTTGAACCAATCTCTGAATATCGACACCCGCGTTCGGAGATACAATACCGAGATAGCCATCCCGCTTCTCTCCTACCAGTCCGGCAGCCTGGGCATCGTCCAGTCCATCCGCCATTGCGACGGGAGCACCCAGCACCAGCGAAAGGGCAATAAGCAGAGAGACCACAAGTGGACTACGTGTCACAAATAAATTTCTCATCGCGAATTTCCTCAAAACAGTTCTGGATTGGACGCAAGCAGATCATCCAGGTCCCGGTCAACCTTGACCCGAATTTCATGTTCGATCTTCACATTGAGATTGATCTCAATCGGCCGGTCGGGTGCCTCAATTTTCACCGTCGGCTGACATGCCGCCAACGTACATCCAGCCAAGACCACGACACCGGCAGCAACAGCGCGCCTGCGGCGAAAGAACATCGGCAGATATTCTCTCCAACGATCCTCAATTGACCAGCTATTCATTTTCCAGCGTCTCCGTCTCATCTGGCTGCTCGACCGCACCATGTTCACGGATTAAGTCCAGCGCTCTCGTAGAGAGCGTAGCAGAACGCAGCAACTCCGCAAATGAGGCTTCCGTGTTGACGTTGATCACAAACGGATAGCCGCCATAAAGCTCAGGATTAGCGCCCTCCAGGCTGAGTTTTAGGGTCAGTCTTCCCTGCGCATTGCCATCAAGTGACAACGTTAAAGAAGTATAGCGAAAGTCCTCAAGCGCCTCGAACAACAGAGCGCTCTGGCCGCCCCCAAGCGCAGCGGTGCCCGCGCCCTTGTACGAAAGTTGCCCGCCCCCATCGGCAGTCAGCCGCGCGCCAACAACAAAGGGATCGCCGTCGCGAATAACAATCGGGAAGCGCCCGGTGACAGTGCCACTGCCACTCAACCCGTCCAGATTGAGAAGCGCAATGAGTGATGCCAGATCAACACCTTCGACATCAAGCACCAGCTCCTGCTCAGACGCCCCCGGCTCAATCAGTCCCGATGATAGAGAAATGATACCCTCTGCGAACTGCCATTGCGCCTTCTCAACCTGTACCGCCCCACTCTGTCTTATGGCAAAGGCGATATTTCCATCCGTCAAGTGGAACCCCGCATCAACCAATCCAACGGAGAGTGATTGTCCGGGAGCCGTTACCGGCGGCAAAAGATGATCGAAAGAAAGCTCTCCGCGCACCCCCTCAATCCGCGCGGTCTCTGTCGTAAGAGCAATGTCGTCCAGATCAAGAACACCATCGCTCGTCAATTGCCCCTGTATCCATCGGAAGTTTCCTTCCCCACTCAACCCGCCCGCCACATTTGTCATCAGACCTTTGAGAAAGGGCACTAGATTTTGTGGTTGCAGTCCATCGGGTTGAAAGACAAGGGGACCAACACCCACAACAGCGTTGCCACGTCCGCTTCCCATCGCATGCACACCCTCAATCGAAAGAAGAGGGACGAAGCTTTGCGGTTCGGTGACCATAAGGTCAAAAGTAACCCGCTCAAGGGAGAGCCTCCCGTCACCCAAAAGGCGTACCGGGGCAAACCTTGTTGCCTGTGTTAAATCTTCCAAATTGGCCCGTGTGAGGCTCCACTGCCCCGACAGGGCGCCTAGATCTTCCAGGGCGACCTCAAAATCGACGTCAGACAGAGCAAGATCAAATCCCGGCACCACCAGCCGACTTCCAACAACGCGCGCCCTCTGACTGGCGCCGCCCAGATCAACTGAAAGTCCCCTGAGAGTGGCCTCTAGCAACACATTTCGATCGTCTCCCCGGAGCACCAGGGGCAAGTCACTGATAGTCAGAGTGAGAGCTGTGTTCATCGGCCATGAAACACCTGCATCCGGGTCAGCCAGACACATCCCTCCGGATACATCGTCAAGCACCCCCACCCCCAGTTGCAGGGAGCGCACGGCAAAATGCAGGCAACCATCGGATGGTTGAACGCGCAGACCCTCCTCACCTTGAGATAGGCCAATACCACCGCTCACCTCGACAACACCTTGAGGAAAGGAGACGTTTATCTGCAGGTCATCGATGGAAACGCCACCGACCGAAAAAGCTCCCGTTCCGACGCTCTGTCCTTGCACGAGCAAGGGGTCCAGGTGACCAAATGCAAGTCCATCTGGCCCAAGCCCCGCGTTGAGCAACAACGATCCAATCTCAATTTCGTCAATATGACCCGCAAGCAGTCCAGAAAGACCGAAAGCCAACGTCAAATCTTCAATAACAAGATCCGCTCGCCCCACCTCACCGATCCGTATTGACCCGATCTGAACACCGGATATCCCGACACGCGTCACTTCGACGTCAAAGACCCGCACGCCCGCCGCCTCCAGTGCGTGATGGACCTGCATTGACACCAAGTCACGGCGCTGGGCCCATAAATAGGCAGACCCCAGAACAACCGTCCCCACAAGCAAAATGACGAAGCCAACGAGGAACCACCGCCACCGCTTTCGCGGGGGGCTACCTGCCTCCTGGTCACTCATCGGTTTTCACTCCTTGGATCGGACTCAGTTCTGCCGATTTTCCGCCACACTCCTATGGTGCCATGCCCTTTGTGAGACTGCCAATTAGTTGTATGAGAACGAGGGCGCAAAACACAACGGAGTTCGGCTCTTGTCCTTCAATTGTCAAATTACGCCGATATTTTCTTGCCAGATCGATTAGGTCGGCAACACGGCTCGAACGGAGAAACAGAAAATGGCTGCACGCTTTTTCCCCCAAATGGCAATGATTCTGTCGACAGTCTGGGTGCTCACCGGGCTTGGTATTGGCCTCACCCTGTCCTCTGGCATGGCGCACGCCGAGGACGGCACACGTCAAGAAGCCCCACAACAAGAGACAGAGCCAACCTTTTCGGAAGATGAGGTCATCAACGCAGCCTCTGAATTCTTCGGTGTCACAGCCGAAACAATGGCAGAAGCGGTGCACGAAGTCTTCGCCCGTAGTGGAGAACCCAACGCCTACATTCAGGGCGAGGAAGGCAGTGGCGCCATCATCATTGGCGCCCGCTATGGCAACGGCACACTGACCATGAAAACCGGCCAGACCGCCCAGGTCTTCTGGCAAGGCCCCTCTGCCGGATGGGATTTCGGGGGTGACGCAGCCAAAGTCTTTACCCTCATTTACAACCTGCCCGACACAGATGCGATTTATCAGCGCTTTCCCGGGCTATCCGGTAGTGCCTTCTTTATCGGTGGTATCGGCGTCAATTATCAGCAGCGTGGCGATATCATCCTTGCCCCCATGCGTGCGGGCGTTGGACTGCGGCTTGGCGCCAATGTCGGTTATCTGAATTACACACGAGAGCGTGACTGGATACCGTTCTAGGAAATCACTCAGAGACCATCTTTCAGGGGTCTCCTGCCGTCGGGGTAACCTTGGCAAAAGCATTCCGAGGCGCTAAGTAAGCGGTGCCCCGGTTCCTGACGAGGAAGAGACAAACTCTTCGCACCCCCGCCCTGGAGAAAACAGGCCCTCATGTCCGAAAATCTGATGTTCGCCCTTTTGGGGTTTTTGACAGCCTGCCTGTTGGGCACGGTTTGCGCGAGCTTTCTCTGGCGCCGCGCCGTCATTGTCACAACCCGGCGGATCGTCGGGGAAGACCAAACGGAAACCCACAAGGAACGCGCGGGAAACAGCGCCAGCGATCAGGAAGTCGCCGAATTGCGTTCCAAAATTGCTTCCAGGGATGCGCAACGCTCCCAGGCTGAGACAGCCCTCCACAAGACAGCAGAAGGCCTGCGCGTAGAATTGACGACCGCGCAAAGCGACCAGGAGGTGGTGCAAGCCGCCCTGCAAGCCAGGCAGGAAGACCTAACCAGCGCCAAAAACCATATCAATACCCTCGAGACCGCCATTCAGACCTTGGCTGAGACCGCCGGTGTGGCGATCGCTCCGACCCCAGAACCCATCCCCGGTGACGCCCCTACACCCAATGACACATCAGAAACGGGTGTCGCACTGGAAACAGCCGGATCAGGGCTGGCAAACGAACCAGTTGCGCCAGAGGTTGCAGAGGGCCTCAGCATCGACAAACCGGTCAACGATTTGGAGGGCGACCCGGCCATTGATGTCACACGCTCTCTTGAAGAGCGGATCGAAGCTCTGAAACAGGGCCAACCCACTCACTAAAAAAGATCGCGATGCCCCGGCGCGCGTCGACATCCCAATCACCGTTTTCGCAACTTCCGAGCACCCAAAACCCCACCCCTACATTTGCCCCCGGGCGTAGCTGCGACCAGCTTGCAACAAAGCAGCACTGGACAACCTGTCGCGCGTCAATTTTTCACAGAAAATAGCGGAAAATATGGCTCTGTTCCCTTGCCACCGTAAAGCCCTCTGCGCCATGTTTAGGGCCTCTGATTCTGAGGGGATATTCGCTGTTATTTTTGATTAAAAGGGCCCGCGAATTGATTTGCGACAAATACAAGGGCCCTCTGAAAATCTAAAGACACAGTTGAGGCAACAAGCTTAGGAGTTTTAAGGATGGCGGCTTCCCGTGAAGCGGCCCCAGGCACGTTGAACGCCGCGTCTTATGGCGTTGGCGGTGCTTTTGTGGTCGGCGCCCTAATCTCAATCTTTATCGCGGCTAAAACAGTCGATAGTGTGATGGCGTTCCACGCCACCCTCTTCATCCTGTTTTTTGTCATCGGCATATTTGCCATTGGCAAACGCCACTTCGACACGCTTGAGCGTGGACCGGAGCCAGCCACACAGGACGGCGTCATTTATCATGACGGTCCTATTCGCGTGGCCACCATTGCAGCAGTTTTTTGGGGCATTGTTGGATTTTCGGCAGGGCTCTACATAGCGTTGGAGCTTGCTTTCCCGTGGCTCAATTTCGACCTGCCATGGCTCAACTTTGGTCGCCTGCGGCCCCTGCACACTTCTGGAGTGGTCTTCGCTTTCGGCGGCAATGCCCTCATCGCCACCTCCCTGTACGTGGTTCAACGGACGTGTAAGACGCGCCTGGCGGGTGATATTGCCCCCTGGTTTCTCGTTTGGGGATACCAGCTTTTCATCGTACTCGCGGCGACGGGCTACCTGCTGGGGGTCACCCAAAGCAAGGAATACGCAGAACCCGAATGGTATGTTGATATCTGGCTCACCATTGTCTGGGTCACTTATCTGGTGATTTTCGTAGCAACACTGGCACGGCGGAAAGAACCACACATCTACGTGGCGAACTGGTTCTATCTGGCCTTCATCGTCACCATCGCCATGCTTCATCTCATCAACAATGCGGCGATACCGGTTGCCCTCACGTCGACCAAGTCCTACATCGTCTGGGCTGGCGTCCAGGATGCTCTCATACAATGGTGGTATGGCCACAACGCGGTTGGGTTTTTCCTGACAGCCGGCTTTCTGGGCATGATGTATTACTTCATCCCCAAACGGGCAGAGCGGCCGATCTATTCCTACCGCCTCTCCATCGTTCATTTCTGGTCGATCATTTTCCTCTACATCTGGGCCGGCCCCCACCATCTGCACTACACCGCGTTGCCAGACTGGGCGCAGACTCTCGGTATGACCTTTTCAATCATGCTCTGGATGCCCTCCTGGGGTGGCATGATCAACGGCTTGATGACGCTCTCTGGCGCCTGGGACAAGCTGCGCACGGACCCCGTGATCAGAATGCTCGTGGTTTCCATCGCGTTTTACGGGATGTCAACATTTGAAGGGCCGGTCATGTCCATCAAGGCCGTCAACTCTCTTAGCCACTACACGGACTGGACAATTGGTCATGTGCACTCCAGTGCTCTTGGCTGGGTTGGCTTCGTGACCTTTGGCTCAATCTATTGCCTGGTGCCGTGGCTGTGGAACCGCAAACAGCTTTACTCACTGACCCTGGTCAACTGGCACTTCTGGATCGCCACGCTCGGCATCGTGCTTTACATCACAGCCATGTGGGTATCCGGCATTCTGCAAGGCCTGATGTGGCGGGCTTATGACAGCCTTGGGTTCCTCGAATATTCCTTCGTTGAATCAGTGGAAGCCATGCATCCATTCTACGTGATCCGTGCTTTGGGCGGGGGCATGTTCCTCGTTGGCGCTCTCATCATGGCTTACAATGTTTACATGACCATTCAAGGTCGCGTTCGCGAAGGCGAGGAACTATCACCGGCTCCGGCGGGTGACGGTCAGATCCTCGCTGTCGGCGCGAAATAAGGGGAATAGATCATGTCAAAATTCACCCACGCCACGATTGAGAAAAACTCGATTCTGCTTCTGGTTCTGACACTGGTTGTGGTGTCGATCGGCGGCCTCGTCGAAATTGTGCCAACCTTCCTCATCAAGACAACCATCGAAGATGTGGACGGTGTCCGACCTTATTCACCGCTGGAACTTGCAGGCAGAGACATCTATGTCCGAGAAGGCTGTTATGCCTGTCACAGTCAGATGATCCGAGCTCTGCGTGCCGAGGTCGAGCGTTATGGGCACTACTCATTGGCTGCCGAAAGCAAATATGACCATCCCTTCCAATGGGGATCAAAGCGGACAGGCCCCGACCTGGCGCGCGTTGGCGGCAAATACTCCGACGACTGGCATCGGGTCCACATGGCAGACCCTCGTGCTGTCGTGCCGGAATCGGTTATGCCGGGATACCCCTTCCTCGCTCAAACGCCGCTAGCCCAACATGACATCGAAAATTCTCTGAGGACGCTGGCCTTCCTGGGCACGCCTTACTCAGAGGAAATGATTGCAGAAGCTCTTTCCGATGTTTTCGTACAACAGAGCCCGGACGAGGATTACGACCCTTTGATGGATCGCTATCCGGGGGCCATCGTCTCCAATTTCGATGGCGACCCTTCAACCGTTACGGAGCTGGACGCAATGATCGCATATCTTCAGATGCTGGGCACGCTGGTGGATTTTTCCGCTGTCGAACGCTCCACACTAGTCCAGTAGGAGAAGACCATGACATACGAACAATTATCAACCTTCTCCAACACCTGGGGTCTGATCTTTCTGATCATCATGTTTGCGGCTGCCATGGTCTATGCTTTCTGGCCGGGCAATAAGAAGAAGTTCGAAGAGGCGGCTCAATTGCCGCTCGAAGAGGGAGATCCACAGCCATGAGCTCCACACCGCACAGAGACGATGTGACCGGGACCGAGACCACGGGGCACGTTTGGGATGGCATTCGAGAACTCGACACCCCCTTGCCCAAATGGTGGGTCTACACATTCTATGCTTGCATCGTCTGGTCCGTTGCCTACTGGATCGTCATGCCTGCATGGCCGATCTTCATGAACGGGGCATGGACCTACACAACCGGCGTCATCGGCTATCAACAACGACAAGTTGTCGACAATGAGATTGCCGAGGTCACGGCCGGACGCCAGCAGTATCTGGATCGGATCAACGAACAGGAACTTTCCCTCATTCAGCAAGACCCTGAATTGATGGAAGTGGCACTCGCCGGCGGACGGGCCGCTTTTGGTGACAATTGTGCGCCGTGCCATGGTTCAGGCGCCCAGGGTTCTACTGGCTTTCCGAACCTGAATGATGATGACTGGATCTGGGGCGGCAAGATCGAAGACATCCATCTTACAATTCAGCACGGAATCCGGTGGGAAGCGGACGACGATAGCCGCTTCAATGAGATGCCTCGTTTCCTGGCAGATGAAATCCTCGAGCCCACCCAGGTGAGCGACATAACTGATTTCGTACTCGCAATTTCCGGCCAGCAGGAAATGACAGAAGCCGGCGCGCGTGGAGCTGATCTGTTTGCAGCTCAGTGCACAAGCTGTCACATGGACGACGGCACCGGCGACCAGGAACTGGGTGCGCCAAACCTCACCGATACGCTCTGGCTCTACGGGGGCAGCCGCGCTGCCGTTTATGAAACCATTGCAAACGCGCGCGCTGGCCAGATGCCTGCATGGAGCGGGCGCCTCGATCCCGTGACGGTAAAGCAATTGGCGCTTTACGTTCACTCATTGGGCGGTGGCGAATAGTAATCTGGCTCGCCACTTGGAGAGCAAGAGGGCGTGCCGACAAGGTCGGCTGACATAAACCTCACGGGCAGATTGCCGCAGGGACCCTTCGTCACGGCGAAAAAAGATCGTTCATCTCCTAACTAGGGGGCAGACATCCCCTAGAGGATTTGTGTTTTCCACGTCGCTTCTGCGGGAGGAGAGGACGACGGCCAAGAGAGTACCGCACGCAACCGCGGAAACCATGAGGCAGACATGACGAGCGACGCCGCCAACACCGCACAGGGTCTGTCCTCGCTGATCAACGAGGCAGAGCGGCTTGTAAATCCTCACGGAGCAGAGGGTGAAACGCCGACAGCCGTCAATGCGGAAAAAAATCGTGCCCTCTACGCCAGCCGGATAAAAATATACCCAAAGCTTGTCCAAGGACGGTACCGGCTCATCAAATGGATTGTGATGGCGGTGAGCCTGACAATCTACTATGTCACCCCGTGGATCAGATGGGACCGCGGTCCCCTTGCTCCAGATCAGGCGATCCTTCTGGATTTTCCTCATCGCCGCTTCTATTTCTTCTGGATCGAAATCTGGCCTCAGGAAATCTACTACCTCACGGGTCTGCTCATCCTGGCATCCATCGCGCTCTTTCTTGTCACCTCCGTCGCTGGACGTGTCTGGTGTGGTTATACCTGCCCGCAAACCGTCTGGACTGATCTGTTCATCTACATCGAACGCCTTTTCGAGGGAGACCGCGCGGCGCGCATTCGACTGGATGCCAAACCATGGTCCTTTGGAAAATTTTTCCGCAAACTCGCAAAACATGTGAGCTGGCTTCTCGTCGCCATCGCCACTGGCGGCGCCTGGGTTTTCTACTTTGACGATGCACCACGCCTGGCAGCGGATCTTGTTACCTTTTCAGCCCCCGCCGTCGCCTATCTCTTTATCGGCCTGTTTGCCACCACAACCTATGTATTTGGTGGGCTCGCGCGCGAACAGGTCTGCACCTACATGTGCCC
>CAZFHW010000021.1:0-12217 GCA_964518885.1 uncultured Parvibaculum sp. | reverse complement strand
CAACCTATGTATTTGGTGGGCTCGCGCGCGAACAGGTCTGCACCTACATGTGCCCGTGGCCGCGCATTCAAGGCGCGATGTTTGACGATGACTCGTTGCTCGTGACCTACAAATATGATCGAGGCGATCCTCGTGGTTCCCACAAAAAGGGAACCACCTGGGATGGGCGTGGCGACTGCATCGATTGCGGACAGTGCGTCGCCGTCTGCCCCATGGGGATCGACATACGCGACGGCATGCAGATGGAGTGCATTCACTGCGCATTATGCATTGATGCGTGCGACCAGATCATGGAGAAGGTTGGACGCCCTCGCGCGCTCATCGGCTATGACACGCCCGCAAACATGGAGCGCCGCTTGGCGGGGGAAGAAGAGAAGATAAACATTCTCCGCCCCCGCACGATCATTTACATCGCCCTTCTGGTTCTCGTAAGCGGTATAATGGCGTTCTCGCTGACAACCCGTAGCGCCATTGACCTGAACGTGTTGCGTGACAGAAACCCGCTATTTGTTCAACTGTCAGACGGCAGCATCCGCAATGGTTACATGGTCAAGATCATCAACAAACTCCATATGGAGCAGGAATTCTCGGTACATATAGACGGGCTCGACGACGCACTCCTAACACAACGGGGTTTGGACCAGACCGGAGACTTGATTGTTACCGTTGCCCCTGACAGCCTGCAGAACATCAAGACATTCGTCATTCTGCCACGGGCGGCAATCGACAATCTTGAGAGCGGCGACGCCGATATCCGTTTCACTGTTACAAACATCAGCACTGGTGAATTTGCGATAAATGACACAAGCTTCCGGGGACCCGGCCGGTGAAGGAGCCCAGATAGACATGAGCCATCAAGAGAGCTTTTCCCAAAGCGCGGCCACCATACCCTCCAACTCCCAATCCAAGAAGTTGACCGGGCGTGGTTTCGCGATCCGCATTGGCGCCTTTTTCGCTTCTATCTTCATCGCCAACGGCATCATGGTTTTTTATGCCCTATCAACGTTTGACGGTGTGGAGACTGAAAATGCCTACAGCAAAGGCCGCGCCTACAATCATGTTCTGGAGGCCGAAGCCACTCAGGCAGCACTTGGCTGGCAGGTCGAAATCAACACCAGCGCGACCTACGGACCAACCGAAATCCTGCTCGACGTCACTGTGACGGTGACGGATAAAGACAATAGGGCTGTCGCTTTGGCCCCCATCCCCCTGTCCCTCCGGCGCCCAACAATGCAGGGAATAGACGCCAGCACAACTCTGGCGCCCCAGGGAGAGGGCCTCTATACGGGCACAATACGCCTCGCCAAAGCAGGGAACTGGCTAGCCTGGTTCAAAGCAACCACACCCGACGGTCGATCCTTTGTATATGAAGAGCGTCTTTTTGTGCCTCGCGGGCCTGAGCAACCCCTCACCGACGGGCGTGCCCCATGACCCTGTCTTCTGCTTTTGACACGCTTGATGCAGACCTCTTTGTCCGTGACGAAGCGGGCGAGGCACATCTCGATCTGGTCGTCGAAGGCATGCATTGCGCTGGCTGTATGCAAAAAATTGAGCGGGCATTGAGCAGCATTCCAGACGTGATCCGCGCCCGCTGCAACCTGTCCACAAAACGGGTTGCGGTGTCTTGGAAGGGGAACAGCACCACCGGCGCCACCATCATCGCCAAACTGGATCAGACTGGTTTCACCGCCATTCCGTTTGACTCCAAAATGGTGGCGGCAATTGATGCGACAGAAAGCACGCGGCTTTTGCGTGCCATGGGCGTTGCGGGCTTTGCAGCAGCAAACGTCATGCTCCTCTCCGTATCTGTCTGGTCCGGGTTTGCGGGCGACATGGAACCGGAGACCCGTAGCTTTTTCCACTGGCTTTCTGCCCTTATCGCCCTGCCTGCCGTTGCTTACGCGGGTCAACCCTTCTTCCGTTCAGCCCGGAAGGCCCTTCGCGCCACCTCCATGAACATGGATGTCCCCATCTCACTCGCCGTTCTGCTTGCCTGCGCCATGAGCCTTGTGCAAACCATCCAGAATGCGGACCATGTTTATTTTGATGCAAGCATAAGCCTTCTCTTCTTCCTCCTTATTGGGCGGTATCTGGATGTACAGACCCGCGCCAAAGCCTGCGCGGTTGCTCAAAACCTGCTGGCATTGCGGGCCGTCGCGGCCACTTTGGTCGAAGCGGATGGCAGCACGCGCTCAGTACATGTCTCAGCTCTTGAACCTGGCATGATCATCGCCGTGGCAGCCGGACAGCGCCTGCCCGCTGACGGTGTTATCATCAATGGCACAAGCGACATCGACACCAGCCTCGTGACCGGGGAAAGTCTGCCCCTCACCGCGGGCCCTGACACTCAAGTATTTGCAGGCATGCTCAACCTCTCCGGCCCTCTTCGCATTCGCGTCACCGCCAAAGACGATGCCTCGCTCCTGTCGGAAATTGTCCGGCTGATGGAAGCCGCAGAACAGGGCCGCGCGGGGTATGTCCGCCTCGCGGACAGGATTGCGCGCATTTATGCCCCAGCGGTTCATATTCTAGCGGCTGGCACAGTGCTGCTCTGGCTGCTTCTGGGGGCTGGCTGGCAGCCCAGCGTTATGAATGCCATTGCAGTGCTCATCATCACCTGTCCTTGTGCTCTCGGGCTTGCCGTCCCGGTTGTTCAGGTCGTTGCAAGCGGACGCCTGTTAAAGCTCGGCATTCTCGTCAAAACACCTGATGCCTTGGAGCGTCTGGCCGATATTGACGCGATTGTTTTCGACAAAACCGGCACCCTCACCCTTGGCAAGCCGGAGTTGATCAATGGCGAAGACATTGCAGATGATCGGCTCGCCCTCGCTGCCGCCCTTGCCCGTGAAAGCCGCCACCCTTTGGCACGCGCGGTGGTCAGCACAGCAAACGCTAAGAATCTGCCGGATATAGCGAACGTGGAGAGTGTGTCAGAAACACCCGGGTACGGCCTGGAAGCAATCTATCTGGGAAATTCCGTTCGCCTCGGCAGTCGCCGCTGGGTGGGAACAGAAGAAACAGCGGCCTCCCCCGGCCCCGAACTTTGGTTACGGGTTGGCGATCAGGCGCCATTGCTTTTCAGCTTCTCAGACCAGTTGCGCCCCGACGCGGCCACAACCCTTACACAGCTCGCCCAAGACCACAGTATCACCATCCTGTCCGGTGACACAGCTGAGGCCACGCGATCCGTCGCTGTAAAACTTCATGTTGACCATTGGGAGGCGGAGAAAACCCCGGTCGAAAAAATCTCCCTGATTGAGAAAACGCAAAACGAGGGCCACATGGTTTTGATGGTCGGAGATGGTCTGAACGATGCGCCTGCTCTCAAGGCCGCCCACGTGTCCATGTCACCCGCCAGTGCCGCTGATATTTCCCAGACCGCCGCCGACTTTGTTTTCCAGAGCAAGGGTCTGGACGCCGTCACGCAGGCGATCCAGATCGCGAAACAATCACGCAGGCTCATTCTGCAAAATTTCGGCATGGCGCTGGGCTACAACCTGATTGCGGTACCTCTCGCGATGGCAGGCTATGTCACACCGCTTATCGCCGCCATCGCCATGTCAGCCTCGTCCTTGACCGTCACCCTGAATGCGCTGAGATTAGGAATGAAAGGCGACCTGAAAAAATGGACGCGCTGATCTTCCTGATACCCATTGCACTTGGGCTCGGTCTGTTGGGGCTGGGGGCGTTCCTCTGGGCCCTCAGATCCGGCCAGTATGACGACATGGAGGGCGCCGCGGAACGCATCCTTTTTGACGAAGACACGCCCTCAGACAGCTAAGACTCAATAGTGCCCCGGTAGGCATGCCAGGTCGCATGACCAATGAGCGGAAACGCGACAATCATCCCGACAAAAAAGGTCGCCATACCTGCGGCCATCACCAGTGCGATGATCCACGCCCACAACACCATCGGGCCGATATTCTCACGAACCACCTTCAAGCTGGCCAGCATCGCGCTAACCGCATCCATTTCGCGGGTCATAAGCATCGGCACAGACAACGCAGAAATAGCAAACACCCCAAAGGCAAGCAGCGCCCCGACGGCTGTCCCCACAACCGCGAATCCCAGACCGTGTGCTGTAAAAATTATCGTTGGGAGAAAATCAGCCAGCGGTGGAAAGCCGTTAAGACCAAAAAAGAGGGCAAACAACAGGCTGGCTATCCGCATCCAGAAAAGCATCACCAGCATGAGGAGTATGCCGAGGAACGCCAATTGCGCGGGCGAAGCCGTTTTCACAAAAAGAACCCGCCCCAGGCGTACTTTTTCGCCTGCCTCCAACCGCCGGCTGGCCTCATAAAGCCCCACCGCCAACATCGGTCCCACCAGCATAAAACCAGCGCCCAACGCCAAGACCAGTGAACTCCATTCAGCCACGAACAGCGCTGTACTGAGACCCAGCGAAATGGCGGAAAAAAGCAACCCATACGTCAAACTGATTACGGGCATGGCCCACATGTCCCGCCATCCGGCAGCAATCCAGCGCCAGGGGTCATCGAGTGAAAGTCGCTTTAGCTGTATTGGTCCCCCCGGTCGCGGGCGCACCCCAACCGGATTCTCGACGGCAACTGCCATACAGATTTCCTCCCCATCTGGCCTTTTCGCGAATCCTAAAGCGCCTGCACGCCAACAGCAATGCTTCCCCAATTATCTTCGGCAGAAGAATCGAAAAGAAAAGCGCCAAAAATCACCGAACACCCTCCGAAAAACGCTCCAATTTCAGAAAGTGCACTGCGGCAAACTAGCGCAGAACTTCGCCTCCAAGTGCCATCAAACCCCTTACAACATATTTTACTGTTTATTTTCAATATGTTATTGATATTTTTTACTTACCAAATTGTTTGTAATTTATTTTGCATCGCACCATTTTTGGATTGACAATCTGTCACTTTGGAGAGAATATGTCCCTCGAAAAGCCCGGCCGCACCTCCTCCCTCGGCTATAAGGCTTGATAGGCCGCTTGCACACCTCCTCCCCCCGTGTAAGCGGCCTTTTTCGTGCGCGCTCCCACGGCAAAGCAGGCGTCAACAAATGACACCTTAAAGAGCCTGCTTTTATCGTGTGGTGAGAGGGGGAGGTCTAGTTGCCAGGGCGCTCAGCGCTATCTGCTGGCACAGCGGCTTCATTAGCATCGACAGATTGGGGAACCAGCCGAACCCGGCCCAACTCTATGCCCCGCTTCGTATCGATAATGATAACTTCGGCGATGCCCTCGCTACTCGTCACGATCGACAGCCGGTCCTCAATAAACGTCGTCCCTAAAAGAGATGTTCCGTTCGCGACCGACACATCAACCGACCCAAACTGGCCTCGCACGGAGGCCTCAACCGGATCTGGGGAACTCACCACCCGGTAAACAATGGTACCAAAGATGACAATGAAGCCGATCAGCAGCAACACACCCATGACGATGACGGAGGCAAGCAGAACAGGCCGCTCCTTCATCGCATCCATCTGCGAGGGAAGAGGCGTTTCCATGCTGTCCGAAGTTTCGCTATTATCCGGCATGACTTTTTCAATCCCCAAAGATGACAGTGAAGCGGGCGAAACTTGCCACGCATTAGTAACAACAGAAGCGGATGCAGGCCTTCGGCTTGACCGCTACCTGACCAAAGCACTTGAGCACCTTCCCGAGCCACCAAGTCGCTCGCGAATTCGCACTCTGCTTGACGATGACCGCGTCTCCACGGGGACATCCATCGCGGAGCGGAAGATAGGCGAGCCGGCCTACCGGGTCAAACCGGGGGAGATGTATTGGGTCACACTGCCCGTCCCACAACCCGCAACGCCTCAGCCCGAAGACATTCCGCTGGATATCATCTATGAAGACGCACATCTTCTCGTGCTCAACAAGCCGACCGGCATGGTGGTCCACCCGGCCCCCGGCACCCCCAACGGGACGCTGGTCAATGCGCTGCTTGCCCATTGCGGTCCCGACTTCACCGGCATTGGAGGGGAAATGCGCCCCGGCATTGTTCACCGCCTGGACAAAGAGACCAGCGGCGTAATGGTCGTTGCCAAAACCGAGCCCACCCTCAAAGGACTGCAGGATCAGTTTGCCAAACACGGCAAAGACGGACGGTTGGAGCGCGAATATACCGCCTTCGTCTGGGGAAAACCGCATCCGACCAAGGGTACTGTCAACGCGCCGGTTGCCCGCAGTCGCCACAACCGTCAAAAAATGCTCGTCACCCGCACTGCAGAGGCTCAAGGAGCGCGCGAAGCCGTCACCCACTACAAAACAGTCGCCGGATTTGGCGCCCCGGAAATCCTGGTGACCCGGGTGACTTGCTATCTGGAAACAGGCCGGACCCACCAAATCCGGGTACACATGACCCATATCCGCCATCCCGTCCTGGGGGACCCGGTTTACGGAACCGGACAGCGAACCCGCGCCTCAAAACTCTCCCCTAAAGCTCGCGCAGCACTCGACGATCTGGGCCGCCAGGCTCTCCATGCACACCTTTTAGGCTTCGAACACCCGGCAACCGGGGAAAAAATGCGCTTTGAGAGCCCGTTACCGCCGGACATGGCAGATCTTCTCAAAACATTAGAAGAACTATAAAATCCTCGTGAAGTCCTTTTTTCAGCCTCAATGCCCCCCTATATGGGGAGGCATAAGATGCTGTAACCACAGCACGTAAGGGGGTCCCGATGGCAAAAAAGACAGCAAAAAAGACGTCTAAATCGACCACAAAGTCGGCAGCAAAGTCGGCAACAACAGGCGCCAGAATGCCGGCTGTCACACCAGAACAGTCGCTATCACGCTATCTTCAGGAAATCCGCAAGTTTCCAATGCTTGAGCCGCAAGAAGAATACATGCTGGCCAAACGCTGGAAAGAACATGAGGACCCTGAGGCCGCTGAAAAAATGGTGACAAGCCATCTACGTCTGGTGGCCAAGATCGCCATGGGCTATCGCGGTTATGGGCTGCCCACCGGCGAAGTGATTTCGGAAGGCAATGTCGGCCTGATGCAAGCCGTAAAGCGCTTTGAACCGGAAAAAGGGTTTCGTCTCGCGACCTATGCCATGTGGTGGATCAGAGCCGCCATTCAGGAATACATCCTGCGCTCCTGGTCCCTCGTAAAAATGGGAACAACCGCCGCGCAGAAAAAGCTGTTTTTCAACCTGCGCAAAATCAAGGGCCAACTTCAGGCCTTTGAAGAGGGTGATCTGAAGCCTGAAAACCTGACGACAATTGCAACCCGTCTTGGGGTCACGGAAAAGGAAGTGACCGACATGAACCGGCGCATGTCGGGCCCGGACAATTCGCTCAATGCCCCTATCCGCAATGCGGAAGCCGACGGCGGCGAGTGGCAGGACTGGTTGGTGGATGAGAGCACCGATCAGGAAGTCGAACTGGGTGACCGCGAAGAGCTCACCCTGCGTCGCGACATGCTGAACACTGCCATGCAGACATTGAACGAACGTGAGATGCACATCCTGACCGAACGGCGCCTGAAGGACGCCCCGTCCACCCTGGAGCAACTGAGCAAGGTGTATAGCATCAGCCGGGAACGTGTCCGCCAGATCGAGGTGCGCGCCTTTGAAAAACTGCAAAAGGCCATGCGCGAAGCTATGTCTGAGCAAGCCGCAGAGAGACGTGCAGCACGGGATGAAGTGCTGAATTAGCGCGTCCTGGGAAAAAATCACAGACAGAGAGAAGCCCGGGACACTAAACTGTGTCGCGGGCTTTTGTCTTGATCCAAGCTTTTGCCCTGGCTAACGGAAGAGGAAAAAATTCATGGCGATACTGGTAACCGGCGGCACCAAAGGCATTGGCCTTGCCATTGCAAAACGTCTTTCCCACGAAGGCGAAAACGTCTTTCTCGTCTATCACCGTGATAATGCGGCAGCACTCGACGCCAAGAGCACGCTTGAAGCGCTGGGAGCCACAGTCCATCTCATCAAAGCAGATGTGGGTACAATCGAAGGCGCTCAGGCAATTCACAACAGCGTTGCCGCGGACGGCGCCACGCTTACCGGCATTGTTCACGCCGCTGCCATGATCTATCCGACAAACCTGCTCGAGGCAGACCTCGCAAAATTCACCCAGGCGGTTGAAACCAACGGTCTCTCGCTTCTTTACCTCGTGCAAAAACTGCTGCCCACCATGGATCGCGGTACCAGTATCGTTTTTGTGTCCAGCATGGGTGCGCGCATACCCTCCCCCTTCTATGGAGCCCTTGGCGCAGGCAAAGCTCTGGCGGAAACCATCCTGCGCTACCTGGTCACAGAGCTTGCTCCCAAAGGCATTCGCATTAATGCGGTTGCCCCGGGGCTCGTTGAGACCAGCTCTGTCGCCGCTATGGTCGGCAGCGAAGAAGCCGCTCAACGTGTGTTTGAAAAAGCCGCCAAGACCAACCCGTCAGGTCGCCTGTCCAAGGACAGCGACTACGCCTCCCTTGTCGAATATCTGCTGACACCTGACGCCGAGTTCATTCAAGGTCAGGTGATCGCCGCCACCGGTGGTGTTGGGGTTATCGGATAACGCGACGACCTTGCAATGGTGGGGTTACGCTGCCCCAACACCCGTTCCAATGGGGCAGGTGACACCGGTGCCCCCAAGTCCGCAATAACCGCCGGGCACCTTGGCCAGATATTGCTGGTGGTAATCTTCTGCATAGAAAAATTCCGGTGCGTCGAGAACTTCCGTTGTGATGGCGGCAAACCCGGCGGCGGTAAGTTTTTCCTCAAACATTTTTCTGGACGCATCGGCGGCAGCACGTTGAGCTGCCGAAAATGTATAGACGCCTGAACGGTATTGCGTACCCACATCGCCCCCCTGCCGCATACCCTGGGTTGGGTCATGTGCTTCCCAAAAAATCTTGAGCAGTGCCTCGTAGGAAATCTTGGTGGGGTCGAAGGTCACCAGCACCACTTCATTGTGGCCCGTGCCCCCACTGCATACTTCCTCATAGGTCGGGTTGGGTGTGAAGCCTGCAGCGTATCCGACAGCGGTGAGATCAACCTCGGGCAGCTCCCAGAATTTCCGTTCTGCGCCCCAGAAGCAGCCAAGCCCAAACATTGCCAATTCCTGGCCCGGTGCCAGCGGCGCTTTCAGCGGACGATCAAAAACAAAGTGCATTTCCGCAGTCGGAATAGCGAAGTCCCGCCCGGGCAACGCATTGCCTGGCTCAGGCATCACGGCCTTTTTGCGTAATCCCAACATCCAGAAACCCTCCTGTTCATATCCACTCAATCGCGCAGCCATTTTGAAGGATTTAGGGGCAACTGCCCAGCCGCACAAGCGACGCCCCTTCAAAACTTCTTGCATTTTCGAGAGCGGTCTCATAAAAAGTGAACATGGTTTACATTTTTTCTAAAAATGGTGAGCATTCCGCCGTTGTTACCCTCAACCGATCCCGCAAAATGCGGGAAATCCTGGGTGTGGCGCTGGAGCTGGCGTGTGATGGCGGGCTCGACCATTTGACCCTGCATCGTCTGGCAGATCGGATGAAGCGTTCTGTGGCAGCCGTCTATCGCTATTTCCCCTCCCGGGAAGCGGTGATTTCAGAACTGCAACGTCTCATCGCCACCCACATCAGCCTGATCTCCAACGATGCGGCGATCCGCGCCACGAAATGGGCAGGCCACGAAGAAAACCTGTCCCCGGGCGATGTCACCCTTGCAGCCATCTTTGCCAGCGCGATGGCCTACGAGATTTATGGCAAGGCCGCCCCCAGGGAACTGGGTCTCGTCACCCGCTACCTGTCGACACCAGATTATATGTTGCCCGAGCGCGACGCCGCCCATGTATTTGATGTCACCGGCGACAGTCTTGATGAGCTGGCGGTGCTGTTTACCACTGCGCAAAATCAAAACGCGCTTGCCCCAGGGGACGCACGGGATCGCGCCGTGATGTTCTGGGCGGCCCTTCAAGGGTCCATTGATGTGCTGAAAGTCGTCGGGCGTGGCGGTTGGTCTCCACACGAACACCTGACCCGGAAAATGATCGAAACATTGATGATCGGCTGGGGGGCAGACCCGGCCACCCTGACCTATCTGACCAAATTCATATTTGACCATGATCTGGCGCGGATTGAGCGCTCCGTACAAGACCTTTTGAAAGAAAAAAACCACTGAAATGGCGTCAACCTTGGCGCCAACTGGAGGAAATAATGAGCAATACGCAAACCACACACGACATGATTATTCGCGGCGGTACAATTGTCGACGGCACCGGCGCCCCCTCATTCACAGGCGACATCGCCATCGACAACGGCATCATCACCGCCGTTGGAAAAATTGAAGGCACAGCCACCGAGGAAATGGACGCCAAGGGCCTGCTGGTCACACCGGGCTTTGTCGACATCCACACCCATTATGACGCCCAGGCAACCTGGGACCCGTACCTCACCCCCTCCTCCTTGCACGGCGTCACCACCGCCGTGATGGGAAATTGCGGCGTTGGCTTTGCCCCGGTAAAGCCAGAAGCACGCAGTCAGCTAATTGATCTCATGGAAGCCGTTGAAGATATTCCCGGCGCTGCCATGCATGAAGGCATCAAGTGGGAATGGGAAAGTTTTCCCGAGTTCATGGACGCGATCTCCAAACGCTCCTACGCAATGGACATCGGCGCGCAGGTTCCTCACTGCTCGCTCCGTGTGTACGTCATGGGCCAGCGCGGCGTCGACAATGAACCCGCAACCCAGGACGATATCAAGCAGATGCATGACCTCACCCTGGAAGGCATGCAGGCGGGCGCCCTTGGTTTCTCCACCTCCAGAACTGATCTGCACAACACGCTGGACGGCGACCCCGTGCCCGGCACCCTGGCCGCCAATGACGAGCTGGATGGCATCGCAGACGCGCTCAAGGAATACGGCTCTGGTGTTTTTCAGATCGCCGCCACTCACCGCGATATGGATCAGGAGTTCACCTGGATGCTCGACATCGCCAAGCGCACGGGCCGCATGGTGACATTCAACCTGCAACAGATCGACGAGAGCCCCGACCTCTACAAGAAAATGCTAGGGCTTCTGGATGAAGCGCGCGCACAAGGCATCACCAACATTCGCGGCCAGCATTCCGGTCGCCCGGTGGGCCTTCTCATGGGGTGGCAATCCTCCGCCCACCCATTCCTCGGCTTCCCGGAATATGCCGAGTACAACATCATGCCGTTTGACGAGCGCATGGAAAAACTGAAAGACCCGGCCGTCAAAGCGAAAATCATCGCAGGCAAAAACATTGAGGGCCTTGGGGACTTCGGAAACTTCGTCACCACCAGCTTCCACAAAATGTATCCCATGGGGGACGATGACAATTACGAGCCAAAGCCCGAGGACAGCATCGCCGCCATTGCTGAAAGAAAAGGCGTCACGCCGCAGGAAGCCGCCTATGACGCCATGATGGAAAGTGGCGGCAAGGCCCTGCTCTATTTCCCGCTCTTCGGCTATTCCACAAACGATCTTTCAGCCATTGAGGAAACCCTCAAGCATCCGCAAACCGGCCTCAGCCTTGCGGATGGGGGTGCCCATGTGGGTGCCATCTGCGACGGTGGCACGCCGACCTTCATGCTCACTCACTGGACACGGGATCGCACGCGGGGACCAAAATTCCCCATCGAACAGATTGTGCGCATTCAAACCAAGGACACGGCCGAGCAATATGGTCTGTTTGATCGCGGTGTGTTGAAGCCCGGCATGCGCGCCGACATCAATGTGATCGACTATGACAGGCTCGCCATGCTGCAGCCGGAAATGGTGTTCGACCTGCCCGCCAACGGTCGTCGCCTGTTGCAGAAGGCAACCGGCTACAAAGCCACCATCGTGAAAGGTATCACGGTCCTGCGCGATGGAGAGGCAACCGGCGAACTGCCCGGCAGGCTCATCCGCGGCGCCCAGTCCGCTCCCAAAGCGGCGTAAAACCAAAGCACACTGTTTGGGGCGCTGCTTCGGTGGCGCCCTTCGTTTTACTTGCCAACAAAGGGGTCTCCCTTGTCAGACCTGATGACACTCTTTGCCGACGCTGCTCTGCCTTGGGAACAGATGGGCCTTGCCGCCGCCGCTATCTTTTTTGCTGGCGCGCTCAGGGCCTTTGCAGGCTTCGGCTTTGCGCTTGCCGGAGTGCCCCTGCTCGCCCTCACCGTTGGCCCGGCCGCTGCCGTGCCGATGATCCTGCTGCTTGAAATTCTGAGCGGCCTGCAAATGCTGCCCGTCGTGCGCAAGGCGGCGGACTGGCGCTCCATCTGGCTGATCCTGCCTGCGGCCATTGT
>CAZFHW010000020.1:23850-29543 GCA_964518885.1 uncultured Parvibaculum sp. | reverse complement strand
GCCTCCCGGTGGTTGAGACTGCGCCATTGGTCCTGATTGTTGATCTGGTGGAGCGCGACGCGGTGCCGCGTCTTCCTGAGCCCACTTATGAGGAGCTGTTGGGCCACCGTCTTCCCGTCTTGCGCTTACATGCGTTCGATGCCACAACCGCCGCAAAGGTCAGACTGGCTGTGGCTCACATACCAGAGAAGGGATTTCCCGGTGAGGATGGTTGGCTCGGGTAAGGAGACAGGAGAATTCTGACTTGTCATTCTGCTAAAAATGCGGGCACGATAAGGAATATAAGGCTTGAAGAGTTGGGATTTGGCCAAAATGAGCCCTTTCCCAAATGGGGTCAGCCCCGGAACAGCCCAGACGGAGCGATGCAGATAAAATGATTGGATTGGTACTCGTCACTCACGGACAGCTTGCTAAGGAATTTGTGGCGGCGATGGAGCATGTGGTGGGGCCGCAGGCGCAGATAGTGTCAATCTGCATTGGGCCCGATGACGACATGGAGCAACGTCGCAAGGATATTCTCGAGGCGGTGGATGCGGTCGATCAGAAGGACGGGGTTATTTTGCTGACCGACATGTTTGGTGGCACGCCCTCCAACCTGGCAATATCGATCATGGATAAAGCGAAGATTGAAGTGATTGCGGGGATAAACCTGCCCATGCTCATCAAGCTGGCCAGTGTCCGCGACACGGCGAGCCTGAGCGATGCGGTAGAACAGGCGCAGACCGCCGGTCGGAAATACATATCGGTGGCCAGCAAAGTACTTGCAGGGGAGAGCTCGTGAGTGAGGTGCGTACGGGCCTTCGCGACGTGATCAAAAAGACCCTCACCATCCAGAACGCGCGAGGCTTGCATGCCAGAGCCTCAGCGAAATTTGTCCAGTGTGTAGAAATGTTTGACGCTCAAATCCAGGTCACCCGGGAGGGGCAGACCGTTGGGGGCACCTCCATCATGGGACTTATGATGCTGGCGGCAGCACCCGGCTGCACGATCGATGTGGAAGCCGAAGGCGCTCAGGCAGCAGAAGCTCTGAGCGCATTGGAGGCCTTGATTACCGATAAGTTTGGCGAAGGTGAATAGGCCCCAGCCGGTGCACCCGCAGCGGTAACGGGCTGTTTATCAAGATATAAAGAAATCTTTATATGGGGCTTGATGCCAAAGCCGCCGCTTGTTATAGAAGCGGTTAGTTGCCGCGGATTTTACCTGCCAGCGGCGTCATCGATTTATTCAGGAGCCCTCAATCATGAGCAACGACTATAAAGTCGCGGACATTTCACTGGCGGACTGGGGCCGCAAGGAAATTGCCATCGCCGAAACTGAAATGCCTGGCCTCATGGCGCTGCGGGATGAGTTTGGCAAAAGCCAGCCTTTGAAGGGCGCGCGGGTCGCAGGCTGTCTGCACATGACCATTCAAACAGCCGTGCTGATGGAAACATTGATTGCGCTGGGCGCCACCGTGCGCTGGTCGTCTTGCAATATTTTCTCGACCCAGGACCACGCCGCCGCCGCCATGGCAGTTGCAGGCATTCCGACATTCGCCTGGAAAGGTGAAACCGACGAAGAGTTCTGGCAGTGCATCGAAGAAACCATCAAAGGCCCAGACGGCTGGACCCCGAACATCATCCTTGATGATGGCGGCGACCTCACCCAGATCATGCACGAGAAGTACAATGACATGCTCGACGATGTTGTCGGCATCTCTGAAGAAACCACCACCGGTGTGCTGCGCCTTTACGAGATGGCAAAAGCCGAAACCCTGCGTGTCCCTGCCATCAACGTGAACGACAGTGTCACCAAATCCAAGTTCGACAATCTTTATGGCTGTCGCGAAAGCCTGGTCGACGGCGTGAAGCGGGCAACCGATGTCATGATCGCTGGCAAGATCGTGGTTATTTGCGGCTTTGGCGATGTTGGCAAAGGGTCTGCTGAAAGTATGCGCGGCCAGGGTGCGCGCGTGATTGTGACCGAAATCGATCCGATCTGTGCCCTTCAGGCCGCGATGGAAGGCTATGAAGTCTCCACGATGGACGAAATGGCTCCTCTGGCAGACATTTTCATTACCTGCACAGGCAACAAAGACATTATCACCATCGATCACATGCGTGCCATGCGGGACCGCGCGATTGTCGGTAATATCGGCCACTTTGACAGTGAAATTCAGGTCGCAGCTCTGCGCAACTTCACCTGGCACAATGTGAAGCCACAGGTTGATGAGATCGAGTTTCCAAACGGCACCCGCATCATCCTGCTGGCCGAAGGTCGTTTGTTGAACCTTGGCTGTGCAACAGGTCATCCGAGCTTCGTCATGAGCGCATCCTTCACCAACCAGGTGCTGGCGCAGATCGAGCTTTGGGAAAACCACAAGACCTACGACAAGCAGGTCTATGTCTTGCCCAAGCATCTTGATGAGAAAGTGGCAACGCTTCACCTGGCGAAACTGGGTGTGAAGTTGACCACCTTGTCCAAGGATCAGGCTGACTACATCAGTGTACCTGTCGAGGGTCCTTACAAGCCGGATCATTACCGCTACTAGTTACGTCGAAACGGATATGATTGCGAAACAAAGCCCGGCCTCTGCGCCGGGCTTTGTGCATCGCGCGCTTGCAAATAGGTTCGCCTCTGCAATGAACGGTTGCGCTTTGGGTGCAAACAGGTGCCAATGAGGCCGCACATAGTGAATCGGGGGCCACGGACCCTATGGGCAGAGACGAAGCAACGAGTGTAACATCCTGCATATGAAACCGTTTTCACGGTCGTGACACGGTCGTGAAGAGTGCAGGAAATAAACGGGGGCATTCACGCCGGATCGCGCGGGGGGAATGCAAGATGCAGCATATGATGCCGGGCAAAAGTGGGACTTGTGTTCAGGTTGTGGGAACGGCCGTGGCGCTGGCCTATAGCGGGCCTGCCTTTGCGGCGCCTTCAACGACTGCGGTAGAGGCTGCTGCAGAAACGTCTGCCTCCTCTGTCGCATTGGAACCTGTCATCGCCGCTGTCGCGCCGCTGTTAGAAGCCCTCGGCGTTGCGGCTGAACAATCAGCAGATCCAGCGTTTGTTTTGAATTTTCTGGTGGCCGTTATGGGCATAGCGCTCGCTGTGGCCTGTGCGTACTGGGCCGCTAAAACCAGTGCCCGCATGCGGTTCTTGCGTGAAGCCCATGCGAAAGAAGTGGATGCGCTTGGCGAGCGGGTGGACACGGTTGAGGCGATCCTGGCATCGGAGCCGGACGCCCTTCTGATCTGGTCACCAGATACGTTGATTGCAAAACCAGGCACCCTTCAATCACGCCCGCGCATTTCCGGTAGCACAGCAGCGCTTTCAGACCCGGCGACGGGGGATGTGGATTACGAGCAGGTCCTTCGGCGTCTCGTGCCCGAGGCCGCGAGCACCTTGCGCACCGCCGTGGAGCGTCTGAGATCACGAGGCGCTCGTTTCTCCATCACCGCACAATCAACCGACGGGCGAACCTTTGAAGCGGAGGGCAGGCCAGCCGGTGCGCAGGCTGTTGTCTGGATCCGTGATGTGTCGGGCGAGCGAGCCGAAATCAGCCGATTTGTGGACAGGGCCACCGTGGCAGAGCGAGGCCGTGACCAGTTGATGGAACATCTCAATGCACTGTCCATGCCTGCTTGGCGCAGAGACAGCGAAGGCCATCTTGAATGGGTGAACCAGGCGTATGTCCTGGCTGTTGATGCGGGCAGCACTGACGATGTCATTGAAAAGAGCATCGAACTGATCAGCGAAGAAGCGATCACAAAGGCGGGCCATGCGGTTGCCGCCGGTGAGCCGTCGCATCAGCGTCTCCATGTCATCGTGAGCGGAGAACGCCGCGCCCTTGATGTCACGGACTTGCGCCTGTCGTCAGGGTCCGCCGGCATCGCTATTGATGTGACGGAACTTGACGATGCGCAGAGCGAATTGTCGCGCCATATAGAGGCGCATGGCGGCACGCTTGATCGGTTAGCGACACCGGTTGCCATTTTTGGGGCGGACAAGCGTCTCCGGTTTTTCAATAAGGCCTATCGCAAATTTTGGGATCTTGATGGGGAATGGCTAACAACCGAGCCGACGGATAGTGAGATACTCGATGCCCTGCGAACCGCCAGGCGTTTGCCGGAGCAGGCCAATTTCCCCGCCTGGAAAGCGCAGCTTCTAAAAACCTATCAGGCGACGGAGCCGCTTGAGGAATTCTGGTATCTGCCCGACGGCCAGACAGTTCGGATGGTGGCGCAGGCACATCCATTGGGTGGTGTCATTTATATCTATGAGAACGTCACTGAGCAGCTCAACCTGAAAAGTTCTTACAACACGGCCCTCAGGGTGCAGGGTGAAACGCTTGATAATCTGTTTGAAGGGGTAGCGGTATTTGGCTCGGACGGGCGCCTCAAGTTGCACAACCCCGTCTATGCAGAGATCTGGCGTCTGTCAGACGAACAGCTTGCAGGCGAGCCGCATATCAATGACATCGTCGAGGCGTGCCAGGGGCTGTATGAACAGGACTTCTGGGACGAATTGAAGTCCTGCCTGACATCACCGGAGGCGCGGCGCCAATTGGCGCATCGCATGGACCGCAGCGATGGCACGACCATCGATTGTGCAACCATGCCACTGCCGGACGGCGCGACCTTAGTCACCTTTGTGGACGTCACCGATGCGTCGCGGATTGAGCGTGCGCTGCGCGATCGCAACGAGGCGCTGGAAACAGCGGACCGCCTGAAATCCGAATTCATCGGCCATGTGTCCTATCAATTGCGAACACCGCTCACCAATATCATTGGCTTTGGCGAAATTCTGGAAGCAGAAATGTTTGGCGAACTGCTGCCCAAACAGCACGAATACACAATGGGTATTTTGGAATCTTCCCATGAGCTGCTAGCGACGGTGAACGACATTCTTGATCTCTCTACCATCGAAGCAGGGGCAATGACCCTTGATCTTTCCGATGTCTCTTTGTCCGACGTGGTCAGATCTGTCGAACAGTTTGCCCAGCAGCGCGCTCAGAAAGCGCGCATATCTTTGCGCCTCGATTGCCCATCAGACATCGGCACCCTTCGGGCAGACGACAAGCGCATCCGTCAGATCATGATCAATCTTGTGTCCAACGCGATCTCTTTCACCCAGACCGGCGACAGCGTCACCATTGGTGCGCGCCGGAGTGCCAATGAAATGCAGCTCTTTGTGTCGGACACCGGCGACGGGATCAAACCGGAGCATCAGGCGACGGTTTTTGACCGCTTTGAGGCGCGTGCCGGGTCCGATCGTCGCCGAGGCGCTGGGCTTGGTCTTTCCCTCGTCAAAAGCTTTGTCGAACTGCATGGCGGCTGGGTGACTTTGGAATCAGAGCCGACGGTCGGCACCCGCGTGACCTGTCATTTGCCACTCATCCACGCAGCGTCTGGTGAAAATGGGGGAAAACAGCCGGAATTGGCGGCTGATCTCTAGGCGCCTGCAATCTCAATAGACCAAAACGGCGAGGCCAACTTGTTAATTGGCGCAGATGCCCCATATCGCCCAATATAGACACACTGAATTGGAATAGACTGTACGTCCCCGAGTCATGGTTTTGCGTTCCGGAATGTCCCCGAGTGAGGACATGTGACCACCGGAAGAACGCCAAAATCTTGGAACGGTAGGTTTGGGGCGGCAGATTAGAGGGAGGGAACCCATGACCATATCTGTAACTATCAATGGTACGC
>CAZFHW010000020.1:12088-23750 GCA_964518885.1 uncultured Parvibaculum sp. | reverse complement strand
CGGCAGATTAGAGGGAGGGAACCCATGACCATATCTGTAACTATCAATGGTACGCGCAAGGAGCTTGATGTTGAGCCCGACATGCCCGTTTTGTGGGTCCTTCGGGATGAACTGGGCCTCACCGGCACCAAATTTGGCTGTGGTGTCTCGGCTTGCGGTGCCTGCACGGTTCACGTCAATGGCGTTGCCACGCGCACCTGCATTCTGCCCATCGAAGCTGTCGATGGGGCTGAGATCACCACCATCGAAGGGCTAAGCCCCAATGGGGTGGATTTGAGCGCTTTGCAGCAAGCCTGGATCGAACATCAAGTGCCACAGTGTGGGTACTGCCAGTCGGGCATGCTGATGGCGGTGTCATCATTGTTGGCTGAAAATCCCAACCCAAGCGACGCAGAAATTGATGCTTCCATCACCAATATCTGCAGGTGCGGAACCTATCCGCGTATCCGGGCGGCAATCCGCTCGCTGGCTACGGCATAAGGGGGATTGACCATGAAACCGACACGCAGACAACTTCTCATTGGTGGTACCGTCCTGGGCGGCGGCATGTTGCTGGGCTACGCGACGACGGGCTCTTCCAGGCCGGATCGCGCGCAAGCCCTTGGTGCCAGCGATGGCGAGCATTTCATCACCACCTGGCTGAAAATTGATCCCGACAACAAAGTGACCGTGTATGTCCCCCATGCTGAAATGGGCCAGGGCGTGCACACCAGCCTGCCGATGATGGCGGCTGAAGAAATGGAAGCCGATTGGGATCTGGTTCAGATGGTGCAAGCACCGGCTGAGCCAACCTGGGCAAACGGGCCATTGATCAAAGGCTATATTGCAGGTGGCGCCCCCATTCCTGCAGTGCTGACCGGCCTCGTCAATGCAAGCTTCTTCAAGGTTGCAGAATTAATGAACCTGCAGATCACCGGCGGCTCAACATCGCTTCGTTTCACCGGCCAGTTCGGCATGCGCGTGGCGGGAGCGGCTGCAAAAGAAATGCTGATCCAGGCGGCAGCAGACACCTGGGGTGTCCCAACCAGCGAATGCATGGCGCGGCTTTCCTATGTCCATCATGAAGCCAGCGGCCGTAGTGCCTCTTTCGGGGAACTCGCTGCAAGAGCTGCGGAATATGATCCGCCAACCAACCCGGTGCTGAAGGATCGCAAAGACTTCACCATCATCGGCACATCCAAACCCCGCTATGACATTCCCTCCAAGGTGAACGGCACGGCGACATACGGTGTGGATGTGCAGCTGGACGGCCTGCGCATCGCAGCGATCCGGCAATCCCCGGTCTTTGGCGGCACGGTGAAAAGCTTTGATGGGACAGAGGCGCTCAAGCAGCGCGGTGTGACCCATGTTGTCTCAACCGGTGACGGTGTGGCTGTTGTCGCGGATAATTACTGGCGCGCCAATCAGGCTCTCGACCTTGTTGACATCGAATTTGATGATGGCGGTAACGGATCTGTTTCTTCTCAGGCTATTTTCGCGCAATTCCACAAAGAGATCGAAGAAGGCGCATCGGAAGAAGATGTTGAGATCGGCGATGCAGCAACTGCCATCGGCGCAGGCGGGACCTTGGTGGAGGCACGTTATGAAGTGCCTTTCCTTGCGCACACCTGCATGGAGCCGATGAATTGCACGGTGGAGATTGCGGGCGACAAAGCGCATGTCTGGGCGGGGGTGCAGGACGCACTCGGGACCCGGGCAAAGGTGGCTGAAGTCAGTGGTCTGGACGCGGATAATGTCGAGATGACCCCGCTGCTTCTGGGCGGTGGCTTTGGCCGTCGTGGCCCAGCTGCGTCGAACTTTGTGGAGCAGGCAACCAAGATCGCGATGCAGGTGGACGGACCGGTGAAATTGGTCTGGTCACGTGAAGAAGATGTGCAGCATGACTATTACCGCGCCGCCGATGTTGCGCATTTCTCCGCAACACTGGACGACAGCGGACAGCCAACGGCCTGGATCAACACCTATGTGCGTGAGGATGAGCCTGCGGAAGCGGCGCATATTCCTTACAATATTGCCAACCAGTCGATCCGCTTTGTGGACAGCCCAACCCACGTGCCTTATGGCGCCTGGCGCTCAGTGGCCCACACCCAGCATACGTTCTTCAATGAAAGCTTCGTGGATGAACTGGCCCATGCCGCAGGCAAGGACCCGTTTGAGTTCCGTCGTGGGATGGTTGGCGACAAGCCCCGTCACAAAGCGGTGCTGGAACTGGCAGCTGAAAAAGCCGGGTGGGGCACGCCTCTGCCCGCAGGTCGGGCACGCGGCATCGCGCTTCAGGAAAGCTTCCAGACGATTGTGGCGCAAGTGGTTGAAGTGTCGATCGACGAGACCGGCGCGCCGAAAGTGCACCGCGTTGTATCGGTGGCGGATTGTGGCACCGTTGTGAACCCCGATGGGGCCCGCGCGCAGATCGAAAGCGGTATCATTTATGGGCTCACCGCCGCGCTCTTTGGCGAGATCACGATTGAGAACGGTGCCGTGGTGCAGGAAAACTTCACCGACTATGACGCTGTTCGTCTTGCCCAGACGCCGCAGATCGATATGTACTTCATCCAGTCAGATGCCTCGATGGGCGGATTGGGAGAGCCCGGCACACCGTGCGTGGCGCCCGCTGTGGCAAACGCACTGTTCACGCTGACCGGTCAGCGGGTGCGAGAACTGCCGTTTATGAAGCACAACTTCAAGGCGGGGCCGCGTCTGGCGTCCGCTGCCGACTAAACCGGCCAGCATGGCAAAAATCAGGGCGGCTCATTGAGCCGCCCTTTTTCATAGAACATCGCGAAGTGTATCTATTCCACCATATCTTTCATTTTGATATTTTCGTCGGACAGGCGGGTCGCGGGAATTTTTGCCTTGGCGGCAATGAGCCGACGCGACATCATGTGTTCCGGGGCGCGGTTGATGGCGTCGCAGGCAATCATGACGCCGTCGCGTAAGTAAAAGACGGCGAACGAGCGATCCGTTTCCGGGTTGCCGCGCACCACCGTCTCATCATATCCGCCAGACAATCCGGCAATTTGCAGCTTGAGATCATATTGGTCTGACCAGAACCAGGGGATCTGGGCATAGGGTTTTTGCTTGCCGCAAATATCTGCCGCCGCCGTCTTTCCCTGTTCCAGGGCGTTGTGCACGGACTCAAGCCGCAACCTGTGCCCAAGCAGGGCGTTGGGATGATTGGTGCAGTCGCCGATGGAATAAATGTCCGCGTCTTCCGTCTGGCAAAGCTCGTTGACCACAATGCCGTTCTCAACCTCAAGGCCTGCCTCTTGCGCAAGTTCCACGTTGGGAATGATGCCGACGCCCACCACGACAAAGTCGGCATCGAATTTCTTGCCATCAGCGCAGACAATGCGTTCAATTTTCCCATTGCCCTCAAAGCCCGAGACCGCGACCTCGGTCTCGATTTTGACGCCTTCCTGCGTGTGCATCTTTGTATAGAAGGTGGAGATGATCGGATCGACGACACGGGCCAATACCCGCGGCGCCATCTCCAGCACGGTGACATCAAGGCCACGTTTCACGGCGACGGCGGCGATCTCAAGGCCAATATAGCCCCCGCCCACGATCACCATTTTGCCGCCCTGATTGAATTTTTCCTGGATCGCTTCCACATCCGCAATGGTGCGCAGGTAAAAGATGCCCTCAAGGTCGTGGCCCGGAATGGTCAGCTCCCGTACGCGGCTGCCTGTAGCCAATATCAGCTTGTCATAGGCGCGCGTGCTGTCGTCATCCAGATGCACCAGCTTATGGGGCCGGTCAATTTTCACCACCCGCCGATTGAGCACCATCTCCGCCTGGGATTTTTCGTAAAACGCTGCCGGTTTGAAATAGACCCGTTCAATGTCGAGCTCTCCAGCGAGAAATTTTTTGGACAAGGGAGGGCGCTGATAGGGGATATAAGGTTCCTCGCCGATGACCGTGATGGACCCTTCATAGCCTTCCACCCGAAGACTGGCGACAGCCTGTCCCGCCGCGTGGCCTGCACCCACAATAATCACGCCGTTCGACATGCTGGTAATTCCTCCCACAATCTCAAAAAAATGACGCCTGCGTCATTTATAGTCGTAAGGTTGGCTTTTAAACCCGTACAAATCAAGAGGCTGCTTGCCAAAAACCCAATGGTGCAGCCTAAATTTTGCTTCCAGGGGCCTTAAAATTCAACGAGGAATGTGGCGGATGAGAGAGCGGGACGCAAGCATTGAACGTCGGTCCCGAAGCATAGTCTTTGGCTTGTCGGGCTTTGTATTTGCCTTGATGGCACCCAAGCCTCCGCGTAAAAGGGCGCTTATGAATGAACCCGCCGCCTCACCTGAGATTAAGCTCGACCTGCCAGATGCTGCCGCTACGGACCGGCTCGGCCAGACCCTGGCCCGGCATGTGGGCGGGGGCGACGTCATTGCACTGTCGGGAGATTTGGGCGCCGGCAAAACCAGTCTTGCCAGAGCCCTCATTCAGGCTCTTTTGGCGGCGGAAGATCGCCACGAAGACGTGCCCAGCCCCACTTTCACGCTGGTTCAGACCTATGAGACGGCGAAACTCACCATCTGGCACGCGGATCTCTATCGGTTGAACAATCCGAGAGAAGTGGACGAATTGGGACTGGAAGACGCTCAGGAGAGCGGTCTGCTGCTGATCGAATGGCCCGACCGGATGGGGGACGAGCTCCCTCGAGAGCGGCTTGAAGTAGAACTTAAGGAAACCGATGATAAAGAGGGGCCCAAAGAGGGTCGGTGCGCCCGGTTGACGTCATGGGGCGGCACATGGGATGAGCGCATAAGGCGCATCGCAGCCGAATTTGTAGATTGAGGGGACGGTCCGTGGGGGATGAGATAGATCAACGGGAAAGCCATCTGCGGGCGTTCCTTACAAAGGCGGGCTGGCAGGATGCGCAAAGGCAGGCCTTCCCGGGAGACGCCTCCCTGCGCCGCTATGAGCGGTTAGTGAACGGGGGCCGGATTGCGGTTCTAATGGACTGGCCTGCAGGGCCCGACGCGCCTATCCAAGGGGGCCATTCCGCCTACTCCAAGCTTGCACACCTGGCAGAAGACGTCCGTCCATTTGTTGCTGTCGGAAACTACCTGCGCGGACTGGGTCTGCGCGCCCCGGAAATTCTAGCCGCTGATTTTGAATACGGTTTCCTGCTTCTGGATGATTTGGGCCCCGCCGATTTGGGCGGGCTGATCGACCAGGGAGCAGGCCCCGCGGGCGAACCGCTCGACGACATCTACCGCGCCGGGTTGGATGTGCTGGTCACCTTGCAAAGTGCGGGTGACCCCGCAGCCCTTGCGATCGGAGATGGCACGGTGCACGAGGTGCCCGCTTTTGACGACGGCATTTACCGCATCGAAACCGCCATGCCGATGGATTGGTACTTGCCGGTGGTGAAGGGGCGGGAGCCAAGCGCCGACCAGCGGGCGGAATATGACGCGCTGTGGACAGACCTTTGGCCGCTGATTGAAGCAGGTCCCCGCACGCTCTTTCTGCGTGACTTTCATTCACCGAATATCCTTTGGCAAACCGGTGCTGCGGGGTTGCATCGCATTGGCTTGATCGACTATCAGGACGCGCTCATCGGCTCGCTGGCTTATGATCCCGTGTCATTCCTGCAGGACGCCCGCCGCGATGTGCCACCAGAGCGCGAAGCCGCCATGCGCGCCTACTATGTGGAACAGATGCGCGGTGTCGATGCGGGCTTTGATGTTGAGATATTTGACGCGGCCTATGCGGTGCTGGGGGCGGAGCGCGCGCTGCGTCTGATGGGGCTGTGGCCTCGCCTGTTGAAACGCGACGGTAAGCCGCACTATATGGCTCACATGGACCGCACCCACGACTATCTGAAACGCAATCTGGCGCACCCGGCACTGGCGTCGCTGGCCGCTTTTGTCGAAACCCATTTTCTGAGCGACAGCCCATGACCCTTATTCGCAAAGCCATCATCATGGGAGCGGGGCTTGGGTCGCGCATGGCGCCGCTCACGGATGACAAGCCAAAACCGTTGATCCCGTTTATGGGCAAGCCGTTGATCGACCACGCGCTGAGCCGGCTTGAGGCAGCGGGCGTGGAAGAAGTTGTCGTCAATCTGCACTACAGAGCCGACCAGCTCGAAGCCCACTTGACCGGGCGCACGACGCCAAAGATTATCTTTTCCGATGAACGCGATCTTTTGATGGATACCGGCGGTGGCGTAAAAAAAGCGCGTCCTCTTTTGGGCGATGATCCAATTTTTACCTTCAACTCCGACAGCGTCTGGATTGAAGGGCAAAGACCCACCCTCACCCGGATGCTGGAAGCCTGGAACCCGGCACGCATGGACGCCCTGTTGATGATTTCCAGTGCCGTCAACACAATTGGCGAAGTCCGCCGTGGCGATTTCACAATGGGCCCGGCAGGCGAGCTTTTTCGCCGGGCTGAGGCCTGTGTGGCGCCCTTCATGTATGCGGGCGTGCAGATCATTGATCCGAAACTGTTTGATGAGGGTCCAGACGGGCCTTTTTCAACCAACTTTGTCTGGGACCGGGCGATTGAGCGAGGACGTCTCTTTGGTCTGCGCATGGAAGCCACCTGGATGCATGTGGGCACGCCGGGCGATCTGGAAGACGCGGAACGCTTCCTGCGCGACCTGTAAGCGCTTTTAGAAAAAACCGGTAGACTGGGGCCATGGCCCACGATTCTTCGCCCACTCTTTTCACCATTCCGCCCGGCGTTCCCTTTTTGGAGGCGCTGGCAGAGGCGCTTGTGGCAGATCCTGCTCTGGGCGGCGCTTTATCAGCGGGTGCCCCGGCGTTGGCCGATCTCACCATCTTGTTGCCGACCCGGCGGGCTGTTCGGGCGCTCTCCGAAGCTTTTTTGCGCGCTGGCGGGGGCCGCGCCATTCTGCTGCCGCGTATTCGTCCCTTAGGCGATGTGGATGAAGAAGAATTGATGTTCACCGCCGAGGGGGCAGAGGGTTTTGCTGACGGTCTGGACATTCCCCCGGCGGTGGAGAGCATGGATCGGCAGCTGCGCCTGTCACGCCTCGTGCTGGCCTGGGGAAAGGGCAGTCCTTTCGGGCCGAAGAATGCAGGGCAGGCGGCAGCTCTTGCAGCTGAGCTTGCCCACCTGATCGATAGTGCAGAGACCGAGGGGGTTGATCTTTCACAAGTGCACACACTTGTGCCCGACCGGTTTGCCGAACATTGGCAACACACTTTGTCGTTTCTGGAAATCGCCCTGGACTATTGGCCCAAGGAGCTGGCGGAGCGCGGTCTGATCGATCCCGCCAAACGCCGCAACCTGGCCATCCGTGCAGAGGCGGAGGCGTGGCGCGCTCAGCCGCCCGCCCATCCAGTGATTGCCGCAGGCTCGACCGGCTCCATTCCGGCAACAGCGGAACTCTTGAGCACGGTGGCACGCTTGCCCCAGGGGGCGGTGATCCTGCCCGGTCTGGATCAGGCACTGGACGCGCGCGGGTGGGACGCGGTGGGTCCGTCGCATCCGCAATACGGGATGAAACAATTGCTGAGTGGCGTGGGCGCGACCCGCGACGATGTGCAGACGTGGCCTCATAGTGTTCCCTCACCCATCGCAGAAGCGCGGTCCAGGCTGTTGAGCGAGGCGTTGCGCCCGGCAGAGACAACAGATGCCTGGAGCAACAAGGACTGTGTGCAGGTGGCGGGGGAGGTGGCGACAAAGGGTCTGACCCTCATCGAAGCCCCAACGCCTCGTGAAGAAGCAGGCGCCATTGCGCTGGCGTTACGCGAAGTGCTGGAGACACCGGCGCAGACCGGCATTCTCATCACGCCTGACCGCACCTTGGCACGCCGCGTGGCAGAGGAGTTGGGGCGTTGGAACATTCCGATTGATGACAGCGCCGGGCTGCCCTTGTCGACGACACTGCCTTTCGGATTTCTGCGGCTCCTTGCCGTGGCGATGTCGGAAGCCCTCGCTCCTGTATCCTTGCTCGACGTGTTGAAGCACCCGCTGGCCGCATTGGGGCTGGCACCTGCAGATTGTCGTCGTCACACCCGCGCGCTGGAGAAGGCCATCCTGAGAGGACCGCGACCGGGCCCGGGGATCGAAGGTCTGCGCGAAGCACTCGAACAGCTTGAGAAGCCGCAGGAGATCGTCGCGCCGCTTACCGATTTGATCGACCGGCTTGAGGCCGCGCTGGCACCGCTTCTGGACTTGTACGATGCAGATAATGTGTCTCTGCACGATCTTGCAAAGGCTCATCTGACCGCTGCGGAAGCACTGGCTGCAAGTGATACACACGAAGGGGCAGCCCGCCTTTATACGGGCGAGGCCGGTGAGGCGACGGCGCTTTTCATGGAAACGCTGCTGGCGGCCTCAAACAGCCTGCCTGAGATGGTGCCAAGCTCATATCTGCGCTTGCTGGAGACGCTGAGTGCCGGGCGCATTGTCAGGCCGCGTTTCGGTCAACATCCCCGTCTTGCCATTCTGGGGCCGCTGGAAGCGCGCCTGTTGAGCGCGGACCTGGTGGTGCTTGCCGGTTTGAACGAAGAAACATGGCCCGCCACCGCGCCCATTGATGCCTGGCTGAGCCGACCCATGCGCGCGGACTTGGGGCTGGAACCCCCGGAGCGGCGCATTGGTCTGTCCGCTCATGATTTTCAGCAGGCCGCCTGCGGGCGGAAAGTTCTGCTCACCCGCGCCTTGAAGGTTGAAGGAACACCAACGGTTGCGTCGCGTTGGGTGTTGCGGTTGCAAAGTCTGTTGAAAGGGTTGGGGATGGCGCAGGGGCTTGTGCCCGATCCCCGACTTCTACAGTTCGCGGGGCAGTTGGATGCACCCGCCGAGGTGAGGCCCATCCTGCCTCCCGCCCCGACACCGCCATTAGCATCACGCCCAATGGGCTATTCAGTCACCCAGGTGGAAACCCTTATCCGCGATCCTTATGCAATTTATGCAAGGAAAATTCTGAGGCTGAGTGTTCTTGACCCGCTTGATGCAGATGCCGGTGCTCTTGAGCGCGGCATTGTCTTGCACGCGGCTCTGGAAGCTTTCGGCAAACGCTACCCCGACCGACTACCAGAGGAACTGGAAGCAGCTCTTCTCGCTGTGGGAGAGGAAGTTTTCGCCGACGCGCCAGATCGGCCCGGAGTGAAGGCCTTCTGGTGGCCGCGCTTCCGTGATGTGGCAGCGTGGCTTGTGGAGTGGGAAAGAACCACGCGAGATGGTATGGCCCGCACCCATGCAGAAATCAGTGGCGAGCTCCAGCTTGACGGATTTCCACGTGGCATGAAGCTCTCCGCCAAAGCCGACCGGATTGATGAGCGGGATGATGGCACCTTTGCAATTTATGATTACAAGACCGGCGCACCGCCTTCCAAGAAACAGGTCGAGGCGGGCTTGAGCCCACAGCTGCCATTGGAGGCGGCGATCGTGGAGGCTGGCGGCTTCATCTGCAATGATGGGACGGCGTTGGCCGCAGGTGCCGTGGGGCGACTTGCCTATCTGCATCTGTCTGGCGGCACACCAGGGGCAGCCGAGCGCATTGTTGCCGCCGACGGGAGCGAGGCAGGCGCACAGGCGCTGGCGGGGCTGATCGGTCTTCTCCTGCATTACGAAAGTGACACCGCACCCTTCCTGTCGCGCCCTCGGGTGCAGTTTCAGGGGCGCGTGGGCAATTACGATCATCTGGCCCGCGTTCTTGAATGGTCGGCTGCTGTGGATGGGGGCGAAGCCTGATGTCCACTCCCCACGAAATTGACCTCAGTGAAACAGATCGGCTTCAGGCCGCAGCGGCAAACCCGCTGGCCTGCGTCTGGGTGTCCGCCAACGCAGGCTCAGGCAAAACCCACGTCCTTATCAATCGGGTGATCCGCCTGCTGCTGTCGGGGACTGACCCTGAGCGCATTCTCTGCCTCACGTTCACCAAGGCCGCCGCCGCAGAAATGGCCGGTCGTCTGTACGACCAGCTAGGCGAATGGGCGGTGATGGAGGAAGCAGAGCTAGCAGAGAAGCTCACCGAGCTGGAAGGCGCAGGCCCTGATGCCATGATGCTGCTGAAAGCACGTCTGCTGTTTGCCAGAGCCATCGAAACACCCGGCGGTTTGAAAATCCAAACCATCCATGCGTTTTGCGAACGACTGCTGGGTCGGTTTCCACTTGAGGCCGGGGTGTCTCCGCACTTTGAAATTCTGGATGAACGCACGGCAGCAGAACTGATGAACACCGCCCGCGACGAGATGCTGGATGCGATCGGTGAGGGACGTGAGGGCGATGCCGTCACCGAGGCCTTCAACGCCGTGTCAGCACTGGTGGGTGAATACGGGTTTGACGATCTGTTCAAGGAGATTGTGCAAAAGCGTGCAGCCTTGAGCGAGGTGCTACGAAAAGAAGGCGATGTGGACGCCGCCGTGGCGCGGGTCGAAGCTCGGCTGGGAGTAACCCCCGGTGAAACGGAAGAGAGTATTGTGGCGCAGGCCTGCGGACCGGACGCCGTGCCCGAGGAAACACTGCGCGATGCCGCTGGCATTTTGCGCGGGGGCAACAAGACCGATATCAAAACCGCCGATGCGATCCTGGCTCTGCTTGGGTCTTCTCCCCGAACCGATGCACTGGATGCCTATGTGCCGGTCTTTATCAAGCAGGATGGGGGCGCCAGAAAAGTAACGCCGGGTGTGGTGACAAAGAAAATCCATGAGGCCCATCCCCACATTCTTGAGCTGCTGGAAGGAGAACAGGCGCGCATTGTCGCTCTGGAAGAAAAACGTCGCGCAGCCCGTCTTGTGGCATCAACCCGTGCCTTGTTTGTTTTGGCCAATGTTCTGCTGGATCGGTTTGAACGCCTGAAGCGCGGACATGGTTTTCTTGATTACGAAGATCTGATTTTGAAAAGCCGGGAATTGTTGCGCCGTGCCGATGCGGCTGCCTGGGTGCTTTACAAGCTTGATGGCGGCCTCGACCATATTCTGGTGGACGAAGCCCAGGACACAAGCCCCCACCAATGGGAAGTGATCCAGTCTCTTGCGGAGGAGTTTTTGTCGGGCGAAGGCGCGCGCGAGAGAACACGCACCATCTTTGCGGTGGGTGACGAAAAACAATCGATATTTTCGTTTCAAGGAGCCGACCCCGCGCGCTTTGCGGAGATGCGGGAGTATTTCGCAGCCCGGGTGAATGAGGCGGGTAAGCTCTGGAGCCCGGTCGACCTTCTCCTTTCCTTCCGTTCAACACCCGAAATTTTGCAGGCGGTGGATCAGGTCTTCGCCTCAGAGGAAGCGGCCCAGGGCCTGAATGCGGAAGGCGAGCCTCCCGTTCATTTTGCATGGCGCTCCCTGGACGCAGGCCTTGTCGAAATATGGCCGACCTGCGTGCCGGAAGAGATGGAAGACGCGGTGCCCTGGGATGCACCGCTCGATTATCCAAGTTCGGTGAGCCCGGAAGCGCAATTGGCGGCGAAAATTTCACGCACCATCGCCCACTGGCTTGATACAGGCGAAGAACTCAAAGGCAAGGGACGACCCATTCGCGCAGGCGATGTGTTGATCCTGGTGCGCCGCCGCAATCTCTTTGTGGAAGAAATGATCCGTGCCTTGAAACAGCGCGGTGTGCCGGTGGCAGGCACTGACAGAATGGTGCTGACCGATCAGATTGCGGTGATGGACCTGATGGCGCTTGGCGCGTTTGCGCTCCTGCCGGAAGATGACCTCACTCTGGCGAC
>CAZFHW010000020.1:0-11988 GCA_964518885.1 uncultured Parvibaculum sp. | reverse complement strand
AAGGCCAGCCTGTGGGCAGAGCTGCGCGCCAAAGCGGAGAAGAGCGAAGACCTTGGCGCCATCTATCGGCACTTGAGCACTGTTCTTGCCCGCGCGGATCGCCTGCGACCTTATGAGTTTTTCGCGGAGCTTCTGGTGCGCGATGGCGGCCGGAAGAAATTGCGCGCGCGCCTGGGCGCCGACGTGGACGATCCCGTGGATGAGTTTCTGTCGCTGGCGCTTACCTATGAGCGGGTGCATACGCCGTCCTTGCAAGGGTTTCTCCATTGGGTGCAGGCAGGCGAAGCGATGGTGAAGCGCGAAATGGCCGAAGGCCGGGATGAGGTGCGCGTCATGACCGTGCACGGCTCCAAGGGTCTGGAGGCAGAGATCGTCTTTCTGCCGGATACGTGTTCGGTCCCCGGTGGGCAGCATGACCCGAAACTGCTTACCGACGGGCGTGGCGAAGACGCTCTCATTCTCTTTCCAGGTCGCAAAGCGAATGATGACCCGGTAAGCGCTGCCGCACGGGAGGCGCTGCGGGCGGATGCCATGCGGGAATATCGACGCCTGCTGTATGTCGCCATGACGCGCGCCAAAGACAGGCTCTATATCGCCGGGTATGAAACCAAGACCAAACCCCATCCGCAGTGCTGGTATCAGATGGTGGAGCGAACGCTTGTGCCTTTGGCGCAGGAGAGGGCGGACCTGGACGGCGCGCCTGTATGGCGCCTTGAAGGCGAGCAGCGGCGGCAGGTTGAGACGAAGACGCCGGTGACACCCCGCAAAGTGGAAGAGGAGCTCCCCGCCTGGGTGACAGGGCCTCCCCCGCTGGAACCAACACCGCCCCGTCCTTTAGCGCCGTCTCAATTGGAAGCGGATGGCGAAGAACCGCCGGTGGCTTCGCCCCTTCGTTTGGGCGGGGCAGATCGGTTCAAGCGCGGCCGCCTGATCCATCGATTGCTGCAAAGCCTGCCCGACATCGAGGTGGACAAACGGGCGCCAGCCGCAGAACGGTTTTTGGCAAATCCGGGATGGGAACTGAGCACCGGCGAGCAGGCTGAAATTGCACAAGCCGCTCTGGGCGTTTTGGCAGAACCCGGTTTTGCGGCGCTTTTTGGGCCTGGCAGTCGGGCAGAAGTGCCGCTTGTCGGTGAGGTGTCCAGGGCTGGCGAGAAAGTCTTTTTGAGCGCGCAAATTGACCGGCTTCTGGTGACCGACGAAGGGGTTTGGATTGTGGACTTCAAGACCAACCGGCCCCCGCCCGCTGTGCCGGAAGACGTGAGCCCGGCTTACGTCGCCCAATTGGCTGGATACTGTGCGCTGCTTGCCACACTCTTCCCAGAACGTCCGATTCGGGCGGCTCTTTTATGGACAGATGGTCCCCGCCTCATGGAAATTCCTACGGTTTTACTGGATAAATTCAGCTGATTTCACAGAGGCGCGAGTGCTTCTTGACGCTGCCGGGGGCGCTCCCTAGATTCCCCTCAACGACATATTCACGGGGCGGCACACGATAGATGATCGTTTGGCCCCAATCATTACCAACCGACAAAGCACGCGCAGCAGCGGTGTGGATGTTGGAAAGAACAAAAACGAAAGGTGGGTATCATGGCCACATCAAAAGTGACTGATGCAAGCTTCGAAGCGGATGTTATCGATGCGAGCAAGCCGGTGCTGGTAGATTTCTGGGCAGAATGGTGCGGTCCGTGTAAGCAAATCGGACCCGCTCTGGAAGAAATTGCCGGTGATATGGGGGATCGCCTGACGATTGCCAAAATCAACATCGACGAAAATCCAAATGTGCCCACGAAATACGGCGTGCGCGGCATTCCGACCCTGATGCTTTTCAAGGACGGACAGGTTGCGGCAACCAAAGTCGGGGCTCTGCCCAAGAGCAAGATCAAAGAATGGATCGAAAGCGAAATCTAACCGCTGGATCCATTTGCACGCTAAAACCGGCACCTGAGTTTCAGGGGCCGGTTTTTCTTTGCACCAAGGCAGGTGGAACGCAGCTGTTTTCGATATAGTCCCCTTGTCGGACATGGGATTTGACACGCAGAGGCCCGCTAAAAGAGGTGAGTGACATGAGTTCTGTAAATGTTTCAGGGATCGAAATCGGAAACCAGAGACCCATTACCCTGATCGGAGGGATCAATGTCATCGAATCCCGGGATATGGCCCTCACCGCCGCAGAAACCTTTGTCGAAGAGGCTCAGAAGGCGAATATGCCCTACATATTCAAGGCCTCATACGACAAGGCCAACCGATCTTCTATCGACTCCTTTCGGGGTCCGGGTCTGGAGGAGGGGCTGAAAATCCTCCAGGAAATCAAATCCACCTTCAAGGTTCCAGTCATCTCAGACGTGCACGAGATATCTCAGGCAAAGCCGGCCTCAGAGGTGTGCGACATTCTGCAGATCCCGGCATTTCTTGCGAGGCAAACCGATCTGGTGCGTGCCATTGCTGAAACCGGCGCTGCGATAAATGTGAAAAAGCCGCAATTTCTAAGCCCTGAGCAGATCCAGAACATCGTTGAGAAAATCAAGTCCTGTGGCAATGACAGGGTGATGGTTTGTGAGCGCGGCGCGTCGTTTGGCTATGACAATCTGGTCGTCGACATGCTGGGGTTCGGCGTGATGAAAGCAGCGAACAATGATATTCCCATCGTCTTCGATGTGACCCACGCTCTGCAAAGACGGGCGCCCGGCTCCAAAGTGTCCGGTGGGCGACGCGAACAGATTTATGACCTTGCCCGCGCCGGTGTGGCGGCGGGCGTCGCTGCTCTCTTTCTCGAGGCGCACGCAAACCCGGATGAAGCCAAGTGCGACGGTCCAAGTGCGTTGCCGTTTGACGAGCTGGCAGGCTTCCTGGCGCAGGTGAGGGCCGTCGATGAGGTGATTAAGCCGATGCTGAACAGACCCGCCTAAGATCGTCAAAGCAACATCTCACGCCGTTGCAATCGGTGCTGCCTGGGGTCCTCGAATAATCTGGCCCGGCAGAATACCCGTGGCTTCGCCGTCCCGGTAAATCACTTTGCCATTGCATATTGTCGCCTTGTAGCCGTCAGCCTTTTGTTTCAACCGACGTGCGCCTGTTGGCAGGTCGAAATACATTTCCGGCGCCCGGATTTTCAAATTGTCATAATCGATCACATTCAGATCGGCCTTGTATCCCACCTTGATCAGGCCCCGGTCATACAGTCCCATGGCTTCAGCGGGCGTGCGCGACAACTCCTTGATCGACCAGCTTAGGTCCAGACGTTCGCCGCGGGTTCTGTCCCGCGTCCAATATTCCAGAATTGTTGTGGGCATCGACCCATCACAAATGGTTCCCACATGCGCCCCGCCATCGGCCAAGCCGAAGATGGTGGCCGGATGGGTCATCATGGTGCGACAATTATCCAGAGAAAACTCTGTGTAATTATGCAGTGGGAAAAGCAGCAGCTCTTCACCATCCTTTTCCAACAACCAGTCGTACAACATGTCTGCAGGGTCTCGGGCACAGCGCTCGGCGATAGCAGCAAGGCTTTGTTCTTGTGTTGGCTCATAATTGGGTGGGTCGCCCAATTTGAACATCTTGTGGTACGCCGTGCACATGTATTCCAGCAGGGTGAGGCCTTTCATGCATTCCTCACTGAGCAATTTTTTGCGGAAGGCAGGATCACGCATAATGGCGACGCGTTCCGCCAGCGGCTTGTCGGCGATAGGCAGATAGGACGGATGGGTGAGAAAAGGATGGAGCGAGCCGTTTAAGCTCAACAACGTACACACCGGGCGCCCACAAACTTGCCCGCGAATATTCAATCCATCATCGAGCGCGCTCTCGCATCGGTCCAGAAGCTCTTGCCAACGGCCCGGTACGAAATCGGCCTGCACGATGGAAATCGTCATCGGACAATTGCTTTCCCGAACCATCGCGCGCATGAGGCTGAATTCATGGTCGATATCCTTGAAATCAGAAACGACCTGCAAAACACCCTTGCCGGTCTCTCCCATTGCCTTGGCGATGGCGATCATTTCTTCATCGGCAGCACCAATGGTGGGCGTTAAGTCCCCCGTACTGGTGCGATGAACCAATGTCCGTGTGGTCGCAAATCCCAAGGCGCCAGCTTCTACTGCTTCGGCGGTGATCTGCGCCATCTGGGAAATTTCGTCCGCTGTGGCGGCTTCCCGGTTGGCCCCCCTTTCGCCCATCACATAGACGCGCAGCGCGCCATGAGGCACTTGCGTTGCGAGATCGATGTCATGGGGAACGCGTTCCAGGGCGTCGATATACTCGGGAAATGTTTCCCAGTCCCAGGCAAGCCCCTCATGCAGCGCGGCTCCGGGAATGTCTTCAACGCCCTCCATCAGGCGAACAAGTGCGTCGTGATCCTTTGTGCGGACCGGGGCAAACCCGACCCCGCAATTTCCCATCACGGCTGTGGTGATGCCATGCCAACTGGAGGGAGCCATCTCGCTTTCCCATGTGGCTTGCCCATCAAAATGAGTATGAACATCAACAAAACCCGGGGTGACGATATGACCTGTCGCGTCGATCTCTTCGACGCCTGTGTCGGGCACGGTGCCGACTGCTGTTATAATCCCATTGGTAACAGCAACGTCCGCCATCACAGGCGGCTCCCCAGTGCCATCAAAGACACGCCCATTCCGGATCACCAGATCAACCATCAGTCCACTCCCCCGTTTCTGGGAGAATATGAGGCCTCTTCAAATACAGCAAGGTCGCGCAATGCAGGCGTGAATGCACTAGCGGAAAAGGAGAGGGTACGGGCTAGGTATGGTCGCGTAACACCTGGCCAGCCAGATAGAGCGTGCCACATATGAGAATGCGCGGGGGCTCGCCGGTCTCTGCGTCCGCGTGGCCAACCGCACGCCCGACAGCCGCTTCCAGACTGGTCATGGCTGCGGCTTCAAGGCCCGCTTGGCTTGCCAGCTCCGCAAGCATTGCGGGCGGTGTCGCAGCGTCAGCACCCGGCACGTTGAGGGTGCCAGGAACCGCAACAGTAAACACCTGGCGAGCCAACCCTCGGAAGTTGGAGAAAAAGCTGACCGCGTCTTTCGTGTTCTGCATGGCGCAGATGAGATAAAGCGGGCGGGGCAGTTTGTCGCCAAAGTCGGCGAGTGTCGCTGCCGCCACCTGCCCCCCGGAAGGATTGTGACAGCCATCAAGCCAGAGCTCAGCGTCAGGTCCCGCAGCGTCCACCAGCGGGCCGGACTTCAGCCGTTGCATGCGGGCGGGCCAGTTGACCGAAATCATACCCCGCGCAAGAGCGTCCTCAGATACATGAAATTCCTTGGTGCGACGCAGAGCAGCAATCGCCGCGCCTGCATTCTCGAGCTGGTGCGCCCCCACAAGAGCTGGCAAGGGCAGGTCGAGAAGACCATCCGTATCCTGGTAGACGAAGCGACCGTGCTCCTCATAGGCATTCCAGTCCTGGCCCCCAACATAAAGGGGCGCATGGACGCGCGCGGCTTCATGTTCAATGCGCGCGAAGGCTTCGTCTTTCTGGGGTGAGATAATGGCGGGGACATCGCGTTTCAGAATGCCCGCCTTTTCACCGGCAATCTCGGTGAGTGTCTCACCCAGAAAGTGCTGATGGTCATAATCGATATGGGTCACGATGGTGGCTGCAGGGGCCTCGAACATGTTCGTCGCGTCGTACCGGCCCCCAAGGCCCACCTCAAGCAGCACCACATCTGCCGGGGTGCGCGAGAAGGCCAGCAGGGCTGCCACCGTAGTGATCTCAAAATAGGTAATGTTTTCTCCGGCATTCACCCGCTCGCATTCTTCCAGAAGGTGGGTGAGAGCTGCTTCCTCGATGGGGGCGCCATTCAGCACAATGCGTTCATGAAACCTCACCAGGTGCGGTGAGGAATAGCGGTGAACCCGTAGGCCCTCTGCTTCAAGGATGGATAGAAGGAAGGCGGAGACGGAGCCTTTGCCATTTGTGCCCGCAATGTGGATGACGGGAGGCAAGGAACGTTCGGGATGGCCAAGCGCTGCCAGCAGGCGCTGGGTCCGGCCAAGTGTCAGGTCGATGAGTTTGGGATGAAGGCGGGTGAGACGGTTGAGAATTTCATCGCTGTGAAGCGATGTGCCGGGGCCGTCCGCCTGGGTCTGGTTCACCTGGAAGCTTTCATTCGGCCGGTGCTGGCGGGGCAGTAGTCACCGCCGGGAGCTGGTGGCTTCCGACAGACCCATGTGGTTTGTGCATCATCAAACGCATGACCCGGCTGAGGGTTTCTTTGAGCTCGTGGCGATGCACGACCATATCGACCATGCCATGGTCGAGCAAAAACTCGGAACGCTGAAATTCTGCGGGCAGTTTTTCGCGAATGGTCTGTTCGATGACGCGGGGCCCAGAAAAGCCAAGCAGGGCTTTTGGTTCGGCAATATGCACGTCACCCAGCATCGCGTAGGAGGCCATCACGCCGCCGGTTGTCGGGTCGGTCAGAACCACAAGATAAGGCAGTGCTGCCTCGCGCAGCAACTGTACAGAGACGGTTGTGCGCGACATTTGCATGAGAGATAGAATGCCTTCTTGCATGCGTGCACCGCCGGATGCGGCAACGATAATGAAGGCGCATTTTTTGTTGAGTGCCTGTTCAACGGCTTTGACAATGGCTTCGCCTGCAGCCATGCCAAGCGACCCCCCCATGAAGGCAAAGTCTTGCACGGCGATGACAACGTCGCAGCCGTCCATCTGGCCAAAGGCTCCAGTGACAGCATCGTCACGTTTGGTCTTGGCCCGTGCATCCTTCAGGCGGTCCGAGTATTTTTTCTGGTCGCGGAATTTCAACGGATCATGCGGCACAGATGGTACGGAGATCAGTTCGTATTCGCCTCGGTCGAAGAGCATTTTGAGGCGTTCTTCTGTGCTCAGTTTGATGTGGTGATCACAATTGGGGCAGACGTTGAGAGCCGCAATAAGATCGCGGTGGAAAACCATCTCTCCGCAAGAGCCGCATTTGCGCCAAAGATTGTCAGGCGTGTCGCGCTTCTTGAACACATTCTGGATTTTGGGGCGAACAACATTCGTAATCCAGTTCATTTGTCTCTCCCGGTATGGACGCCAGCGGCCAGTGATTTTACAAAATCTAGCACAGCGGGCACCAGGCTGGAGGGTGCCGTGCTGTCTTGATCGAGATTGTCCTTAATGCAGTCGACGATGGCGGACCCAACGACGGCACCATCAGCATGGCGTGCAATTGCGGCAACATTTTGAGGGGTTTTGATGCCAAATCCCACAATGACCGGCAATTCCGTTGCGGCTTTGATGCGTGCGACAGCTTCCGCCACGCCGGTGGCTTCCGCAGCGGCCGCCCCGGTAATCCCTTTGACCGAGACATAGTAAACAAAACCACTGGTATTTTTGAGGATGGTGGAAAGTCGTTTCTCATCTGTTGTGGGCGTCGCCAGCCGGATAAAATTAATCCCCGCTTTGAGAGACGGCAGGCATAGCTCTTTGTCTTCCTCTGCAGGCAGGTCGACAATAATCAATCCATCAACACCCGCCGCTTTGGCATCGGCAAGGAAGCTATCAACGCCGTAATGGTAGACCGGGTTGTAATAGCCCATCAGGATGATCGGTGTGTCGTCATTGCCCTCGCGGAATTGGCGAACTAGCTCCAGTGTCTTGCGCATGGTTTGCCCGCCTTTGAGGGCGCGCTGATAGGAAGCCTGGATCGGCGGACCCTCTGCCATCGGGTCCGTAAAAGGCATGCCGATCTCAATCACGTCTGTTCCAGCTTCTGGCAGCCCTTTGATGATCGCCAAGGAGGTGTCCAGATCAGGGTCGCCAGCGGTTACGAAGGCAACAAAGGCGGCACGGCCTTCCTTTTTCAAAGCGGCGAAGCGCCTTTCAATACGCGTACTCATGTGAGGTTGATCCCCAGATAACCCGCAACAGCAAACACGTCCTTGTCACCCCGGCCACACATGTTCATCACCAGCAGGTGATCGCTGGGCAGCTCCGGTGCAATTTTCAAAACGTGGGCGATGGCGTGAGCGGGTTCAAGCGCGGGGATAATTCCCTCCAGCTTTGTGCAGAGTTGAAATGCCTCCAATGCCTCGGCATCGGTTGCATTCACATACTGCACACGGCCTGTCTCTTTCAGCCAGGCGTGCTCTGGGCCAATGCCCGGATAGTCGAGGCCAGCCGAAATCGAATGGCCTTCTTCAATCTGCCCGTCATCGTCTTGCAGCAAATAGGTCCGGTTGCCATGCAGAACGCCAGGCTCTCCCCCGGCCAGTGAGGCGGAGTGTTCTTTTGTGTCCAGGCCAAGTCCACCCGCTTCAACGCCGATAATGTTGACGCTTGCATCATCCAGGAACGGATGAAACAGACCCATAGCGTTGGACCCGCCACCAATGCAGGCAACCAGCGTGTCTGGCAGGCGCCCCTCGCGCTCCGCCATTTGCTCTTTGGTTTCCCGACCGATGACGGACTGAAAATCACGCACGAGTTGAGGATAAGGGTGAGGACCGGCGACCGTCCCGATAATGTAGAACGTGTCGTCCACATTCGTGACCCAGTCGCGAAGTGCTTCGTTCATGGCATCCTTGAGCGTGCCCGCGCCTGAGGTGACGGGGATAACTTCAGCGCCCAGAAGCCGCATTCGAAACACGTTGGGTGCTTGGCGCTCAATGTCCTTGGCGCCCATATAGACAACGCACGGCAAGCCGAAACGTGCCGCTACCGTGGCGGTTGCCACACCGTGTTGTCCCGCACCGGTTTCGGCAATGATCCGGGTCTTGCCCATGCGCCGCGCCAGCTGGATTTGCCCCAGGCAGTTATTGATCTTGTGACTGCCGGTATGGTTCAACTCGTCGCGTTTGAAATAGATCTTCGCGCCGCCACAATGCTCGCTCAAGCGCTCGGCAAAATACAGCGGGCTCGGCCGGCCGGTATAGTGTTTTGCGAGATCGTCCAGTTCGGCATAGAAGGCCGGATCGTTCTGTGCGTCGCCATAGGCTTTCTCAAGCTCGAGAATGAGTGGCATCAGTGTTTCGGCGACAAAGCGTCCGCCGAAAATACCAAAATGGCCGTCTTCGTCCGGTCCTGTCCGGAAGGAATTTGGGCTGGAATCTGACACGACTACCTCACTGCGCTTTTCGCGGCTTTGACAAAGGCGCGGATAAGCGCCGAATTCTTTTTGCCCGGTGCGTCTTCCACGCCGGAGGAAACATCCACCATCCGTGCCCCTGTCTGCACAATGGCGTCGGCCACATTGTCCGGCGTCAGTCCCCCAGACAGCATCCAGGGGAGCGTGTGGGCGACATTGGCGAGCAGGGACCAGTCGAACGAGACCGCATTGCCACCGGGCAGCGCGTTGGCCATAGATTTAGGCGGTTTGGCATCAAACAGCAACAAATCTGCCACTTGTTCGTAAACGCGGGCGGACGCAACGTCAGCGGCGTCCGCGACGGAGATGACCTTCATGACGGGCAGTCCGGTACGGGCCTTGAGGGCGGTGATGCGGGCCGGGGTTTCTTGCCCATGGCACTGCAGCAGGTCCGGCCTGACCTCCGACACAATGCTATCCACCAGAGCATCATCGGCATCCACCAGCAGGGCAACCGCGGCGACGGTGGAGGGCAGGAGCGCGCGCAGGCTTGCGGCTTGGGGCGGTGTCACATACCGGGGGCTTTTCTCAAAGAACAGAAAGCCAATGTGAGAAGCTCCGGCCTCAACCGCAGCGGTCACCGTTTCAGGTGTCGAGAGGCCGCAAATCTTGACGGCGATGTCGGGGGGCGTGTTCATGATCCCGGTACTGACGCCGCAATTTCGGCGTGAATAGCCTCAGCCGCCTCTGCCGGATTGTTGGCCTGGGTGATCGGGCGTCCGATCACCAGAACGTCCGCGCCCTTTGCAAGAGCTTCTGCAGGGCCCATGACCCGCTTCTGGTCGCCAATCGCGGCGCCCTTGGGCCGGATGCCCGGAACAATGAGTTTGAAGTCCCGTCCGCAATCAGCCCGAAGCACATCAACCTCAAGCGGACTGCACACAACACCATCAAGGCCTGCTTCCTGCGCATTCCCGGCCAACCGGCGCACCTGGTCGACCGTGGCGCCAGAAACACCGGCAGCGCCCAGGTCGCTCTCATCAAGGCTGGTGAGCACCGTTACCCCGACAACCAGCGGGGAAGGGCCATAGCCCTCAAGCGACGCTTCTTTAGCGGCCTTCATCATGGCGATGCCGCCAACGGTGTGGATGGTAAGGATTGTCGGTTTCAAAGGCACAATGGCGCGGATGCCACCGGCGACAGTGTTGGGTATGTCGTGGAGCTTGAGATCGAGAAAGATCGGCACGCCGGTTTCCGCGACCGCCTTATAGCCCGCCGGGCCATTGGCATAGAAGAACTCCATGCCGAGTTTCAAACCACCCACTTTGCCAATCAGCGACTGAGCAAGCGTAACCGCTTTGGTCACATAGGTTGTGTCCAGGGCGCAAAAAACAGGATTTTTGAAGGCTGTAAGGGTCATCTAAGCGCTTTCAGGAAAAGTGATCTCGGTTTTCCGGTTCGAAAGCGCGACCAGAAAACCATGTCCAGTTGGAGCGGGTTATATCAGGGAAAACCCGTCCGCGAAATCACTCAGTTGGTCGTTCCATTGAGTTCTGGACAACCGGCAGGTTTTGGGGTTTTTCCGCCACTTCTTCGTTCAACCGTTTGACCTCGCGCCGGGTCTGGCGGGCCTGGGAGCGTCCCCGACCGCCTCGCATCCAGCTGGAGGCCCCGCCGATCAGAATGCCCAGAAACACCGCAAACAACACCACCACAAAAAGCGGCACATCAAGCGCCAGAGCCGGATCGTCTGCGTTGAAGGGGTCCAGGCTGAACAGCACACGATGCCGGTTGGCAACTGCGAGATAGAGCGTTGCCAGCGTCAGCGGCGGAAGAGTGAGCCAGGAAATGATTTTCATCGGGACCGAGTGTTTCCAGGATAAGTGGGGGCCGGTTTTCCGTCCGGAAACACGACCGAGAAAAGACCTATTCAGCGGCCCGTGATGCGTGCGTCTCTGGCAGGCGGGCATTGATCACATAATCCAGAATTTGGGTGATCTGCGCGGGCGTTTGCGCCACAGCCATCGCTGCCGCATCCACTTCCTTGAGCGGGTGGGTCAGGCTTGGATCATGCAGGGTGATGATCGACTTGCCCAGTGCTGAGGCATATCCCGCATCAAAGGCTGCGTTCCACTGCTTGTATTTGTCGCCGAAACGCACAACCACAATGTCTGCACTGGCGATCAGGGCACGGGTGCGAATGGCGTTGACCTTCGCGCCCTTATTGTCGGTCCAGAACGGCTGGTCCTCGGTCCCCAGAATGCGCACACCGCATTCATCGCTGGACGCATGATCGGTGACCGGGGCAAGGAGACGCACCGGCAAGCCAAGCGCATCAATCCCGGCAGCAATCTGCTCGCGCCAGTCTGTATGGATTTCTCCGGAAAGATAGACGGTCCATTCCTTGGTCGTGGCCATGCCTGCCTCCTGGGTCGTGGTGGTTTGTCGTTGTGCATCGTCGGGAGGTGTGTTCCCCCCGTCAGCTTATCTAGACAGTGCTGCCTTCAGGGGCAGGTTCGTCTGACGTTGTCCTGATCAAAGGCGTGTCGCTCTGACCCGCGCTGTTCTCGCTATTCAAGTGGTCGCGGAGTTCCTTACCAGTCTTGAAAAAGGGCACGAATTTCTCAGCCACCTGAACCGGTTGGCCGGTGCGCGGGTTTCGCCCGACCCGTGCCGGACGGCTCTTAACTGAAAAGGCACCAAAGCCGCGCAGTTCCACCCGGTCGCCGCGGGAAAGTGCTGCTCCGATCTCATCAAAGATCGTGGAAACAATCCGCTCAACATCGCGCTGATAAAGATGTGGATTGGCCTGGGCGAGTTTGGCAACGAGTTCTGACTTAATCATGCTGAGACCCCCCCTTGTCGGCTCGGTTCTTGTTTTAATGGGCTGCAGGTTGCCAAACACTGACCAGCCCGTCAAGCGTAAGTCCCTTTGTTG
>CAZFHW010000019.1:7226-29898 GCA_964518885.1 uncultured Parvibaculum sp. | reverse complement strand
GGCCATGTGGAACGCACCAACATTCTGCTTCATCTGGTCGATGGCACGAACGAAGATGTCGCCTCGGCCTATCGCACCATCAAGGGTGAGCTGGAGGCCTATGGGCAGGGTTTAATCGACAAACCCACCATCGTGGCCCTCAACAAGTGTGATGCCCTGACACCAGATGTACTCGACGCGCAAAAAGCAGAGCTGGAAGCGGCCTGTGGACACGAGGTCGTAACCCTCTCCGGCGTCTCCGGCAGCGGCGTCCGCGAAGTCCTGCACATGCTGCTGAAAGAAATCAATGCGCGCCGGGCCGCACGCAAAGTCGTACAGGAGGACGCCTCCACAGAAGGGTGGTGCCCATGACCCACAACAAACACGCCGAACGGCTTGAACAAGCCAGGCGTCTTGTCGTGAAAATCGGCTCTGCGCTTCTGGTCGATGCCGACACGGGCAAGCTTAACCGCACGTGGCTTGACGCCTTGATGGACGACATCGCCACCATGCGCGCCCGTGGCCAGGATGTGGTGATTGTCTCCTCAGGCGCCATTGCATTAGGACGCCATGCGCTGGGCTTGCCTGCGGGCTCGCTCAAGCTGGAGGAAAGCCAGGCCGCCGCCGCTGCCGGACAGATCCACCTTGCCCATGCCTTTCAGGCCTCTCTTGCGGAGCGAAATCTCTCTACCGCCCAAATACTGGTGACGTTGGATGACACCGAAGAACGTCGCCGCTACCTGAATGCACGATCGACCGTCACCACACTCTTGAAGTTGGGGGCGGTCCCCGTCATCAATGAAAATGACACGGTGGCCACCAGCGAAATCCGCTATGGCGACAATGACCGGCTGGCGGCGCGGGTCGCCTCCATGGTGAGTGCGGACTGCCTTGTCCTGCTCTCCGATGTCGATGGGCTGTACTCCGCCCCTCCGGGAGAGGCGGGCGCTGAGCACATTGCAGAGGTCGCCAACATCACGCAGGAAATTGAGGCAATGGCCGGGGACGCAGGATCCGACCTGTCACGCGGCGGCATGAAAACAAAAATCACAGCCGCAAAAATCGCCACTCAATCCGGCTGTCACATGGTGATTGCCAACGGTCATACGCAGCATCCTTTACAAGCGATCTCTGAGGGCGCGCGCTGCACCTGGTTTGAAGCACATTCCGACCCAGTGACCGAGCGCAAGCGGTGGATCGCCGCCACCTTGCAACCTGCGGGCACGCTCATCATCGACCAGGGAGCAGCAACGGCGCTGACCAATGGACGCAGCCTGTTGCCTGCAGGTGTTACCTCAATCCAGGGAATTTTCCAGCGTGGCGACGCGGTATTGGTTAAAAACCAGGCGGGAGACGAGATTGCCCGCGGCCTCATTGCTTACGAAAATGCCGATGCCTGCGAAATCGCTGGCCACAACAGCAGTGAAATCGAAGCCCTCTTGGGCTATCGTGGGCGTACGGAGATGATCCACCGCGACGATCTTGTCTTGAACAAAACCCTCAAAGTGGAACCAAAAGGATAGACCATGCGCATCGCTGATCTGACTGCAGCAAATGACGATGTCAAAACCCTTATGGCGGACATAGGACGGCGCGCGCGTGCCGCCGCCAAAGCATTGGCTCTGGTTCCAACCAAACAAAAAGACGCTGCCTTGCTCGCAAGCGCAATGCTGGTGCGCGCGAATGCCGGTGATATTTTGGAAGCAAACCTGCTCGACATGGAAGTTGGTCGCAACAAGGGTCTCTCCGACGCTTTGCTTGATCGGTTGATGCTGGATGATGCCCGCGTCGAAGGCATCGCCAAAGGCATTGAAGAGGTCGCCTCGCTAAAAGATCCTGTGGGGGATGTGATGGCCAATTGGGATCGGCCCAGCGGGCTCAACATTTCCCGCGTGCGTGTGCCGCTGGGCGTCATTGGCGTGATCTACGAGAGCCGCCCCAACGTCACGGCTGATGCCGCCGTGCTCTGCCTCAAGGCAGGCAACGCCGCCATTTTGCGTGGCGGCTCTGAAAGTTTCCATTCAAATCAAGCCATCTTTGCCTGCCTTGAAGAAGGCATGGACGCCGCCAACCTGCCGGAAGGAACCGTCCAGATTGTGCCCACAACGGACCGCGACGCCGTTGGTGAAATGCTGGCGGGTCTGGATGGCAATCTTGACCTCATCATTCCCCGTGGTGGTCGCAGCCTTATCGAACGGGTTCAAAACGACGCCCGTGTGCCGGTCTTTGCCCATCTCGACGGGCTCTGCCATGTCTATGTGGACGGCGAGGCTGACCTGGATATGGCGCGCGAAATTGTCGTGAACGCTAAAATGCGCCGCACCGCCATCTGCGGCGCGGCGGAAACTGTGCTGGTGGATCAGGCCGCTGTCACCACTCATCTGGCGCCTATTGTAGCAGCCCTTCTTGATGCAGGGTGCGAAGTACGCGGCGATGATGCCACACAAAAAGCAGACGCACGGGTAAAGCCCGCGACCAATACCGACTTTGAAACCGAATATCTGGATGCCATTATTTCCATCTGCGTGGTCGACGGCGTGAAGGATGCCATGCGCCATATCGGCGAATATGGCTCCGACCACACCGATTGCATCGTCACGGAGAATGAAGAAACCGCCACCCGGTTTTTAAACGAAGTCGATAGTGCGATCGTGCTGCACAATGCCTCGACACAATACGCCGACGGCGGTGAATTCGGCATGGGCGCAGAAATTGGCATTGCCACCGGCAAATTCCATGCACGCGGTCCCGTTGGCCTTGAGCAATTGACCAGCTTCAAATACCAGGTCCGCGGCAGCGGCCAGACACGCCCCTAAATCAAGCCCCAGAGGCAATTGAGAAAAACCATCCGCAATCGGAAGATTATTTGTGCCGTCACATTCTCTCAACGCGTCGCACGGACTGAAAGTCGGGCTTCTGGGCGGCTCTTTCAATCCCGCTCATGAGGGGCATCGGCACATTTCCTTGATGGCCATGCGGCAACTCGAGCTGGACCGAATTTGGTGGCTGGTTTCCCCTCAAAACCCTCTCAAGGCTGAAACAGATATGGCCCCCCTCCGCGTGCGCCTCGAAAAAGCGGAACGACTTGCCCGCCACCCCCGCATCCAGGTGACGGACATTGAGACAGACCTGGGCACGCGCTACACGGTGGATACCGTCCGCGCCCTACAAAACAGGTTCCGGGACACCCATTTCATCTGGCTCATGGGCGCCGACAACATGATCCAACTGCCCCGCTGGGCGAAATGGCGCACCCTCATGGAGTGCATCCCGATGGCGATCTATCCCCGCCCCGGTTACACATTAAAGGCCCGCCTTTCCCCGGCAGCTACAGCCTATCGCTCAGCCTGGCTGGACGCGACAGACGCAAAAGCCCTGCCCATTTCGAGCCCACCCGCGCTTTGTTTTCTGGAGGGCCCGCAAAGCGGCTTGTCAGCAACCTCAATACGAAGCAAAAAGGTCACTTAACTCATTGAAATTAGGTAGTTTTTACTAAAAACACGCACCGGGCACGCGGTTCCGTTGCAAAACCCTCTGCAAGAGGCCATATTTCGGGAGAGGGGAGTAATCTGCTCTTCTTGCGGAAGCCAAAAAGCACCCCGCCGGACAAAGCATAGGGACCCCGAAAGGGGACAAGGAGATATCCCTGAGCGCACATAGTACGGACCATCACGTCCAATCCCAGACCCAGGATCTTTCCCAGGCTGGGGCTCGCACCCGTTCAGAAACGGATAGCAAATCAACCCAACCTCATTCGCAAGAAATGCTGGACCTCATTGTCACCTGTCTCGACGATGACAAGGCAGAAGATATTGTTGCGATCTGTCTTGAGGGAAAATCAGCCATCGCCGATCATATGGTCGTCGCGAGTGGCCGCTCGCAGCGCCATGTCGGCGCGCTGGCAGACCACCTGGCTCGCCGGATCAAGGAAGCCGGATATGGGACAGCCCGTATCGAAGGCAAAGCGCAAGCCGATTGGGTCCTGATCGATGGCGGCGATGTCGTTGTGCACATCTTCCGTCCAGAGGTTCGGGATTTTTACAAGCTGGAACAGATGTGGTCTGCCGACGTATCAGCTGACCGGATTGCACTTAGCTAAGCCATTCATTGCGGGGCTTGGTTTTTTGAAATTGACCTGGCCGAGAAGTGAGAGCCGACAATGCGGGTCGATATCATTGCCGTGGGCCGCATGAAACCAAGCGCCGAGAAGGATCTTTTCGATCGGTTCTTAGAGCGCTTCAATGGCCTCGGCCGAGGCCAGGGTCTCGGCCCACTGACCCTCACGGAAATAGAGGAAAAACGTCCTCTGCCCAGAAAAGAACTGGCGCTGCGGGAGGGCGAAAAAATCCTCGCGGCGCTCCCTAAGGAGGCAAAGCTCATCGCCCTCGATGAACGGGGCAAAGCTCTTGAAAGCACCCAGTTCGCAAAAAAGCTAAAAGACTGGCGCGACGAGGGGGCCCAAAACACAGCTTTCGTCATTGGTGGTGCAGGCGGCTTAAGCGACGCCATCCGAGCCCGCGCAGACCTCACCATTTCCTTTGGTCAGCAGACCTGGCCCCACATGCTCACCCGCGCCATGCTGGCCGAACAGCTCTACAGGGCAGCAACAATCCTGGCGGGCCATCCCTACCACAGAGAGGGATAAATTCGGCGCAAACGGAAGCATTTACGGCAGCTTTGATCTAGGGTCACCTCACACCGTTGTCAAAAGTGATTCTATTCTGAAAGCCAACCGGGTGCTGTTCCAATGCCCGGCTGCACAATGTCTGTGGAGACAAATTCTTGATGGCTCGCGCGACCAAAATTCAACCCGTTGTGCTTGCCATCCTGGACGGGTGGGGCAATCGCGCCGAAGCAAAAGACAACGCCATTGCAGCCGCCAAAACACCCATCTTCGACCGGCTGGCGGCACGCGGCATCAAGACAATGCTTGCAGCGGGTGGCGAGGCTGTCGGGCTGCCTGCCAGCCACCCCGGAAACGCAGAAGCAGGCCACCGAACAATCGGGACAGGTCGCACCCAAACACAATTTGCCAGCCGGGTTTCAGATGCCATCAACGCAGAGGGCACAGAACGAATATCAGATAACAAAGCACTGCAAGGCTTGGTCCAGAAAGCACGCAGTGTGGGCGGCACGGTCCATTTGACGGGCTTGATCTCCCCTGCAGGGGTTCACGGTCACCAATACCATCTGGCCGTCCTTGCGGCCCTGCTCAGCCATGAAGGCGTTCAGGTCTGGATCCACGCCATCCTCGATGGAGAAGATACCGGCCCCCAGGAAGGGGCAGACCATCTTGCGGAGTTTCTCAGAGATATTGAAGGGGCCGAGAATGCAACTCTCGCCACCGTCATGGGACGCCGCTATGCCCTTGATCGTCTACATCGCCCCGCACATCTGACATCAGCTTTGCAAACCATTTCCGCGGCAGAAGCTCCGACCGCAGAGCATCCCGTCACTTATGTTACCTCTTGTTACGACAAGGGCATATCTGATGCGGATGTGCCTCCCGCTGCCATGAACGGCTACAGCGGATTGCGGCAAGACGACATCCTACTCCTCGCACTTCTTCGGGCTGACAGTGCAGGCGCGCTGATGGCAGGGCTACTTTGTGATGAGAGCGCTGTCGCATACCCCGCGCATCCCGTAGACCTTTCTGCGGCCTATAGCCTGACACCGTTTGCGGCCCCCTTAAATCAGCTCATCCAGCCCCTGTTTGAGGAAGACCAGTTGACCGGCACGCTGAGTGAATCCCTTGCCGCTGCTGGAAAACGTCAGCTCTACCTGAGTGACGCGGCTTTTCCGGTGGCTCTTGGCTCCTATCACCTGGGCGGCCGGGTCGCGCCTTTCGAGGGTGAGAGACACATCACGATAGCCGCCGCGAAACGCACAGCATTTGATAAGAAGCCAGAGCTTGCAGCGCTCGAACTCGCACAAGAAACAGTTGCCGCAGTGAAAGCCGGGGAGGCGGACGTGCTGATCGTGCATTTCCCAAATGTCGCCTTCGCCGCCCATTCAGGCGATGCGGCACTCACACGCAAAGCGGCGGAAATCATTGATAAGGCCTTAGGGAAAATCACCGCCATCCTGGAAAAACGGGGTGGCACACTGATGATCGTCGGCTCCCACGGCAACGCCGAAGACATGACGCCAACAAAAACCGACACACCGAATTCACGCAACACGCGGGCGGCAGTACCATTGGTCATAGACGGGCCCCGCGACCTCGCCAAATCACTCGCCCTCAAACCGGGCCGGCTGGCCGATATTGCTCCAACGCTTCTCTCCTTGCTGGGACAGAACGCCCCTCGCGAAATGACCGGCCAATCACTGCTCGTGAGCAACGATGCCGTCGCCCATGCGGTTGTTTAGCGCCTCTCCCACCATTGCGACCGCCACCCTTGTGACGCTCCTGGCAATGAGCATCAACTCTGCCTCTGCTGAAGAAGCAGACCCCGACAGATTGAAAGACCTGGAGGCGGAGATCGGCAGTCGCGTGGAACATAGTCGCACTTTGGAGGCGGAGGCCACCGCACTTGCCCGCGAGATCGACGGCATTCGCCAAAGCCTGATCAAAACAGCGCGCCGGGTCCAGGCCCGCGAACGCGACGTCACCAGCTCCGAGACCCGTATTGCAGGCCTTGAGGCCGCCCAAGCTGTCCTGCTGGCCCGGCTCGAGACAAGACGCGCCGAACTCATCGATACGCTTGCCGCGCTTCAGCGTCTCAACCTCAATCCCCCTCCCGCTCTTGCCGTGAAGCCCGATGATGCACTCTCAGCCATGCGGAGCGCGCTGCTGCTGTCCACGATTGTGCCGGACCTGGAACAAGATGCGCGCGAAATCCGCTTGCGCCTGGCCGAACTTGATCAAGTGCGCATTTCTCTGATCGCGGAACAAGCAACATTTGATACCGCCTCGGTGGATTTGGCCGACGAACGGGCAGCACTGAACCAGCTATTGCAGTCAAAACAGGCGGCGGAGGCGGAAATCCGGTCCCAGGCTGCACAGGAAGCTTTAGCCCTGGCTGAGCTGTCACGACAGGCCGCTGGCCTGAAAGACCTGATTGCCCGCCTGGAAGCCCGCGCCAGAAGCAGAACGCCCGCCCCGCGGCCAAACTCGCCCACACGAAGTGTACGCACTGTTTCGCCATCTCAAACCCAGGTCGCTTCTTTGGCAGGCCCTCTTTTTTCCACTTCGCGAGGGTTTATTCGCCCTCCCGTGGAAGGGGTGCGACTACGTGGATTCGGGGTTAACGATGGAGCAGGCGGCACAACACAGGGAATAACCCTCGAAACCCGCCCCGGCGCACCGGTGACCGCGCCATTTGATGGTAGAATTGCCTTTGCGGGACCGTTTCGGCGCTACGGCCAACTCTTGATCCTGGAGGTCGGCGAAGGGTACCATCTGCTCCTCGCGGGATTGGCTCGAATCGATGGGATTGTTGGTCAAAACGTATTGGCTGGCGAACCTGTCGGGACAATGGGAGAAAGCTCTCCAATAAATGATCCGCAAGCGCTGGGCTCAACCAAGCCGACGCTCTATATTGAACTAAGACGTAATGGCAACCCTGTCGATCCACGACCTTGGTTTGTCGAAAGTGATAGGAAGGCCCGTGGCTAATGAATAGGTCAGTAATTGCAAGTTTTGCGGTCGGTACTCTGGTTGCCGGCCTGACGGTGTTTGCCTTGCAACCCCTGTCAACCGGGACAGCTGCCAACGCGGCTAATTCCGAAACATACCGGCAGTTGAACCTGTTTGGTGATGTCTTCGAACGCGTCCGGGCAGACTATGTTGAGCCTACGGAAGATTCAGAGCTCATCGACAATGCCATTAACGGCATGCTGCACTCCCTTGATCCTCACTCAAGCTATCTGAACCCCAAAAGATTTCGCGATATGCAGGTGCAAACGCGCGGTGAGTTTGGCGGGCTGGGTATTGAGGTGACGATGGAAAACGGCCTCATCAAAGTCGTGACACCGATAGATGATACGCCTGCTCAACGCGCCGGACTGCTGCCCAATGATCTGATCACCCATCTCGACGACACGCCTATCTTTGGCATGTCTCTATCAGAGTCCGTTGAAAAAATGCGGGGACCGGTCGACACAGCCATTCAACTGACAGTTGTCCGAAAGGGTGTGAGCAAACCCTTTGACGTCTCGGTGACCCGCGACATCATTACCATTCGCTCGGTCCGTTTTGAGCGAGACGGCGATGTCGGCTATATCCGCATTACCTCATTCAACGAACAGACCCAAAGTGGCCTGGAAAAAGCGATCAAAGAACTAACCGATCTCATTGGCAAAGATCGGGTCAAAGGTTTCATTCTGGATTTGAGAAACAATCCCGGCGGTTTGCTTGATCAGGCCATCTCGGTGACAGATGCCTTTCTCAATAAGGGAGAGATTGTTTCAACGCGCGGTCGGCGCTCTGAAGACACACAGCGCTACAATGCACGCAGCGGCGACCTTGTTGACGGAAAGCCCGTCATCATCCTGCTCAATGGGGGGTCGGCCAGCGCTTCAGAAATCGTTGCAGGCGCCCTGCAGGATCATCAACGCGCCACCATTCTCGGCACCCGGTCTTTCGGGAAAGGCTCTGTCCAGACCATCATCCCTCTGGGATCTGACGGCGCCATTCGTCTGACAACAGCCCGCTACTTCACGCCCAGCGGACGCTCTATTCAGGCAACGGGCATTGATCCCGACATTGAGGTGGCCCAGGAAATTGATGAGGAACACCAGCGACGCATCACAGGTGAGAGCGCCCTGCCCGGACATCTGAATGCGGAGGACGGCAAGGAGGAGAGTTCTGGTTCTGCCTCTTATGTACCGGCCAATCGGGAAGACGATGCGCAACTGCAATATGCGCTTGATCTTTTGAACGGCGTCCGCAGCTATGAGGTTGGCGCCAATGCTGAGGCAACAATTGAAACGGTAGCCAACTGATCTGAAGACACAAAGGTGCTTTCGGGCGCCGCACATTCGCAGACCGTCGGGTTCCACGCAGTGAGGATACCCGGCCTTTCGCAACTGAGTGAGACGCGCAAGCGTCTTGAGGCCCCAGGAAACGAAACCAATGCCAAGCAGTTCGGCTGCCACAGCTGCCACAGCTGCCAAACGGCGCCTGTTGCCCACCATGCCCATCGGCCGAATTAATCCGTTGGCCATTGCCGCGTTTCTCGTCGCTCTGTCCTATGCAGCCGTGTTGGTATGGCTGTGGGCAAGCGGCAGTCCGGCTTATGTCGGCCCCTTGCAGATCATCGCGCTCGCTCCCGAGCCAGCCCCGCCCGCGGACCCGCTGCTCCGATCCCGCACGACAAATGATACCCCAACCCCCTCGCTGTTGGACGAGGCAGCAAGCTCCCTGCCACTTCCTTTATCGATCGCACCCGCACAAGAAACCAACCCCCAGGCAGAAACACCCGAGCCCCCGGTAAACGTTTATCCCCAAGTCGCTGAACGCGTGGACAGCCTGCCCGTCGCCCCGCTCGCCGGTCTCGTTGCGAGCGGACCGAACGGCCCGCTTCCCATCATTAGCTCAACAGGAAGGCGCGCCTCGAAAGCATACGCCCGGCCAGCCGGTCTGAGCGTTGACACGGCGACACTTCCCCGCCTGGCACTCGTTGTGGGCGGGCTCGGCATATCGGAAACCGCAACACGCAACGCCATCACCAATCTACCGCCCGAGGTAACCCTCTCTTTCGCCCCTTACGGACGTAATCTGCAACAATGGATTGACCGGGCCCGCGCCGCAGGCCACGAGGTCCTGCTCGAACTACCGATGGAGCCGTACGACTATCCCGCAAACGATCCGGGGCCCTACACCTTGCTCACCTCTCTCAACGCCGGTGACAATCTGGACAGGCTGTCCTGGCTGATGAGCCGGTTCACCGGCTATTTTGGTGTGACCGCCTACCAAGGCGCAAAGTTTACCTCCAGCAAAACCGCCATGGAACCGATCTTCGAGGCCTTGGAGAGCCGGGGCATCATGTATGTCGACAGTGGCGCCAGCCCGCGAAGTGTCGGTCCGGATCTTGCCAGCGCATTGGGTCTCTCCTGGACGAGAGGCGATTCTATCGTCGACCCAACCCTGACCCCCAGGTCAATCGACGGGGCACTGGCGAACATGGAAGAACAGGCCCGACGGCATGGAAATGCCGTGGGATTTGGGTCAGGCTTCCCCATTACCGTCGAACGCATTCAAAAATGGGCCGAAGGTCTTGGCGACCGTGGCCTTGTTCTGGTACCGGTAAGCGCAACAGCGCTGGGCAACTGAGCCCCCACGCCACATCGGAAAGACCATTCATGTCCGGCATCAATCGAGCCAATCTCCCCTACAGACCCTGCGTTGGCATTATGCTCGTCAACAAAGAGGGGCGCATCTGGATCGGCGACCGCATCAACCCGTCCAAGCCCGACAGCACGATAACGTGGCAAATGCCTCAAGGTGGCATCGACGAAGGAGAAACCCCTGCGGAAGCAGCAGCACGGGAACTTCTGGAGGAGACAGGGACGGATAAAGCAGAGATCGTTCTGGAATCAGCACACTGGTACAATTACGACCTTCCGACGGCCGTGGTCGGAAAAGCTCTCAGGGGAAAATATCGCGGGCAAAAACAACGCTGGTTCCTCATGCGCTTCACCGGGGAAGACAGCAACATCGACATCACAGCCGACGAGCCGCAGGAGTTTTTCCAGTGGCGCTGGGCCAATATCGACGAACTTGTCGACCTGATCGTTGATTTCAAACGCCCTGTCTATGAGCGCGTTGTCGCGGAGTTTCAAGACAGGGTCAAAGACCTTGGGCAGGGCGGGCACGGAGTTTAAGCGGCCATCGCCTGGGCACGCCGAACACGTCGACACCAGATCGTCCAGACAATCGGCTCCAGCATTCGCATAAACCGCCCATGCGGAGCAATTCCAACCGCCTTGGCAATCATCGAGACCAACCTGTTCGTATGCTGTCTCTTGTAAAGGCCGAGGGCGCGTGCTTCGTAGGCAGCCGCAAACTTCTTGCGGTCATATTTCACGCCGTCGCCAGGTCTTGTGTTGGTCGCGTAGAAGGCGGATGCCAGTTCGTCATCATCAGCTTCACTGACGCGCGTTATCGCTACCTTGGCACGCTCAAGAAAAGACGGGATTTTCTCAAAACTCTGCAACGTATCGTAGAATAATTTGTAGTGGCGGAATTCATCCGCCGCCAACCGTTGCGCAATCTCTTTCATCACCGGTTCGTCGGTCGCTTCTTTGATCGCCGTGTAAAAAGATGATGTGCCACTTTCCACAACGCATCGGGCGATCATCTCACCTGCAGCGGAACCACGTATGCTTCCGTTGCTTTCATCCGGGATTTTGTAAATGTCACGGAAGCGTTCAAATGATTCAGCAAAACTAAAATCAGGGTCAGCAAGTTCCGCCCACTTGGCCAACACCGCTCCGTGCTGTTCTTCCTCACGCCCCCATCTGACAATCGACGCCTGAATATCTGGCCGGTCGGAAAAAACACTCGCCAGGTAGGCAACATAGTCACCCGCGTTGGACTCAACCACCGACGCCGCTTTAACGGCTGCCAGCAAATCAGGATCAACCTTCGACGCATCGAACAGCGACCAGTTGATATCTTCCAATGTCCAATGGTCGTCCATCGAGCAAAACCCCAATCAAGCGCTAACACACAGAATGACCCGCATGTTTTCCACACAACGGACCCTGTCACATTATAGACATCAAACAGCGCACTGCGAAATGCCCTAAATCAAAAGGGCAGCGCCGAAGCACTGCCCTCAAAAACCCTCGAAAACCTTTACTTCGGGCCCCGTTCAGAGCGCTGCGCGAAGCTCTTTAAGCTGATCAAGATGCGCTTGTGCCTTCGATTTGGCCTCATCCGTCGCCCCATCGTTAACATCTTCAGTCGCGTCTTGTATCCGACCATCAAGCGTCGCCGCATCCAGCTCTGACACCGGCACGGCTTCCTCAGCCAACACGGTCAATCCCGCCGGCGTAACCTCGGCAAAACCACCCCGGACGAAAATCCGGCTGTCGCCACCCTCAGCACCTGTCACCTCAATCACACCCACACGCAGTGTGGACATAATCGGCGCATGCCCCGCAAGCACCCCGAAGTCACCTTCAGACCCCGGCACGATCACCATCTCCGCTTCTGTCGAAAGGAGCAGACGCTCCGGCGCAACAAGATCAAATTTCAGCTTCTCAGCCATGAGTTAGGCCTTTTCCAACTGGAGAGGAGACGTTAAGCCGCTTCTGCCGCAAGACGTTCCGCTTTTTTGACTGCATCGTCGATGGTGCCGACCATGTAGAACGCAGCTTCCGGCAGATGGTCATAGTCACCATCACACAGGCCCTTAAAGCCTTTGATCGTGTCCTTGACATCCACCAGCACGCCTGGCGTACCTGTGAAAATTTCGGCCACAAAGAACGGCTGGCTGAGGAAGCGCTCAATCTTACGAGCGCGCGTTACAACAAGCTTGTCTTCTTCCGACAATTCATCCATGCCGAGAATGGCAATCATGTCCTGAAGCGACTTGTACTTCTGCAGAATTTCCTGCACCCGACGCGCTGTCCGGTAATGCTCTTCACCAACAACCCGTGGCTCAAGAATACGGCTTGTGGAGTCAAGCGGGTCAACAGCTGGATAAATACCCTTTTCCGAAATCGCACGGTTCAGCACCGTCGTCGCATCAAGGTGAGCAAAGGATGCCGCAGGCGCCGGATCGGTCAGGTCATCGGCGGGCACGTAAATCGCCTGCACAGAAGTCACCGACCCCTTGTGCGTTGACGTAATACGTTCCTGCAGCGTGCCCATCTCTGTGGCCAGTGTTGGCTGGTAGCCCACAGCGGATGGAATACGACCCAGGAGAGCCGACACTTCTGACCCGGCCTGTGTGAAGCGGAAAATATTGTCGATGAAGAACAAAACATCCTGGCCTTCATCACGGAAATGCTCAGCAACCGTAAGTCCCGTCAGCGCAACACGGGCACGCGCTCCGGGAGGCTCATTCATCTGACCGTAAATGAGAGCGCACTTGGAGCCTTCGCCGCCACCCTCTTTGTTCACGCCACTTTCGATCATTTCCCAATACAGGTCATTCCCCTCACGGGTCCGCTCACCCACACCAGCGAACACGGAGTAACCACCGTGGCCTTTGGCAATGTTGTTGATGAGTTCCTGAATAAGAACAGTCTTACCAACACCGGCACCGCCGAAGAGGCCGATCTTGCCGCCCTTGGAATAAGGTGCCAGAAGGTCCACAACCTTGATGCCTGTGACCAGCATTTCAGCTTCCGTGGACTGTTCAACTAAAGCAGGGGCATCCTGATGAATGGCCCGTTTCTTTTCAAACTTGATGGGGCCCTTCTCGTCAACCGGCTCACCGATCACGTTCATAATGCGGCCGAGCGTGCCATCACCGATCGGCACCATAATCGCTTCGCCTGTGTCAGAAACTTCCTGTCCACGCACCAGGCCCTCGGTCGCATCCATCGCAATGGTCCGGACCGTGTTCTCACCCAGATGCTGAGCCACTTCCAAAACCAGGCGTTGATCGCCATTTTTGGTTTCCAACGCATTCAGGATGGCTGGAAGATCGCCGTCAAATTCGACGTCTACAACCGCACCAATAACCTGGGTAACTCTTCCGACTGACTTCGTCATGTGTCTTTCCTCAGATCGGTCAGCATGTTTTTAGCAACATGCGTCCAAACAAAATCCTTAGAGCGCTTCAGCGCCCGAAATAATCTCAATCAATTCTTTGGTAATCTGCGCCTGACGCGACCGGTTGTAGGTGATCGTCAGCTCGTCGATCATCTCCCCAGCATTGCGGGTCGCATTATCCATCGCAGACATACGTGCGCCTTGCTCAGACGCTGCATTTTCCAGAAGTCCCCGAAAAATCTGCACGGCAATATTACGTGGCAGCAATTCTTTCAGGATGTCTGTTTCTTCAGGCTCGTACTCATAGACCGCACGACCCAAGTCGATACCTTCGTCGCCTTCGCCTGCTTCAACCTTTGCGGGGATGAGCTGCAGTGCAGTCGGTATCTGAGAAACGACAGTCTCAAATTCAGAATAGAACAATGTGCAAACATCAAACTCGCCCGCCTCGAAAAGCGAAAGCACCCGCCCCGCAACATCGTCTGCATGTTTGAATTCAACGTTGCGCACTGCCGACAGGTCAACGAAATCAACCATCAAGTTCCCGTAAAGACGCTTGAGTTGATCCCGGCCTTTTTTGCCGATGCAGAGTATCTTGATGGTCTTATCCAGACCGGTCAGACGGACAATTTCCCGGCGCGCAAGGCGCACGATGGAAGAATTGAAGCCGCCGCACAGCCCTTTTTCAGAAGTCGCGACGATCAAGAGATGGGTGTCGTCCTTGCCGGTACCAACCATCAATTCAGGGGCACCCGCAAGACCTTCCATGCCCGCCGACAGGTTGGCAAGCACAGCACTCATACGTGATGCGTAAGGACGTGCTGCTACCGCAGAGTCCTGCGCCCGCCGCAACTTCGCCGCCGCCACCATCTGCATGGCACGCGTGATCTTCTGCGTGTTTTTCACGCTGCTGATCCGGCTCTTTAGTTCCTTAAGATTGGCCATTAAGCCCTTGCTCCTACGTCGTCAATTCGGTTCAGGCAAAAGCCTTAGTGAACGTCTCAACAACATTTTTCAACGCCGTTTCAGTCGCGTCTGAGAGGGCGAGTTCCTTGCGGATTGTCTCCAGAAGGTCAGCGTTCTTATCCCGCACTGTGCGCAACAGCTCTTCTTCATACCGGCCAACATCGCCAACCGGCAGTCCATCGAGGAAACCGTTTACACCAGCATAAATCACAACAACCTGCTCTTCAATTTTCAGCGGGGAGAACTGACCCTGCTTCAAAAGTTCCGTCAGGCGAGCGCCACGATTGAGAAGCTTCTGCGTGGTCACATCAAGGTCAGAACCAAATTGCGCAAACGCCGCCATTTCGCGGTACTGCGCAAGCTCACCCTTAATTTTACCGGCAACCTGCTTCATCGCCTTCACCTGTGCGGCAGACCCAACCCGGCTCACCGACAGACCAACGTTCACAGCAGGACGAATACCCTGATAAAAGAGGTCTGTTTCAAGGAAAATCTGACCGTCCGTGATCGAAATCACGTTGGTCGGAATATAGGCCGACACGTCATTCGACTGCGTTTCAATAATCGGCAGCGCCGTCAAAGACCCAGAACCATGCTCTTCGTTGAGCTTAGCCGCACGTTCCAGCAGACGGGAGTGAAGATAGAACACATCACCCGGATAGGCTTCACGTCCAGGTGGACGGCGAAGCAGCAGGGACATCTGACGATACGCCACAGCCTGCTTGGAAAGGTCATCATAAACGACCAGTGCATGCATGCCATTGTCGCGGAAATATTCGCCCATCGCACAACCAGCGAACGGGGCCAGGTACTGCAACGGTGCCGGCTCGGAGGCGGTCGCAGCAACAACAATCGTGTATTCCAACGCGCCGTTTTCTTCCAGCGTCTTCACAATCCGCGCAACCGTCGAGCGCTTCTGTCCAATGGCGACATAGACGCAGTAAAGCTTCTTGCTTTCGTCGTCACCGTCATTGAGCGGCTTCTGGTTCAAGATGGCGTCAATCGCAATAGCCGTCTTCCCTGTCTGACGGTCACCAATAATCAGCTCGCGCTGGCCACGCCCGATAGGGATCAGCGCATCAATGGCTTTAAGACCCGTCTGCATCGGCTCATGAACCGACTTACGAGGAATGATGCCAGGCGCTTTCACGTCAACACGACGTTGCTCAGAACTTTCAATCGGGCCTTTGCCGTCGATCGGATTGCCAAGGGGATCAACCACACGACCCAGCAGACCCTTGCCAACAGGCACGTCCACAATGGCGCCAGTCCGTTTAACGGTGTCGCCTTCTTTGATCGAACGGTCATTGCCGAAAATCACGACCCCGACATTGTCACTTTCAAGGTTGAGGGCCATGCCGCGAATGCCGCCTGGAAACTCGACCATTTCACCAGCCTGAACATTGTCCAGACCATAAATCCGGGCGATACCATCGCCAACGGAGAGCACCTGACCGATCTCTGAAACTTCGGCGTCGTGACCGAACCCTTTGATCTGTTCCTTGAGGATCGCAGAAATTTCCGCGGCCTGAATGTCCATCAGCCAGCCTCTTTCATCGCAAATTTAAGATTGTTGAGCTTTGTGCGAAGTGACGAGTCGATCATCCGGCTCCCCACTTTGACAATGAGACCACCGAGCAGTCCCTTGTCGACACTAGTTTCGAGTTGTACGTCGCGACCCATGGCAGCGTTAAGGGCTTCCTTAAGCGCTGCAACCTGTGGATCACCAAGCACATGTGCGCTTGTTACTTGCGCGGTAATTTCACCGCGAGCCGTTGCCAGCATCTGAGCATAGGCACGCCCAATATCCTGAAGTGCTGAAATCCGTCGGTTGCGGATAACCACACCAACAAAATTCTGGGTCAGCTTCTGGAAACCACCCCGATCCATAATCGCGCCCATGGCCCGACCCTGGTCTTCAGCAGAAAAAACAGGGCTTTCCACCAACCGCTTCAGATCATCGGAACCGTTGATAAGATCACTTAGATTCTCAAGGTCGCTGGCAACCGCATCAAGCTCACCTGCCTGATCCGCCAGCTCATAAAGAGCGGTGGCATAACGACCGGCAACACCGGTGGTGTGAAGTTCATCAGCTGACACGTTTGTGCTCGCAACCCTTGTTCCAGGAGCTTTTACCGCAAATCCCCGGAGGGGCAGTAACCTCTTGAAAATATTGAATGTATGGAGAACGAAAACCGACCCCTAAAGGGGCCTGCCCTCGAAACCGGGCGTGTGGTAACACGCCGACTGCCGCCACGCAACGCCTACGCCTCAAAAATCGCCGGGGTGCGGCAATTCAGCGTCTTTTATACCATTTGCTGTGGCCCTGAGGGAACCCATCCCTCACAAGAACGAATACGGGTCCACATCCACCAAAACCCGCACGGCGTTGGGGATTTTGACCCGACCCAGCCATTCCGCCACGTAATCCTGCACGGGAGAGGAGCGCGCCGCTTTGACCAGAAAGCGCACCCGGTGCCGCCCGCGGAGCAGAGCCAGAGGCGCTGGGGCTGGCCCAAACACAGCGATTCCCTCCGCCGGCCCATGAGACCGGGCCAGTTCCCGTGACACCGCCTGCACCTGCTGAGGATTGGGGCCCGAGATCACCAGCGCCACCAGCCGCCCATAGGGCGGGTAGCCCGTCCGCTCCCGCATAGCCGCTTCCCGCTCCAAAAACGGGTCTCTGGCGCCTTCTATCAGCGCCTGCATCACCGGATGCTCAGGCATATAGGTCTGCAGATAGACCCGGCCTGGCCGCTCTGCCCGCCCCGCCCGGCCCGCCCCCGGGGGGGGGAGCGGGAATGGACGCGCACGGGCCCCCCCAGACCCCTTTAAGCGGCACCTGGTGCAACAGCTGAAATGTCCGCTCACTGGCCCGCAAATCCCCGTTTTCGAGCCCCAGATCGGCGTCCACCACCCCCACGACCGTCAACAAGGGGAAGTTATGACCCTTCGCCACAATCTGGGTGCCAACGATAATATCCACCTCATGATCCACAATCTGGCGGATGGCTTCCCGATGCGCCCCAGGTCCTCGAAGATTATCCGACGACAGCAGCGCCAGGCGGGCTTGCGGAAACTTTTGCACCACTTCTTCCGCAATCCGCTCTACCCCCGGACCACAGGCAATCAGCGCATCCTCCTCACCACAAGACGGGCAAGCCCGCGGCACAGGCGCCGTGAAGCCACAATGATGGCAGGTGAGTTGCTTGCGGAACCGATGCTCCACCAGCCAGGCATCACACTGTGAACACTCGATCCGGTGCCCACAGCTCCGACACAGGGTGAGAGGGGCATATCCGCGCCGATTGAGGAAAAGCATGGACTGCTCCCCCTTGGCCAGCGCCTCCGCCATTGCCCGCAGAAGCGGCGGAGACAGCCATTCGCCCCGCTCCGGCGGGGTTGTCCGCATATCAATCGCGCCAACCGCGGGCATGACGGCAGGTCCATGCCGCTCGGGCAATACCAGATGGTCATATTTGCCAGCCCAGACATTGGCCATGGTTTCAAGCGAAGGCGTGGCTGAGGCCAGCACCACCGGAAATCCGCCGAGAGAGGCCCGCACAACGCTCATATCGCGGGCATTGTAGGGAACACCCTCTTCCTGCTTGAAGGCGCCTTCGTGCTCCTCGTCCACGACAATGAGACCAAGCTGGGTGAAGGGCAGAAAAAGGGCGGAGCGCGCGCCAACAACAACCCGCGCGGAGCCATCCGCCACCCCCCGCCAGACACGTTTTCGTTCCCGCACCGAAAGGTCGGAATGCCATTCTGCCGGGCGACATCCAAACCGCGCTTCAAAACGGTCCAGAAACTGGGCGGTCAGGGCAATTTCAGGCAACAGGATAAGGGCTTGGCGTCCGAGCTCCAGCGTCTGGGCCACAGCTTCGAAATACACTTCCGTCTTGCCAGACCCCGTAACCCCATCAAGCAGCTGGGCAGAAAACCCGCCCTGGGTGAGCCGTTGCTTTAATTGATCCGCAGCAAAGGCCTGGGCCTCTGACAAGGTTGCCCCCTCGCGCGTAATATCCGGTTCGCCAAAAGGGTCATCCGCCGGAAGCTGGATCGCCTCAAAGGTTCCAGCCTCAATAAGCCCCCGAACCACCGAGCTTGAAACCCCCGCAGCCTCTGCCAGTTCACGGGTGGTCCGCGCAAAACCATCCTGCGCGGCGGCGATAACTTTTTCACGTCCGGGCGTCATGCGCGCGGGCCGGTCACTGCCAAGACGGTAGACCGTGCGCATCGCAGCTGGCTCCAAGGCACCGGGGGCGCGAATCGCCAACCGCAGCACAGCGCCCGGAGGTGACAGCGTGTAAGACGCGATCCAGTCAACAAAACGGCGCAGCACATGAGTCATCGGCGGAACATCCAACCGCTCAATGATCGGTTTCAGCCGGTTATGCCCGACCTCCCCCGACCCGTCGCCCCACACAACGCCCAACACTTCGCGTGGCCCCAAAGGCACAGTGACAAAGTCTCCGTGCGCCACTTCCATAGTGAGCGGCACCGCATAGTCATAGGGCCCAGGAACACCAACAGGCAGCAAAACGGAAACAACGCCCGCATTACGCGGCGCGGCGTCCTCAAAAAGGCCAGCGTCTGAAGGCATCGATTTCATCGCTTCAGTTTAACCTTTCAACAGCCATGTACGCAGTAACTCTCTTTCTGCCTTGGCAAAAAGCGCCCGGCATTGGACAATGCCTCAACAAACCAAAAGGTCGCATAAGCGAACCCAAACAGGGAAGCTCACGAAAGCAGATGAAATTTTTCATTGATACAGCCGATATTGAAGAAATCCGGGATCTGGTCACAACAGGCATGCTGGACGGTGTCACCACCAACCCCTCTCTTATCGCAAAATCGGGCCGTGATTTTTTTGATGTCCTGAAAGATATCTGCGCCGTCGTCGATGGGCCTGTGAGCGCGGAAGTAACCGCACTGGATGCAGAGGGCATGATCCGCGAAGGCAAAACCGTTGCCAAGCTCGCCGACAACATTGTCGTCAAGGCGCCCCTCACCTGGGACGGCCTGCGTGCCTGCCGCGCATTGTCTTCTGAAGGCATCAAAGTCAACGTGACGCTTTGCTTCTCTGCCAACCAGGCCCTGCTCGCCGCCAAAGCCGGAGCCGCCTACATATCGCCATTTGTAGGACGCCTGGATGACGTCAATATTGACGGCATGGAACTGATCGAAGACATCCGCACCATCTACGACAATTACGATCTGTTGCAGACGGAAATTTTAGTGGCTTCCATCCGAAGCCCCAACCACGTCAAAGACGCAGCGCTGATCGGCGCCGACGTGGTGACCATTCCCCCCTCCGTCCTTCGCCAACTGGCAGACCACCCTCTGACAACCAAAGGGCTCGATGCTTTCATGGCGGACTGGAAAAAAACCGGTCAGAAAATTCCAAACTAGGAAACCTTTCTGACAACACCGAGCGGTATGGGAAACAAGAGAATGATCAGAGCATGACTAGTCCGGTTGATCCAAACGAGATAGTTGCAGGCGCGGAGAAAGAAAACACTCACCCCGCTCCTGAGCTGGTGAAGGAATTCCTGCTCGCCAATCCTGCTTTTGTAATGAACGACCCGGATCTCGTCGCCGCTCTTGCGGCCCCCACCGCCATTACAGGTGACAATGTCCTGGACCTGCAAATCGTCATGATTGAGCGCTTGCAGACCCAGGTTCGCCAACTGCGTGACATCCAGGCAGAACTGATCGACGCCGCATCTCTCAATGCGCTCACCCGCGACCGCGTACACAGCGCTGTCTTGCGGCTGATGGAAGCAAAGAGCTTCGAAGACCTGATCGCTTTCATAACCGAGCCTGCAGGCCTGGCAGCAGCGCTTGATCTGGACTCCGTCGCGCTCGCCATTGAGGGCAGAGCCGATGTACCAGGCCTCGGCATCAGGGGCTTGCGTATTCTGGAGGCAGGGGGCACAGACAAGGCAATCGGGTCAGGCCAACAACACCAGTTGCGTGCTGATATTGAGCCCAACCCCGGCCTCTATGGTCCGGCAGCCCCCCACGTACGATCAGAGGCTTTGGTTCGACTGACTTTTTCGAAGTCGACACCTCCGGGCCTGCTTGCCCTGGGCTCTGCCCACCCTGAACAATTCCAACCGACACAAGCGGCTGACCTGCTCGAATTTCTGGGCCGTGTTGTCGAACGCGCCGTACGGATATGGCTGGATCTGCCCCGCAGCGCCTGACCGGCGCCCCCGAAACAATCGCGGCGACCATCGCCACCGCGCCAGACACCCGTGCGGCCCTGGCCTCGTATCTCACTTTTCTCACAAGTGAAAAGAGAGCGAGCCCCCGGACGATTGAAAACTACGCGCGCGACCTCACCCGGTTTTTCGAGTTCCTGCTGGACCATTTAGGGACCGAGGCTACCCAGGCTGACCTGATGGCGCTTACCCTTCGCGACTTCAGGGCTTTTCTGTCCCACAGGCGGGCGGACGGTGTTGGCTCACGCTCTCTCGCCCGCGCCCTCTCAAGCCTGCGCGGTTTCTTCCGGCATATGGAGCGCGAAGGCCGAGGAGCCAACCACGCACTGGCCCGCTTGCGGTCCCCCAAAATACCTCACTCCATTCCCAAACCCCTCAGCGAAGGGGCGGCACAGGCCGTCATTGACCAGGCGGCCGACATCGCCCCTAATCCTTGGGTCGCAGCACGAAATACCGCCATCATCACTCTGCTCTACGCGTGTGGTCTGCGTGTTTCAGAAGCCCTCGCTCTTGACCGTAAAGACGCACCGCTTGGGACGAGTCTCAATATTCTGGGCAAGGGTAACAAAGAACGCATTGTCCCGGTCCTTCCCGTTGCCCGCGAAGCGATTGATTTTTATCTGGCGCTCAGCCCCCAGTCGGCCCAAGCCGACAGCCCACTATTCGTCGGCGTGCGGGGGGGCAGGCTCAACCCGCGCGAAGTTCAAAAATTGATGGTGAGCTTGCGAGCGCGCCTGGGCCTGCAGAGCACAGCAACTCCCCATGCGCTTCGCCATTCCTTTGCCACGCATCTATTGAGTGCGGGCGGCGATCTTCGTTCTATTCAGGAATTGCTCGGGCATGCCAGCCTGTCGACAACGCAGCTCTATACCGAGGTCGACACCAAACGATTGCTGGAGGTGTACGACAAAGCACATCCCCGCAATCAAAATTGACCCCACCGGACTACAATACGTTGATCGACTTATTGAACGGTGCGTGCCGGTCGACGTCGTAGTTGGAGTTTGCGGAGACCGTAGGGTCCCAGATCAAGGCGCATTCCGGGTAGGGGAGAAGGGACATAACTTTCTCTTTGTGATCTGCACTCAAGACATTGAACTCCTCGCGCAACCGCTCCAGGCAGTAGACCCTGTAGCGGGACACAGGTAGGTTTTTATAATGGCACCCCTGCACGCTCATTTCAAAAAGCGTTTGCCCACGCCCGTGCGCGATCGCGTTTTCCTTAAGTTGCACCATATGGGTCTCAGCGATTTCCTGCAGCATCGGGGCGGCGTCACCCGGAACCTCATCAAGGAGAGATGTCTCGCCAGCCGTCGCATGCGCATTCCAGACCCGCCCCACCCATTCGGCTATGGCAGGCCAGTCATTACGCATGATCGCTGCAGGTGTCGGGTCCTGGCCGAAATGACGGAGCATCGGGCCCATCATACCAATGTCCGCAATCGACGGGGTATTCCCTAGCAGGTAAGGCCTGCCCTTGAGCATCGTGAGCATGCTGCGCATTGCATTAAAATAGCCTGCTTCAACATGCTCCCTTGTGTCTTCAGTTACGCCGTCATTGATCACAAATCTGCCCCGCTGTCGGCGTTTTACGAGATGTCGACGTACAAAGCGAGGCAGCGGCAAATGTGTGGTGATTTCATCAGCCAATATGCGCGAAAGGAGTTCGCGGTCATGCTCGTAACTCCACCGGTAATGCATCGCGCATCGCCACAGCCATTCATCTGCATAGTCTTCTATGAGCAGTGCGATGAACCGAACCACCGGGTCAGACGGAAGCACCGCCCGCTCGGGGAATTCCGTCTCCAGATGAAGAATGATCGGC
>CAZFHW010000019.1:3942-7126 GCA_964518885.1 uncultured Parvibaculum sp. | reverse complement strand
ATGATCGGCACCTGGACGGCACCGGCGTGATCACGTATCCGTTCCTGATCAGCGAAAGGGTGTTCCATCTCATACGGAATGCCCTTGTACCTTAGATAGGCTTCGAGTTTACCCGTGTAATATGAAACGGAAACGCCCCAGACTTTCATGACATGTCACTCCTTGCTTGTTCTTTGTCTCCAAGAGACTGGTTGACTCTAACGAGAGAGAACGGCTTAAAATGCTAACAAGTTACATTTCAAGGGGGCACGATGAAGGTCCTTCGACCGAAGTCAAAAACACTACGAGACCTGCTGCCATCCAGCGTTATGGATCGGCTCCTCGCAGCTGGCTCAAAGCGGAGATACTCCGATGGTCAGGTCGTTCAGGAACGCGGCGACAATCACACAGGCCTTGCAATAGTCACCGCAGGTCAGCTTGTCGTCGGCAATATTGGGCTCGATGGCTCTTTTCTTGTTTCTGCATTGTTGCGCCCTGGAGAAACTTTCGGGGAATACACACTTTTTGCAGGACTGCCTCGAACCCATACCGTGTGGTCGCAGGAAACAGCTGAGATCACTTTTATTCAGGCCACACCATTCTCAAAACTGTTTGACGAAGAACCAGCAATTGCGCGCGCCCTACTGACCCTCACCTTGCTGCGCAATTACGAGATGATGGAATTTATCGACACGCAGAGGCGGCTCTCATTGCGAGCACGCATTGCGCGACTGTTACTGGCAACAGTTGATGCAGAGACAGGCGGTGCAACCGTCGAGTGCCGACACGAGGACCTAGCCTTCATGTTGGGTGTATCACGTGTTGCAACAGGCAAAGCCTTAAAACGGATGAAGGAAGAGGAGCTAGTCAACCTGCGCTACGGGCGCATTGATATTCCCAACGTCCGGCGTTTAAAGGAAATGGTCGACGCGGAAGACCAGTTCTTTCCGATTTCACCAGGCTGATTCTGCACCCTTTTCCGGACAGCTCAACCTAGCCCTTGAGGTGACCCTCGCCTCACATGTGCATCGCACGCCCATCAACAGCCAGGGCGGCTTCTTTCATCGCTTCTGACAATGTCGGGTGAGCATGGCACATGCGCGCAATGTCTTCTGCCGCACCGCCAAATTCCATGATTGTAACGGCCTCATGGATCATCTCACCAGCCTGCGTGCCAATGATATGCACCCCCAGCACCCGGTCTGTTTTGGCGTCCGCGAGAATTTTAACGAACCCGTCCGTCTGCTGGTTGGCTTTCGCACGACCGTTTGCGGTGAACGGAAATTTGCCCGACCGGTAATCAATGCCAGCGTCCTTCAAATCCTGTTCGGTCTTACCAACGCTGGCAATTTCCGGCTGCGTGTACACAACACCAGGAATGACCGCGTAATTCACATGCGCACTTTGCCCCGCCATCATCTCAGCCAGAGCAACGCCTTCTTCCATGGCTTTGTGCGCAAGCATGGGTCCCACGATCACATCACCAATCGCATAGACACCCGCCACATTGGTTTTAAGCTGGGCATCCACCTTAATGCGGCCACGTTCATCAACCTCAACGCCGGCAGCGTCCAATCCCAAACCTTGCGTATAGGCAACACGACCTATCGCCACAAGCACGATGTCGGCATCAATCACCTGGGTATCGCCACCCTTGGAAGGTTCGACAGAAACTTTCAATCCTTTGCCACTCTTTTCAACACCTGTGACCTTGGTGCCAAGCTTAAGCGTGAATTTCTGTTTCTTGAGTGTCCGCTGGAAGGTCTTTTGAACCTCTGCGTCCATGCCGGGAAGAATGAAATCGAGGAACTCGACCACCGTGACCTCGGCGCCCAGCCGGTTCCAGACCGACCCCAATTCCAGACCAATCACCCCACCGCCAATGACCAGAAGCTTGCCCGGTACTTTGGAGAGCTCAAGCGCACCGGTGGACGAGACAATTTGTTTTTCATCAATCTCAATACCCGGTAGTTGGGCCACATCCGACCCGGTCGCCAGAACAATGTCGGAGGCTTTCAGCGTGCGGGTGCCGCCGTCTGTCAGGCTCACCTCGACCTCACCGGCACCTTTCAGCACGCCTGAGCCTTTGACCCATTCGATCTTGTTCTTTTTGAAAAGAAATTCAATGCCTTGCGTATTGCCATCAATCGCCTGCTGCTTGAAGTCAAGCATGGTCGGCAGATCCAGCTTGGGCTTGCCAATCTTAATACCCATTTTTTCAAAATGACCGGCTTCATCAAACAGCTCAGAAGCATGCAGCAAAGCTTTTGAGGGAATGCAGCCAACATTGAGGCAGGTGCCGCCAAGCGCTTCGCGTTTTTCGACACAGGCAACGCTCATGCCCAATTGCGCAGCCCGAATGGCGCATTCATACCCGCCAGGGCCTGCACCAATGACAATCAGATCAAATGTATCGGACATTCAATACCTACCTTTGCGCATAACAGATATTCGAGCGAGAGAGGAGTTCCTAGAGATCGAGCAGCATCCGCTGCGGATCTTCAAGACATTCCTTGACCCGCACCAGGAAGGTCACGGCCTCTTTGCCATCAACGATCCGGTGATCGTAGGACAGAGCCAGATACATCATCGGCCGAACCGTGATCTCTCCATTCACGACCATGGGGCGTTCCTGAATTTTGTGCATTCCCAGCACACCCGACTGCGGGGCATTCAAAATCGGTGTCGACATAAGCGAGCCATAAACGCCGCCGTTGGAGATGGTAAAGGTGCCGCCCTGCAGATCTGCAAGCTTCAGCGTGCCTTCGCGCGCAGATTTTCCATATGCATTGATCGTCTTCTCAATGCCCGCAAGGGAAAGCTCCTGCGCTTCTTTCAGCACGGGCACGACCAGGCCCTTCTCGGTGCCGACAGCAACGCCAATATTGTAGTAGTTCTTGTAGACCATCTCGTCGCCATCAATTTCAGCGTTCACAGAGGGAATATCCTTAAGCGCTGTGATGCAGGCTTTGACAAAGAAGCTCATGAAGCCGAGCCGGACACCATGTTTTTTCTCAAACAGTTCTTTGTACTGCTTGCGGGTGCTCATCACGGCCGTCATATCGACTTCGTTGAAGGTCGTAAGAATGGCGGCGGTATTTTGCGCTTCCTTAAGACGGGTTGCGATGGTCTTGCGAAGCCGGGTCATGCGCACACGTTCTTCCCGTGCGCTTTGATCTGCTGGAGCCTGAACGCTGACAGGAGC
>CAZFHW010000019.1:0-3842 GCA_964518885.1 uncultured Parvibaculum sp. | reverse complement strand
GGTTTGGCAGGGGCTGCACTGCCTCCCTCACTCAACATACAAAGAAGAGCGCCAACTTCGACCGTATCACCGGTTTCAACAGAAATCTCCCCCAGCACACCGGCTGAAGGCGAGGGCAACTCAATCGTCACCTTGTCAGTTTCAAGCTCGACCAGCGGCTCGTCCACCGCGACGGCGTCTCCTGGTTGTTTGAACCATTGGGCCACTGTGGCTTCAGTGACGGATTCGCCAAGAGTGGGTACGCGAATTTCAGTGCTCATAGGTTCAGTCGCTTTCTATCAGTCAGTCGACGATCAAAGCTTCGGAGAGAAGCTGGTTGAGTTCTAGAAGATGCTTGGACATCAGACCGGTTGCGGGCGATGCAGACGCAGACCGTCCGGCATATTTTGCACGACGACGGCGGGAGCCGACATGCGAAAGCACCCATTCGATATTGGGTTCAATAAAAGTCCAAGCGCCCATATTTTTCGGCTCTTCCTGGCACCAGACAAACTCCGCATCCTTGAAGCGGCTGAGCTCCTTGATCAGAGCCCGTGCCGGGAACGGATAAAGCTGTTCAACACGCAGGAGGTAAACATCGTCAATGCCACGTTCTTCCCGCTCCTGGTAAAGATCAAAATAGACCTTGCCGGTGCACATAACGACCCGGCGAATTTTCTTATCGTCAACCAGCTTGATCTTCTGGTCTGGCAGCAACTCTGCATCATCCCACAACAGGCGGTGGAACGAAGAGCCCGGCCCTAATTCTTTCAGCGTCGAGACGGCACGCTTGTGACGCAACAATGATTTCGGCGTCATGATAATCAGCGGCTTGCGGAAATTGCGGTGCATCTGACGACGCAAAATATGGAAGAAGTTTGCGGGCGTCGTGCAGTTTGCAATCTGCATATTGTCTTCAGCACAAGATTGAAGATAGCGCTCAAGCCGCGCGGACGAATGTTCAGGTCCTTGACCTTCGTATCCATGCGGCAGAAGCATAACCAAACCACACATACGCAACCATTTGCGCTCACCACTTGAGATGAACTGGTCAATCACAACCTGCGCCCCATTGGCAAAATCGCCAAACTGAGCTTCCCACAGAACCAGTGAATTGGGTTCTGCAAGGCTGTAGCCATATTCGAACCCCAGCACAGCATTTTCAGAGAGCATGGAATTGATGACTTCAAACTCGCCATTCCCGGTGGCAACAGAGTTCAACGGATAGTATCGGCTTTCATTTTCCTGATCGTTCAAAACCGAATGCCGGTGAACGAAAGTTCCGCGTTCAGAATCCTGCCCCACCAGGCGAACCCCAAACCCTTCATCCAGCAGAGAACCGAAAGCCAGATGCTCCGCCATACCCCAATCAATCGGCGCCTCACCTGCGGCCATCTTCCGACGGTTTGCCAGAACTCTTTGCAGTGTGCGGTGCACATTGAAGCCATCTGGTACGGTCGTAATTTTTTCACCAATCTCTGCGAGCTTCTCAAGCGCAACAGAGGTTTCTCCGCGGCGCGCGTCGCCCTGGGCGGGCGCCAGTCCAGACCATCGTCCGTCTAACCAGTCCGCCTTGTTAGGACGAAAGCTCTTGGCAGCCGCAAGATCAACATCAAGCTGTGCCCGGAACTTGGCAATGCGCCCATCAACTTCTTCCTGGGTGACAAGCCCCTCATCCACCAGTCTTTGCGAATAAATCTCCAGCGTCGTTTTCTGCTTCGCGATCTTTTTGTACATCAACGGCTGTGTGAGCGACGGATCATCACCTTCATTGTGGCCAAAGCGCCGATAGCAGAACATATCCACCACCACCGGCTTGCTGAATTTCTGACGAAACTCGATCGCAACCTTGGCCGCATGCACCACCGCTTCGGGGTCATCCCCGTTCACGTGGAAAATCGGCGCACCAACCATTTTTGCCATATCGGAAGGATAAGGCGATGAGCGCGAGTGATGCGGCGCCGTCGTGAAACCGATCTGGTTATTGACAATGAAGTGGACGGAACCGCCTGTCCGGTGACCCTTCAAGCCTGAAAGTCCGAGACATTCCGCGACCACGCCCTGACCAGCAAAGGCAGCATCGCCGTGAAGCAGCAGCGGGATCACAGACCCTCGTTGCCGGTCATGATGCTGGTCCTGTTTCGCGCGTGCTTTGCCCAGCACAACCGGATCAACAATTTCCAGATGCGACGGATTGGCCGTCAGAGAAAGGTGAACCTTGTTGCCATCAAATTCGCGGTCAGAAGAAGCACCCAGGTGATATTTCACATCCCCCGATCCCTCCACGTCTTCCGGGTTGTTGGAGCCCCCGAAAAACTCGTGGAAGATCGCCTGATAGGGCTTGCCCATCACATTTGTCAAAACATTGAGACGGCCACGATGGGGCATCCCAATAACGATTTCTTTCGCGCCCAGCGCGCCACCACGTTTGATGATCTGTTCGAGGGCAGGGATTGTTGCCTCCGCACCATCCAGACCAAACCGCTTGGTGCCTGTGTATTTGACCGCCAGAAACTTCTCAAACCCTTCCGCGTGAATGAGCTTGTCCAGAATGGCCAGACGCCCTTCGCGGGTAAAACTGATTTCCTTGTCACGCCCCTCAATGCGTTCCTGTATCCACGCTTTTTCCTCCGGATCGGAAACATGCATGAATTCAACCGCAAAGGTGCCGCAATAAGTGCGTCGGAGAATGACCAGCATTTCGCGCACTGTCGCCATTTCAAGCCCCAACACATGGTCGAGAAAAATCGGGCGATCAAAATCTTCGGGGCCAAAACCATAACTTTCCGGCTGCAATTCCGGATGATGGCTTTCCTCCCGCAATGCCAACGGATCGAGGTCCGCATCAAGGTGGCCTCGGATGCGGTAGGCACGGATCATCATAATGGCGCGAACGGAATCAAGCGTTGAGGCACGAATTTCTGCATCGCTGGAAGCCGGAGCCCGTGCTTGAATCTTGGTGCGGATCGCCGTCTCGTCTGCCGCACCCCAGTTTCCATCCAGAGCGCTAACCATCTCTCCGTTGGCCACCACGGGCCAGTCTGGCCGGGACCACGAAGCGCCGCGGTTTTCCTTCAAGACGTCTGCCGAAGTATCACCGAGAGAGGAAAAAAAGGTCCGCCATTCAGCGTCGACAGACTGAGGGTCTTCCTGGAACTGGGCATACAGGCCCTCTACGAAAGACGCGTTTGTCCCAAACAAGAACGAAGTCCGCTCAAATTGCTCGTTGGAACTGCTTTTGCTCATCATGACCAGTGCCGGAAAATCCAGCACTCCTCTCAAATCTCCAGTTTTGACCCTCAGAAGAAAGCTCAACCAAACCAGAGTTTATGGTTAATTTCCCAAGTGTTACATGCAGGTCGTTAACTAGCCATTTAAAATGCCGCGATCAAAAGACAACCGGCACACACCCAGTTGTGAAGCCACTTGAACAAACAGTGAGCCTTACCCGCACTCCGTTGCGCTGTGGATTAGCCTTTTACGAGATCTGCAAGGGTGGTTCCCAAAGCTGAGGGCGAAGGAGAGACTGTGATCCCTGCCGAACGCATGGCTTCGATCTTGTCTTCCGCCCCGCCCTTGCCGCCAGAAATAATGGCCCCTGCGTGACCCATGCGGCGTCCAGGAGGCGCCGTCAGACCAGCGATAAACCCAACCACAGGCTTCTTCACCTTTGAGCTTTTCAGGAATTCGGCCGCTTCTTCTTCAGCCGTTCCACCAATTTCACCGATCATGACGATCGATTGTGTCTGGTCATCGCCAAGGAACATCTCCAAACAATCAATAAAGTCGGTGCCGTTCACCGGGTCACCGCCAATACCAATACAGGTGGACTGGCCCATGCCTGTTGCCGTGGTCTGTGCCAC
>CAZFHW010000018.1:20919-31106 GCA_964518885.1 uncultured Parvibaculum sp. | reverse complement strand
ATTCGCCGACTTCGAACGGTTTGAATTCAATGTACAGCGCCCGCCGCAAAGCAGAGATTATGTCGCCTCAGTGGGCGACTATGCCCGGTCTGCCCTTTTGAGGGGTCTGGAGATAGAAGAGCGCGTTGGCGTCAACCCGTTCCAGTTCGGGATGGTAGGATCAACCGACAGCCATACAGGCATTCCTTCTACGGAAGAACCAAACTTCTGGGGCAAGGTCGCGGTCGATTCAATACCTGAAAACAAGCGGAGAGAGACAGACGAAAACGGCTTCATTTCCGGCATCGATAATTTCAACGGCTGGAACATGTCGGCCCAGGGGCTCGCCGCTGTCTGGGCGACAGAGAATACCCGCGACGGCATCTTTGACGCCTTCACCCGCAAGGAAGTCTATGCCACCACCGGGCCCCGCATGGCGTTGCGTATGTTTGGCGGATGGAACTATGACGCAGGCGCCGCCGACGCCGCTGACCTCGCTGACATTGGCTACGCCGGGGGTGTGCCAATGGGGGGAGACCTCAGCAACGCGCCCGATGATCGCGATTTTCAGCTTTTGATCCGCGCCACCAAAGATCCGATGGGCGCCAATCTCGACCGCGTCCAGGTCATCAAAGGCTGGCTGGACAGTGAAGGCACGACGCATGAACAGGTCTTCGATGTCGCCTGGTCCGACAACCGAACCCCGGACGCAGACGGCAAACTGCCCGCCGTCGGCAACACGGTCGACATTTCATCCGGTGCTTACACCAATGATATTGGATCACCGGAGCTCTCAACCGTATGGACTGATCCTGGCTTCGACGCGGCCCAAAGTGCCTTCTACTACGTGCGTGTGTTGCAGATACCCACCATCCGCCACTCACAATTGGACGCCATCGCATTGAGTATAGAGACACCCTACGAAGGCCCGGCAACCATTCAGGAGCGCGCCTACTCCTCTCCGATCTGGTACAAACCATAATTCCGCAGATCAGAATTGGAGGACTATCTACACTCCATCCGTCCAAGATCATGTGTAAATTCCATGAAGGTTAATCGGGGACGTTCTGGGAGAAGAAGATGAACAAGAATTCCGTTTTGATGGGGTTGCTGCTGGCGACAACGAGTTTCTCGACAGCGGCACTGGCCGCTGAGACGCAGCTCTTCTGGGGCGATACGCATCTGCATTCCTCCTACTCCACCGACGCCTTCATGGCTGGCAACCGCGACGCGGACCCTGACACCGCCTACCGCCTGGCCAAGGGTGAGCCCGTTATTCATCCGTTCAACCGCACCCGCGTCCAGCTTGCCCGCCCCCTCGACTTTCTGGTTGTCGCTGACCATGCCGAGTCCCTCGGTGTCATCGGAGAACTGTATCGCGGCGATCCTGAAATGCCCGATGCCTGGTTCTGGGAACGCTGGAAGACGAGTTTTTTCCTCGGCCGCTTGCGCGACATGATGGAAGACCCTGTTGAAGGCACCGCTCGCTTCCTAGAGCGATTGCCTGAGCCTGCTGTCAAACCAGGCGACACCGTTGATCCGATAACCGCAGGTGAGGGCAGCGCCCTCGGCCTTGGCTCCGGTGGCCTTATCCCGGCTGATCTTGCTCGGTCCATGAGTGCCGACATGTGGTCAAAATCAGTCGCCGCGGCCGATGCGCATTACGAGCCCGGCGTCTTCACACCGATCATCGGATGGGAATGGACCCAGACGACCAACGGCGTGAACCTGCACCGGGTGGTCATGTCGACGCTGAGCGGCACGCAGGCAGCCAACATGGATCCCGTCGGGTCTGACGAAGCGCCTTACCCGGAAGACCTCTGGGCAGGCCTTGCAACACTGACAGAGGAGACAGGCGCCCGCTTCTTGGCCATTCCGCACAATTCCAACATCTCCAAGGGATATATGTTCGGCGCAACCCAGGTGAACACGAATGAGATCACCGCCACTTACGCCCGCACCCGTGCTGAATGGGAACCGGTGGCGGAAGTCACCCAGATCAAAGGCGATTCTGAAACCCATCCCGACTTGTCGCCGGACGATGAGTTTGCTGACTTCGAGCGATTTGAGTTTTATCTACAACGCGCGCCTCAAGGCCCAAGCTACCAGGCCAATATTGGCGACTTTATCCGCCCTGCCCTGCGCCGTGGGTTGGAAATCGAGGCGCGGGTTGGCGTGAACCCTTATCAGTTCGGTCTGATTGGATCAACAGATGCTCACACCAGCATTGCATCAGCCGAGGAGCCCAACTTCTGGGGCAAGCTCGCAACAGACTCGATCCCGGAAAACAAACGTGGCAAAGGTTTTCTCAATCCAGAATTCACCACCGGCGTTGATACCATCAACGGTTGGAACATGTCGGCTCAAGGGTTGGCCGCCGTCTGGGCGACAGAGAATACCCGCGAAGGCATCTTCGATGCTTTCACCCGCAAGGAAGTCTATGCCACCACCGGCCCGCGCATGGCCTTGCGTGTATTCGGCGGATGGAACTATGACGCTGCTGCCGCCAACGCCGCCGACCTCGCTGACGTCGGATACGCTGGTGGTGTGCCGATGGGGGGCGACCTCACCAACGCGCCAGAGGGTCAGGGCTTTCAGCTTTTGATCCGGGCCACCAAAGATCCGATGGGGGCGAACCTAGACCGCGTTCAGGTCATCAAAGGATGGCTGGACAGTGAAGGTACTTCTCATGAACAGGTCTTCGATGTCGCGTGGTCCGACAACAGGAGCCCGGACGCGGACGGCAAGCTGCCCGCCGTTGGCAACACGGTCGATATTTCCTCCGGCGCCTACACCAATGATATTGGATCGGCAGAACTCTCAACCGTATGGTCAGACCCCGCCTTCGATGCCGCGCAAAGTGCATTCTACTACGTGCGTGTTTTGCAAATCCCCACCATCCGTCATTCCCAGCTGGACGCCATAGCGCTCGGCATGGACACACCTTACGAAGGTCCGGCGACCATTCAGGAACGCGCTTACTCCTCGCCAATCTGGTACAAACCATAGGCTTGATACGCGGAATCCATTGCAGATCCTCTGTGGATTTCATCCTCGGAAATTCGTGCTATAGTCCCATTGAGGATTGCTGACCGGCCCTTGTTATTGCAGCGAGGGCTTATGAGTATAAATGTAGAACCGAGCACAAGTGAAAATGCTCGGACAACGCCCAAGCGTGGACGACCCGCTCTAAACGGATCGGAAAAACGCAAAAATCGGCGTGAGGACATTGTCCAGGCATCAAGTTTTCTGTTCTTTCGGGATGGCTATTCCGGGAACACGCTTCGACGTGTCGCAAAGGCTGCAAACGTCAATGTCGCGCTGATCCATTATTATTTTGGCAGCAAGCAGGGACTTTATCAGGAAGTCCTGAGCAATGCCTTCGCCGAGACACTCACCTCGCTGCGCGGACACCAGAAAGCTGTGCTTCCCTTGCCCCATCTGGTTCGTCTCATGACGGCCCCCCTTTTGGAGCAGCCTGCATTTGCGCGGACGTTTCTCTTGCCCGACGGCCCACCGGAAGCCCTCTCCACAGTCGCCGACATCAGACGACGACTGCGTCTCCACCTGTCGGCCGCCCTGCAAACGATGCAACGCACCAACCAGCTATGCAACACTTTGGATACAGATCTTTTAACCTCGACTTTTCTGGACCTGTGCTGGGAACCGATACGTCGCCACCTTGCGGAAGGCGCCGAGGGGAGCCCAAGCGACCTCTCTTTGGTACAGCGCCAGATCACCCAGAACACCAAGCTACTGGAAGGGGCAACGCGGCCAAACCAAGGCTAGAACGTCACAAAAAAGGGGGCTCCAAAGAGCCCCCTTCTACCACCCACCCCGAATTGCCAAATGATGGGTTAGTAGCCAACGCCCCCGTTGTACGTTGTCGCCCCGCGATAAGACACTTCTTCCCGCAGATATCCACTCGACTTGCGATCAAGGAAAATTTCTGCGAACCGAGCGTGGGAGCTCCGAACGGATCCAGCAAAATAGGCGTTGCTGGCTACACCACAAGCCAAGCGCCCGCCATTGCCAAACCGAAGTGACTGACCATCCAGGCACTCGATAACCTGGCCCATGCTGTAGTCAGCCTGTCCCGTGATTTCGCTGACTTCGCCAATCGTTGCGACCAATGCATCACCCATCTGGCAATACATCAATTCGCCACTACCTTCGCTGACATTCACGTGGGCGGAGCTCGTCGCCAGGTAGGCTGCTTCTTCCAGCCCCTTTGCATCCAAACACACACCACGCACGGCACGACTGGAAACGCGCTCCTCCTTAACAACAACCCGAAGCGGTCCGATGGTAATGGGTGCGCGAGCGGCATTAACGATGGTCCCACCTGCGCCACGGCGTTCGCGGCCAAATACGCTGTCACGCAGGTTATTTGAGTTCAACCGACCACCCGCCTGAGAAGCTGCCACCGCCGCACTAACTGCATTGGCGTTGGCAATGGCTTCATTCGCGATATCAATGTTCACATTACCACCGCCGCCACCATCATTGATGATGGTGATATTATTGACGTTGTTGTTCGTGTTGTTGTTCGTGTTTGTATTATTGTTCGTATTATTGTTCGTATTATTGTTCGTATTGTTGTTCGTGTTGTTGTTCGTGTTGTTGTTCGTGTTGTTGTTCGTGTTGTTGTTGGTCACATCAACATTGACGTCCAGGTCGATATCTATGTCGACATTGACTTCAACATCAATGCCTACATCGCCGCCATCATCACACCCACAATCGTCCCAATCATTATCCCACTCGTCGTCCCAATTATCGTCGGCACAATCATCCTCCCAGCCACATGCCTGGGCCTGATCCGCCGTGAGCGTCATAATCATTGCGCCTGCTGCAAAAGCGAACAGACCAAGGAAGAGAAGTACATAAAGTCGTTTCATTTTGGCACTCCGGAGAGATGTTTCAGCCCTTTTGGTGGGCTTTTGGGGTTTGTTTCCCAAGACACTGCAGGAGCCATGCCGTTCTCTTCTCTGCATAGGTCTAACCAAATCCACAAAATGGCACGGTCTCAGACCGACCTATTTTGCGGAGACCAGCAATCACTCATTAACAATGCCAGTTCATCGGCCAAGAGAGAAAATTATCTAACCGCTTGAAATAGCTATGTTTTTTCCAGGTCCGCTGCAAATCCGCGCTATGTTTTCGATGCCGCCGTTAAGTTTTGGCACGCTTCTCGCTGAGCAGAGGGCAATCGCACCGGGACTTATCCGATCTGTATCAGAGCGGCACGGTCCAGGCAGCAGGACGGACAGGGCAATAGAAGAGCAACACGCTCAATTGCCCCGAACTTGGAAATTGAAGAATGACGCATCAAACGGTACAGGCGCTGGTTAACTATTGGAATGATTTGCGAGGTAGCCGCCCTGCACCCAGACGTTCCGAAATAGAGCCGCGCGACATAAAGCGAATATTGCCCCATGTCTTTATCCTGGAACGGAACGATCAGTGGACATATCGGTTCCGCCTCGCCGGGACCGGGCTTTGCAATGTCTATGGCATGGAGTTTCGCCGTCACAATATGGCAGCGCTATGGCAGGACGAAAGCCAGCAGGAAATCCTCAAAGTTTTGAACGAAGTAACCGGCAGCGGTACCATCGGCTTTATCGACTACACTGCCGAGACACCAGACAACAGGCAGGTCTCCATGGAAATGGTGTTACTGCCTCTCGCTCAGGACAATGGGGCTGTGACCCGTGTATTGGGTGCCGCCGTCGTCGTCGACGACCTCCCTTGGGTTGGCGAGCACATGCTTGTCCGACAATGGACGGACAGAGTGCGCCGTGTCGACGCCGCCGATCTGACCATTGCCCCACCACTGGCCCACCCTGCCAGAAAGATAGCCAGCGCCATACCTCCCAGGGCGGCACTGGTACCCAGTCTCGGCACGCGGCGTCGAAATTCCGCGGCAGAACGTCCCTATCTACGCCTTGTCAAAGGTGAGCGCCTGGAAATTGATAAAGCAAAGTAGGGCCCGAAAGCCAGATCAGCGTTGCGATGAGGCTGTTTTCTTGGGCGCCGCCTTCGGAGCGACAACACCCTTTACTCCCTGAAGCTGGCAATTACCAAACTCAGCACCCGACAGATCAGCACCGGTCAAATCAGCTTCATCAAATATCGTGCTGTCCAAATTTGCAGCGCTTAGATCCACGCCTCGCAGAACAGCACCGGAAAAATCACAGAACGCAAGATTGGCGCCAGAGATATCGGCCCCCGTCAGAATTGCCCCTCGGAAATTGGTCGGCCATGTCCGCCCACCGCCCCCGGCAATAGGCATTGCAGAAAGATCAGCCGACGTCAGGTTGGCGTTGGTGAGGTTTGCACATTCGAACTTGCCTCCCCTCAAATCACATTTGGAAAAATTGACCTTTGAGAGAGCTGCACCGGAAAAATTCGTCATCGAAAAAAAACCGGTCTCAAAATTAGCGCCGACAAGGATCGCATCACTGAACTCCGCAGCCGAAAGTGCAATCCCCGGATGAGAAAACCCGGTCAGGTCCACCCCTTTAAAAACCGCCTGTTCTCCCTCAGCCCCCCCCGAGGCCATCCATGCTTTATGCCGTGCCATCAGATCGTCGACGGAGATGCCGAGGTCAGCAGCGGTGCGCGGCATGATAGCGCCCTCCATCGACTGGGCTGCCATCAGCTGAGCTTTGTTGAAATGAGCAGCTGTCAGATCCACCCCGTCTAGACAGGCTCCATCCAACACCACCCCGATAAGAGTTGCGCCTCTGAGGTTCGCCCGCGCCAGATTGGCATTGGTAAGGTCCGCCCCTTCCAGATCAGCACCACTCAGGTCGGAGCCAGAAAAATCACACCCCGCCAGTCGTGCACCTTTCAAATTGGCTTGGAATAAATCGGTACCAGCCCCCATAGCCCGCCCCATCCGCACTTTCTCAAGATTGGAGTGACGCATATTGGCATTATCGAACCGTGTGGCTGCATCACCATTATCAAGATAGGAAACATCGCCTTCCGACGACTGGTGCATAATTTTACCTTCGCGAAGATCGCTGTCGGTGAGGTCCGCCCCTTCAAGATTGGCACGGGTAAACCGGGCCCCCCGCAAATCGGCTCGCCTGAGATCTGCGCCGGAGAAATCCACTTCAGTTAAGTCCGCGCCAAAAAGATTTGCACGAACCAGACAAGCACCGGCGAAACTGGCCCCTGCAGCCTGCAGCCCGACCATCTCCGCATCGGAGAGATCCCACCCGTCAAACCGAAGGCGTTCAACATTCTTATGGCTCAAATTCAGGCGATCGCCACCTCTCACGCGCTTAACGTACCGCACATGCTTCTGCAAGGCGGCTTTAAGCTGCTTGATATCCATTCGCGCGAGTTTACCATCCGAACCAGACATGGTCTGCATCCTTCCCAGATTACTCTCCATACTGATGGATGCGTGATTGATATTTGGTAAATCACTGGGAGAAGTGTCTCATCAGACAAAAAAGGCCTTCCCACTTTACAGCGAGAAGGCCTTGGCTCTTAACGTTACGTTAACTCTCAGGCGGCGGCGTGATCGTCATCTTCATAAATTCGGACGTGCTCTGATGGCAGCGGCGCTTTTCCAAGAATGTCATCTGAGATTTTCTCAGCGACCATGATCGTCGGTGCATTGGTATTGCCCCCAACCAGCGTTGGCATAACAGACGCATCAATCACCCGTAGTCCCTCCAAACCATGGACACGGCACCGCGTATCGACAACCGCCATGTCGTCTTTACCCATTTTGGCGGTACCCACCGGGTGATAGATGGTTTCCGCAGTTTCGCGGATCCAGCTATCGATATCTGCATCACTCTGGACGGCCTCTCCGGGAGAGAATTCCGGCCCTCTAAACGGAGCCAACGCATCTTGTGCAAGAATATTCCGGACCATTTTGACCCCGTCACGCATCACCGTGCGGTCGTTCTGCTCGGCCAGATAGTTTGGCTGGATCAACGCATGCTCTGCAGGATCGGTCGATTTGAGGGCGACAAATCCGCGACTTTCCGGACGCAGCTGACACACATGCACCGTATAACCATGGCGATCCGATTTTACCCGTGCATGGTCTTGCATCATCGCGGCAACAAAGTGAATTTGAACGTCCGGCATGGCAAGCTCAGGCCGTGTTTTCAGGAACCCGCCAGACTCCAAACCTTGCGTCGCGCCCGCTCCTGTTTTGAAGAATGTGTACTGCATGCCGGTCATAAGCATCCGCAGCGGGTTCGTCTGGCTGTGCAGTGTAATCGGCTGAGAACATTCCTGCAGAACAGTCGCATCAAGGTGATCCTGAAGATTTTGTCCGACACCAGGCAGGTCTGCCACAACATCAATGCCAAATTTCTTCAGGTATGTTCCGTTCCCAATGCCTGAAAGCAGAAGGGTTTGCGGGCTGTTGACCGCACCACCGCAAAGAATGGTTTCCTTGCCAGCGCGCGCCTGAAGTGTTTTCCCCTTCTGGGTATACTCAACGCCAATCGCCCTTTTACCCTCAAAAATGATCCGTGACGTGAGCGCCTCAACCTCAACCCTTAAGTTGGGACGACTAAGCGCCGGAACAAGGTATCCCTTGGCAGCACTGCAACGCTGGTTGTTCTTGATGGTCAGTTGGTAAGGGCCGACACCTTCTTGTTGGCGGCCGTTAAAGTCTTTGGTCTCCGGGTGTCCAGCCTGCTTGCCTGCTTCGACAAATGCATCAAACAAGACGTTTCCGCCCGTGGGATTAGAAACACCTAACGGACCGTCACCGCCATGAAACTCATCACCACCGTTTTCATTTCCCTCAGAGCGACGGAAATACGGAAGCACATCGGAGAAGCCCCAACCTTCTAGGCCAAGTTGACGCCAATGGTCGTAGTCGCGTGCGTGACCCCGGATGTAGATCATGCCATTGATCGACGAAGACCCGCCCAGCACCTTGCCACGTGGCCAAAACAAACGACGGTTGTTCAAGTGGGTCTGACCCTCAGTGTCATAACACCAGTTTGCCTTGTCCGATCCAATGAGCGCCCCAACACCAGCAGGCATGTGGATAAGCATGTTGCTGTCTTTGGAGCCAGCTTCGAGCAACAGAACCTTGTTATTCGGGTTCGCAGAAAGCCGGTTGGCAAGCACACACCCGGCACTGCCGGCGCCAATAATAATGTAATCAAATTCGCTCATTCTGATTTTCTCCCAGTCAACGGGAGTAAGCCGAGCAAATCTTATCCTGCAGGAAGTGCAGGTATCTGCTCAGGCCACCCCTCTGAATTTGGCGCCGATATTCAACCAACTTCAATTGTGACGCAAGCGTCAACATTGGTTTTACTCCAAGAAACACGAGGAAAAATAGGACATTTCCCGGTATTTAGGGCGGGAGCGCTCCCCCCACCCCTCACTTGCGCCTACGGCAGCAGCGTTACCACGGTCCGACGGTTAAGCGGCTCGCGCACCCCATCCCCGGTCTCAATGGCCAAACGAGACTCTCCATAGCCAATTACCTCAACGGCCCCTGGCAAAGCACCCATTTCTACAAGGGTTATCTTCACGATTTCAGCACGCTGAACCGACAGACCGTCATTGTAGTCAGCGGGCCCTTTTGTATCTGTATGCCCGCCAGCAATTATTCTGCTGTGGCCTTGCATCCGAGCCCGGTCGATGGCGGCGGAAAGAACCTCCAGCGCCTCGGCGGACAGAAACCACTCATCAAACCCAAAATAGACGATGAAATTTGCCTCGTCGGGCAATGCCGCTGCAACGGGCGCTATTTCAGGAGCCAGATCCACTTCAATGCGCCCGATGAGCGTCAGAAAACGGGCGCGGCACTGATAGACCTGAACGCTCGGCGCCCCCAGCGCTATTTCGTAAGCCCAGCAATCATACGCAACTTGCGCCCGCCCCATCAGGTCCGGCAACTCTTCTTTGCCTCCCTGGGCGAAAGTCGCCAACAGCCTGTCTCTCGCACGGAGCAGATCAGCGGCGGCGGCAACGTCAGAGGGTGCCGCTACCGGGGCGACATCAACGCCATTGGCGGCTTCAATCGCACGTTTCGCATAGAATTCAGCACCTTCGCCAGCGTTCCAGCTATCGTCCCGGTTGACCGCCAGATCAATGTAGTGCTGATACAGCGCCTGCTGAAATGCGGTTCCCTGCGGGGTCAGATCACGGGCATCATCCACAAGCGACGCACACCCGGCCAATACAAAACCAACAATCCCCAGGGC
>CAZFHW010000018.1:14237-20819 GCA_964518885.1 uncultured Parvibaculum sp. | reverse complement strand
CCTGTCAGGTTGTCGATATCTCGGAAGGCGGCATTGCACTAAGTTGTTCTGCCGAAACGGAGTTTGGTGACAAAATCATTGTCTATCTCGATGATCTGGGCCGATTTGAAGGGCAGATTGTCCGGTTCATCGCGAATGGTTTTGCCATTGAGACCCAGCTTGTCGCCAATCAGCGTCAGCGCCTGATTGAACGGATAAAATGGCTGAACCAGAAAAAAATAGGTGTAGAGCACCGCGTTTTTCCTCGACGTGTCCCGACACAACCAGAACTCAACGACAACACGTCTATGACCATCGAAGCGGGCGTCAAAATTCTGTGTAAGGTTCTGGATATTTCTGTGACCGGAGCACACGTTCAAACCAGCAAGCGCCCAAGACTGGGAACCCATGTGACAATTGGCAGAATGGTAGGCTGCGTGGTCCGCCATACCCTCGAAGGCATCGGTATCGAATTCGTGCCGGGCGGTGGAAGCGACAGCTACATCTGAGCTCAAAGTCGCTCCCCTTTTTAGATCAGCACAGGTACACTCCCGCCAAACAAAAAAGCGAGGTGTACAATGACCCAATCTTTCCTGAACTACAGTTTGAAAAATGACATCGCCGTCCTGCATATGGACGATGGCAAGGCAAATGCGCTTGGCCACGACATGATTGACGCATTGTCGGAAGCACTCGACCGCGCTGAAACAGAGGCAAAATCTGTCATATTACTCGGTCGTGAAAATCGTTTTTGCGCTGGGTTCGATCTGAAAGCGATGGCATCCGGCCCTGAGGCGGTCACAAAGCTTGTCACCCGCGGTGCGAATTTACTAACCCGCCTCTACACTTTCAAGCTTCCCATCATTGTCGCCTGTACCGGGCATGCTCTTGCCGCAGGTGGCTTACTGCTACTGGCATCTGACTATCGCATCGGGACACTTGGGGACTATCGCATCGGTCTCAATGAGGTCTCCATCGGCATGACGACACCAGATTTTTTGCTCGACTTTGCCCGGGACCGCATGCCCAAACAAACCCTCCATCAGGCAACTGTACAGGCCCGGCTTTTCTCTCCTGAGGAAGCAACACAGGCAGGTTTTCTGGATGACGCTGTTGAGGTCGACAAACTGGTCGCCACAGCCATGGCTGTCGCTGAACGATTGGGGGCCCTGCCCCAACCCGCATTTGCGAATTCCAAGGTCAAATTGAACGCAAACACAGTCGAGAGCATCAATGCGGGTCTTGCCGCTGACTCCTCGTCATTTGACGGCGCGTCATAAAAACTGGCGACCCGGCCCTTGGGGGTCTAGGATTCCCCACGGGGCCGGTTTGCAAGAGAACGCGGAGAAAACATCATGGCATCTGGGACAAATAGGACAAGACAGCTAAGCGGGGCCCTCGTGGCAGCAGCCCTGATAACCGTCTTGGTTTTACCAAACACAGCAGAAGCTGGATGTGATCCCCTGAGCACCGAAGGCGTAATCGGCGGTTTAGCCGGGGCTGCCCTTGGTGGCTTCCTTGGATCAAAAATCGGCAGTGGAAGCGGACGCACAGCGGCCACTATCGGCGGTGCACTGGCCGGGGGCCTGCTTGGCAACCAAGCTGTCACCAGCCTCACCTGTCAGGACCAGAGAGCCGTTTACGACACAACACAATCAACCCTGGAACAATATCCAAGCGGTCGCTCTGCCACCTGGAACAATCCTGATAGCGGTCACTGGGGGACTGTGAAACCCACCAGGACCTATGTGGACGATCGCGGGCAGAATTGTCGGCAGTTTGAGCAAACAATCTACATCGATGGAAACCCCGAAACCGGGACCGGGTTCGCCTGCCGCCAGCACGACGGTACCTGGAAAATTATCGACGGCTAATCCCCGCCTCTCGTCTCCAAAAGCGCCACCCCCCAAAAATTTCGCTGTTTTTCTGGCATTTTTCTCCGTGGAACATGTGCCCGTTCTGCATTCGCGACGTCCTGTCGAATGTGAAAATTTGAATCGAATTAAGTATTCTAAAAATAAAGGAAAAATAGAACTTAAATATTCGAAAATACAGTTAAATACAGTCAAGTAAAATTACATGTAGATAAAAACAATACAGTCATGGTGGCCAATATTAGATCGACAGATCGGGATTGGTTACATGAAATTACTGCATATTTCGTCGGGCCTGTGTGTGGCTCTCCTCCTTGCGGGCTGCGGAACACCTGATGCCACAGCGGGCCTCAGCCTGCTTCAGACCGACGCACCATTTGCGTCATCCTCGCCGCCTCCCATATTTGTGGCGGCTGGGAGTGCTATGCCTGTCGGCGCGGAGACACCACCGCCGTTCGGCTTTGTCGGCTTCTGCCGAAGATACCCAGCCGACTGCAGTGGATCAGCGGTCAGCCCTGCCTCCATGCGTCTCACAGACGCCCGATGGCGTGATCTCGAGCAAATCAATACCCAGGTCAACACGTCCGTCAGACCGGTTGAAGATGCCGACCTGTACAACAAGCCTGAATGGTGGACCTATCCATCCGAACAAGGCGGAGATTGCGAAGATTTTGTCCTGCTGAAACGCCGCATGCTCATTGAGCGTGGTTGGCCTGCAGATACCCTGCTGATTTCGGTCGTTAAAGAGCGAAACGGCGCCGGGCATGCCGTCCTGCTGGTTGTGACTGATCGCGGCGAGTTCGTCCTGGATAACAAAACCCGGCATATCAAAGCCTGGCGGGACACCCCCTACACCTGGGTCAAACGACAATCGCGAAGGCACCCGTATGTCTGGGTCCGCCTGGGATCGGACAATAATGGCAAAAGCGCTTCTCTCCTGCTGCCCGAATTTGAGCCCGGTGCGCGCCCATCACTTGGCGCACCGATAGCTGAGCCTCTCTATACCGCAAGCGGGCTTCGCCCCTCGCTCGCGTCCTAAATACCCAGATCAGACTCTCTCACCCAGGTCTGATCCTGTCGAGACCGGCCCTGCTGCACACACAGCAGGGCCGGACCTTGGCCGAAAAATTAGGTCAGTGGCCTTTCCATTGCGGCGCACGTTTTTCCGCAAAAGCCATCGGACCTTCAATCAGGTCCTCGCTCTTGAACAAAGCCCCGATAGCGGGGTAGTGCCCGGTTACCGCTTTCTCAAGATTGGCTTCATCCAGCCCCTGATAGACGGATTCCTTCGACGCCCGAATGGACATCGGTGAGCACGCCATAATCAGCTCCGCCCAGCGTTTGGCGGCAGCCATAAGATCGCCCGCCGGAACAACCTCGTTCACAAACCCCAATGTCTGCCCCTCGGCAGCAGGAACAACGCGACCGGTCAAGATCATGCCCATGGCCTGCTTTACGGGAATTTGGCGCGGCAACCGATGTAGCCCACCGGCAAGGGCGGCCAGCCCAACCTTGGGCTCTGGCAAAGCGAAGCTGGCATTTTCCGAAGCAATAATGAGATCGGCGGCAAGAGCGATTTCAAAACCACCTCCCATCGCCACACCGTTCACCGCAGCAATCACAGGCTTGGCCATGTCATAGCGAGATGTCAGACCAGCAAACCCGCTTGGCGGCACTTCAATTTTATTGCCTTCAGCCTGCCATTTTAGATCGTTACCTGCACTGAATGCACGGTCCCCCGCTCCTGTGATGATGGCCACCCAAAGGTCAGAGTCCGCTGCAAAATCATCAAATACTTTCGCAAGTTCAAAATTGGCTGGCGGATGCAACGCGTTCATCCGTTTGGGCCTGTTCATGGTGACAATCAGCAAACGGCCGTCTTTTTCGACCGTGCAATGTTCATAATCCGTCATTAGTGCCTCCTTAAGGTGCAAAACTACCTGCTTGCTTGACGCGACTGTGCCCTGCGCGGCCAGCCCCTGCAACTGACCCGGCGATAACGCAACGGAACAGGCGCATTGTCGAAACCATTTGGCAACCATGCGTTCATAAAGTGTGAACCGGTTCCCGCCATACTCGGGGCAGGTATTGGAAAGCAGCTCCAGGTCAACTTTTGGAAGCCAGCGCGTAATGCAGAAAAGCACATGATGCAAAATAGCTCAGAAAACATCGAACCGGTTGAGCAAGATCTTCCCAAAGAAGATGCCGATGCCACAGACGGCAGAACCCTCGCGGACGGCCATTGGTCACTCAAACATGGTGACGACATTTACGGCCCCTACACCTACGAAGCGATGGAAACCTATATTGCTGAAGGCAGAGTCGCGGGCCACTCAATGATCGCCCCAACCGGCACACAGGACTGGCAGGAAGCAAAAGACGTTTTAATTTTCGCTGGTTTCTTCGACACGGACCGCGCAGACAAAACCTCAAGCACACCCTCTCACCCACAGGACCGCAAGACAGTCTATGGGGCAAAAAGAGGCCAAGTGGATCGGCGCAAACGCCCCGACACATCAAACTTTCTGATTATCACGGACATAAAATCACGCCATGGGGCAACGCTCGAGCAGACCATCATGTCGCTTGGTGCAGCACTGAAAGTCGCGAACAACGCTTGGGTCGTCAATTGCACAGGAACCGCTCCAGGTCTCCTCAATCAACTTTCAAAAATTGTCTCTAAGCAAGACGGTCTGTTCGTTGCCGACGCAACCCGCGACAGAACTGCATGGTTCAACTTCGGACCTGAAACCGACGCCAAAATCCGCCGGGTCTGGCGCCGCCCCGTCTAATTTTAACCCGGTTCGTCCAGGTCAGTACCGCAACCGCACGCCCGGCCGCTCACGCGGCACGGGGAGTTGCGGCTGTCCTGCACCCGCTGACGATTGCGGGGGGACACCAGGGCGCGCTTTGGGAAGCGGTACAGATGAGGAGGAACTTGCCAACTCGGGTTGCACGCTAGGCTGGATACTGCGGGGAACGGGCACTACAGGGAACTGCGCTGCGGGCACAGGCGCGCTGCTTTCAGCCGGCCCCGTATCGCCAACCAGCAAGGACATGATATCGCCAGCTCGCCTCCAGCGCAGCATGAGCGGACCACTCATCGCCCCCACATCGGCGCACTTGGTCTCAGGCGATTGCCCCCTATCGCATTTGACGGTTTCTCGAATGAGCTCGAGTTGAAAATTGGCCTTGCGAAGAAACTCACTCATCAGCCCGGCATCACGAACCGAGGCAACAGCGGAAAGATAGGTCTCACAGCTCATGTGTTGCCGTTCTAAGAGCCGTGCAAGTTCCTCAGAGGAAAAAGAAGCGTTTGGCGGCTTGGTCGCACAGACGCGCCACAACACTTCGGCTGCGGCATGATCGAAAAGCTGAAGGAGCTCTTTGTAGCGATTATCGAGCGCCCCGTAGATCCGCGCCATGTCAGCGGGCTGCCAGTCACGAAACGCCTCAATAAAATCAACAATATCGACCTGGATACCCCTCGGGGGGGCTGCACGATAGGCTGAGGGTCGTGGCACCTGAAGACCCTGCTGGACAAAAGAATAGTCTGTCCCCCCGGAGATATCAGGGTCCCCTTCGGGGGTTCGGGGAATGAGCAAAAACTGCACGCCGAGCGGGCGAAGCTCAAGATGAAAAAAGAACTGTTGTCCAGTGCGCACGACAGAGCCTTGTGCTGCCTCCCCCGTCCGACGACCGTTCAACGAAAAGGGATCACCACGACCTGAAGAAAACCGGCCAACCACCCGGCCCTCCACTTCCTCCAGCGTCAGCTTCATACCAACGGCAGCCCCAATACCGTCAAACTGACCGGAAAACCCTGCGGCAGATGCCGGCAATATCGACAGAGCGCCCGCTGCCAGAACGACCAGCATCCCCACCCATACGCGAAACTCAAAACGCAACTTTGGCCCCACAGAAAACCCACCACACAAAACCATCAGATGGGAAGACACATTACCGACCTTCAAAATTGGGTGCTCTCTTTTCAACAAAAGCCAACATGCCTTCTTTCACATCTTCCGTTCGCATCAGAGGAAGCAACTGAAAATAGACATGATGCATATGTTCTGCGAAGGGTTCGTTAAGTCCCATACGCATCGTGCGCTTCACTCATCACCGTCTCCTGTACATTACATCTTGTCTGGGCGCGAAATCGCCAATCTCAGTCGAGACGCTTTAGCTCGCGTGCATAGCGTTGCCAATTCTCAACATAATGTGCCGCTGAAAGCGCAAGCCCCGCAGCTTGCTCATCACTGAGCGTCCGCACAATTTTTCCGGGTGAGCCCAAGACCATCGAATTGTCGGGAATATCTTTGCCCTCAGCGATAAGCGTGTTTGCGCCAATCAGGCAGTTTTTTCCGATTTTTGTATTGTTCAAAATGATGCTGCCGATGCCGATCAGACTATTGTCTCCAATTGTGCATCCGTGCAGCATGACCTTGTGCCCAATCGTGACATTTTTTCCCAGGGTCAACGGAGACCCCGGGTCAGTATGAAGAACGGATCCGTCCTGCACATTTGAGTTTTCACCAATCGTGATCATCTCGTTATCACCACGCAACACCACGGCAAACCACACGCTTGCGTTGCGCTCCAGTGTCACATTTCCCATGACCTGCGCGTCTGGGGCGATCCAATACTCGCCTTCCTCCGGCAAAACCGGACGGCTATCTCCAAGGGCATAAATCGGCATGTCCTACCCACTCCTCCAAGTTGACAATTG
>CAZFHW010000018.1:11025-14137 GCA_964518885.1 uncultured Parvibaculum sp. | reverse complement strand
ACCAGAATCAGCACTTTAGTTTTATCGAGATAGAACATGGCGTTGACGAGACCCACCATGTTGCCCCCGATCACGAGGCCGACATATTGATCCGCTGGGGCGATCCAATAACCGCGAATGCCCCGGCCTTCGACCCAGACAATCAGAGTGCCACCGCACAGGCTCAGCAATTTGGGTACAATAACGACTTTATCGGGTTCATCCCCCTGCCCTTCGGATCGCCTCTGAAGGATCACGCGCTGCTCTGCGTCAATCATGAATTCACCAATGATGATTTGATGCATCCGGTCTTCGCCGGCGTGGCAGACCCGCGCACGGTCTACAGCAGGGAAATCGCAGAAATCTCCATGGCTGCACATGGCGGATCTATTGTTGAGATTACGCGCGATGAAGAGGGTCGCTGGACCCCGGTGGCCGACAGTCCGTTCAACCGACGCATCACCGCCTCAACAACACAAATGAACATCTCCGGCCCCGCTGCCGGTCATCCGCGCATGCAAACCTCCACAGACCCAAGTGGCACAAAAGTAGTGGGCACTTTCAATAATTGCGCGGGCGGCATTACACCCTGGGGAACCTACCTCATGGCCGAAGAAAACATTCACGGCTACTTTATGGGGACCCTCGAAGATCACCCCGAAGCCAGAAACTTCGCCCGCATGGGCATTCCCGGCCAGTTCTATCCGTGGGGCCTGTACGACGCACGTTTCAACATCAACAAGGAGCCGAATGAGGCAAACCGGTTTGGCTGGATTGTTGAAGTCGATCCACTTGATCCCACATCAGCCCCTATCAAACGCACCGCCCTAGGACGCTTCAAGCATGAGGGATGCGAAACCGCCCTCTGCCCCTTGGGTCGCGTTGTCATTTACTCCGGCGACGACCAACGCTTCGAATATCTCTACCGCTTTGTCAGCGACAATGTGGTCAGCCCCGACAATCGCGAAGCCAATTTCAACCTGCTGGACAACGGCACCCTTTCCGTCGCAAAGCTGAACGAAGATGGCACCGGCACCTGGCTCCCTCTCGTCTATGGCAAAGCCCCCCTGACGCCGGAAAACGGTTTCGAAAGCCAGGCCGATGTGCTGATCGAAACCCGCCGCGCCGCCGACCTGCTGGGCGCAACCCCTCTCGACCGGCCCGAGGATGTTCAACCCAATTTGCTGACCAACAAAGTCTACGTTTCTCTAACCAACAACTCTTTGAGAACCGACGAACAAACCGACAAAGCCAATCCACGCGGTCCCAACTTCTGGGGACAGATTGTTGAAATTTCACCGGAGGCTGAAAATCATGCCGCCAGAAATTTCACCTGGGACATGTTGGTCGTGTGCGGTGACCCGGACGATCCAGCCGTCAATGCCTCCTGGAACAACGCAACCAGTGAGAACGGATGGTTTGCCTGCCCGGACAATCTGGCGGTTGATCCCGCAGGCCGGCTCTGGGCAGCAACAGATCAGGGGAAAGCCTGGCCGAAGACATCTGGCACCGCCGACGGCATCTGGGCGCTTGAGACGCAAGGGGAGTTGCGGGGCAAAGGATCCATGTTCTTCCGCGTGCCCGTGGGTGCAGAAATGTGCGGACCACGTTTTTCGGATGACGGAGAAACACTTTTTGTCGCCGTGCAGCATCCAGCAGCCGATGGCACTGAAGCATTTCCTGGTTTTGAACGAAAATCCACCTACGCAGATCCAGCAACACGATGGCCAGACTTCAAGCCGAACATGCCACCCCGCCCCGCAGTGGTAGCCATCAGACGCACCAAAGGTGGCCCGGTTGGCGGGTAATACCACCCCCAAATGGTTAACCACGCCGCTTGGCAAATCGCCTTGCGTGCCCCAAGCTGCCACCATCCGCGGTAGGCATACCGCAAGGGGGCAGAGACGAGGGATAGCGGATGCGACTTTTTAATCTGTTGTTTGTGATGCTGATCGCATTGCCGGTGGCGTTCATACTGGCTTTCGAACGGGGATACCTTGATGATTATGTCGACGAAGACATCATCCCTGCGGGACCTTTCATCCAGGCAGAACTGGCCGCTACCGTGTCACCTGAAGACCTGGAAGTCGTCATCAATCAGGCACTCGACACCAACGCTTACGAAGACGCACTCATGTATGCGGAGATCGCTGCTTATGCGGGCATCCCACTCAGTGATGAAACACGCACAAGAATTGAAGATGCCGGATCACTCATCCTCCGGATTTCACGAGATACAGGAAGCTTCTTTGAAGGCTTTCTCACCGGCGAGGGCAGCGACACTGCCGGCTTCATGGGAGCCATCACCTCCGATCTGACAGTGGTCGGCGATGTGCGGGACATCAGCCGGGAGGGAGCCAAGCTCGTCGCGGGCGAAGACTATTCAGAACTCATACTAGGCCTCTCTGTCGTCGGCGTTGCAGCAACTGGTGCGACCGTGGCAACTGGTGGCGGGGCCCTGCCCGTCAAAATCGGTGTGTCGCTCATGAAAATTGCCAAACGGACCGGCGCCCTCACCACGGCCTTTACGCGGGAGCTTGGGGGCATCATCCGCGCTGCAGTAAACTTCCCTCAACTCCGCAAAATACTCAACACCGCGAGCCTGAGCGACAATGCGACCACCAGGCGGGCCATTTCAGCCTACGCCTCCAAGGTTGATTTCAGCCGCCTCACACCTGTGCTGGACAACATGACCACGCTTCAGCGCAACGCAGGCCCTGCAGAGAGCGTGCGATTGCTCGCGCGGGTAGAAACAAGCAATGACCTACGCCGGGTCGCACAGATGAGTGGTGAGCTTGGCGTCAAAACCCGCGGCATCATGACGCTGACCGGGAAAACCAGCCTGCGGGCCTTCAAAACATTTACCAATCTGATGCTGTGGGTCTTGCAATGGATCTGGGCAATCGGAACCGCCATTGTGGCTCTGATATTTGGAGCCGGGACGCGTCGTGTGGTGCGTCGTGTCCGGCAGACCCGATCTGCCTAACAAAACGGCCGCCTAACAAAAAGCCCGCGAGGTTCTTAGAAAAGAACCGCGCGGGCTTCCAATTAGGTTGGGACCTTCTTTCGTTTCCAAAAGTGTTCAACCGGATCTTGCGACCACAGGAACTGTCCCGATTTCCTCAAGCAATCT
>CAZFHW010000018.1:4206-10925 GCA_964518885.1 uncultured Parvibaculum sp. | reverse complement strand
GCAACCACAGCAGCGACGGCCAAAAAATTCCATACCAGAGAGCGCATTGGGGGTTCACTCCTTTTTATTCGCAGTGCAGCAAAACTCATTCGCACTGCACAGGAATGTAAATAGGAACGAACTGACAAATAGTCAAGTCTTTGGCGAGAAATCAGGAAACATTAGTTTTCTCAGTGTTTCCAATAGGTTAATTCCTAAATCAGGAAAATATTGAGAACAAAAATTCCTACAAGGAAGGACCAGAGGCCCGACATCAAGGCGCTGAGGACCAGCCAGGCCGGTGGACGGTTCTCGATGACCTGGGCACGCAGAGCATTGCGCATAATCACGCTCGGCCCAGCCAGAACCAATGTGACAATCCCCCCCACCAGCCCAAGGGTGGTTTCCTGCCACATTTGAAAGCTTGGCGGCTTGCTCGTCACCATCCTGTAAACGCTGGCGACCAGCCCAGCCGTCACAACACCTGTGACGAGTGTCCAAACAAAAGCAATCATCATTGTCTTTCCCCCAGCGAGCTGCCCGATTGCTGTGTCCCGCCTATAACGTCAATTGACGAGCGAAGGAGGCTCGCGGTCTGCACCGGTGCCCCATCAAGCGCGGCTGTTCGCTCGCACGTCTCACAGGTCACCCTCAATTCGTCCATCTCAGCGGCTCCCATAAAGGCGAGCTGCAGAGCATCCACAGGTCCCCCTGCGTAGAAGATAAATCCCAAAATAGTCAGCATTTTCACGACAAATATGCTCATACAGGCCAACATCCCAATCTGTTCACCCAGATCTTCGCAAAGGCCGTACCACCTGCGAGCTAACGCACAACACGCCAGAAACCTTTTGAAAATCAATTGGTTGGATAGTGCATACCGACACGCTGGACGACGGACGTCCCAATCTGAGGGCATCATTGTCAGCCAGCGTCCCAATTTGGGTCAAACGCTGGTCCAGACACCCCGCGCCAGAGCGAATATGATACTCGAACGAATTTGCAGGCGACACAGGACGTTGTCGATAGGAAAGGCCAAAACGCATGAGCGACAATTCTGATCAGATGGTTCAAGAGCGCCCCGCCTGGCTGCTCCCTCTCATTGTCGCTGCAGGTGTCGCGGTTTTTTCCGCTGCCTTTGCCTACTACTATTTTGGACCAACACCGTCTGAACTACTTGGGCTTGCCCCTCGCGCGAGTGAGAGCAGCGAAAAAGTAGACATGATTATCGGCGACAGCAGGTTTCTGGTGCCATCCAATTTCACAAGATACCCGCTACAACGCGTCGGAGGCACCCAAAATGAAATTGACCTTCACGCTCTCCTCCCGGAATTGGCGCCCTACTCAATTGAGCGGCGCGAGGCGTTCGACGACAACACATCAGGCGCGATGGTCGTTCATATAAAAATCCATCTCGCCGAAAACCTGCTACCAGCCACCCGCCGTTTTGATGAAATTTATTCCAGACATCTGGCAGACCTGAACCCTGCCCCAGGTCCGACGGGCCTTCAACGATTTGATTTTTCAGAAAATTCCGGTTACCGGGATCAAGACCTTTTCGTCGAGGAAAGAGGACAAATACAACCCCTCCTCCTTCTGTGCTTTCGTGAATCGGTGATAATTTTCAGTCCGAACTGCACCAGAACTTTTCGCATAAGCGACACCGTCGCGCTGACCTATCGTTACAAGCGCACCCAACTGGAAAGCTGGGCAACAATTGACAGAGCAATTACGACCCTGGTGGAGAGCTTTATCGTAGCCAACGAGGCAGACCATATCAGCGTTGATGAAGAGGGGTCAGACGTCACCGTCAATCCAGCGACACCTGACCCACAACTCAACGAAGACATCACACCTCAGTAGCAGCCTCTTTCTTCACGGTATATTTGGGGAAGCGGCGATGCAGTATCGCCGCCAAAGCTGGCAGCCCGGTCACCGCACCGATCATGTTTGCGAAGAACATGAAGCTCAGCAAAAGCCCCATATCAGCCTGGAATTTCAGACCTGAGAACACCCAGCTCGCAACGCCAAGCGAGAGGGTCACGCCCGTGAAGATCACTGCCATGCCGGTTTCCTGCATGGCCAGGACAAACGCGTCCACAACATCATGACCAGCTTCCAAGTGTTTCTGGAGGCGCGTGTAGATGTAGAACGCATAGTCCACGCCGATCCCCACCGCGAGAACCAGTACAGGCAAGGTCGAAACCTTCAGCCCGATCTCCAGCCAGCTCATCAGCCAATAACCAAGGAATGTGGCCACCACCAGAGGGGCACAACAGCAGATGATCGCCCGCCAATCGCGATAGGCGATGAGCACAAGGAAAATAATCACGCCATAAACATAAAGCAGGATCGGCAGCTCCGAACTCTCGATCACGTCATTTGTTGCGGCAATCAGCCCGACATTCCCCGTCGCAAGACGGAAAGTCAGGTCGGGATAGTCATCCCCATTGTCCGCAATCCACTCGTTGGTACCAGCAATAAGGCGCTTGATCGTCTCGGCTTTGTGATCTTCGGTAAACACAATCACGCTCATGAAATCGCATCTGTAATTGGTCAACCCCGTGCTGGGCGCAATACCACTCGTCGTCAATACGAGCGTATAACGGTTACGAGGCAATTCGTGGAACTTCAGATTGCCTTCCATCCATACGGTGTAGGCAATTTTCGATGCTTCCGGCAGAGAGACAATAAATCGCACGCCCTCAATATTTGAAAGATGATGACCGAACATTTCGACCGGCTTCATCAGGTCCCACTGAATGCAGGAATTTTCCGGTGTCTCAACAATGACGACAAATGCATCGAGATTGATATTGAAGTTCTCAACGATAAACCGGGAGTCGACATTGTAGCGGGCATTCTCACGAAGCTCCGCCGCCCCCGGGTGCACGTCCCCAATGTTACGGCCACGGCTCTCGTAGACGGCAACAACAAATAACGCCCCTATCAAGATGACAGTGATGGTTGCGGGCACGGGGCGCGCAATCTGACCAAGCCGCGTCATCCACCGCATCCGGCCTTCGCGCAGTTTCGCCGCACGAGCAGCGTAGCCTTGCGGGATCGGGAAGTACGCGGCTGCGAGTGGCAACATGATCAGGTTTGAAACAATCTTAAGGGCAACCCCGATAGAGGCCACCAACGCCAGTTCCTGGATCATGGGAACAGGGATCAGATAGAGCGTAAGGAAGCCCGCAAGGTCAGTGACCAAGGCCATGGAACCCGGCACAAGCAGACGCGAGAAGGTCACACGGGCGGCTGTCTCCGCATCTGCTCCGGCGACAATCTGCGCAGAGATCAGATTGATCTGCTGAATGCCGTGGCTAACGCCGATGGCGTAGACAAGAAACGGAACAAGAATAGCAAGAGGATCAAGCCCAAACCCAAGCAGGCTGAGAATACCGAATTGCCATACCACCGATACAAGGGAGGCAGATACTGCAAGCGTTGTCAGCATGGCAGAACGACAATACAAATACACTGCAGCCGTGGTCAGCAGAAACGAAACGATAAAGAATAGAACGACATCGGCGGCGCCGTTCGCGATATCCCCAATCATTTTGGCAAAGCCAATGATCCGAATGCGAACTTCGTCACTCTCATACTTGTCACGGATACTCGTCTCGATCCGCTGAGCGAAGTCGATATAGTCGAGTTGCTCCCGCGTGATCGGGTGTATCTCTTGAAGTTCGAAGCGGATTAGAGCTGCCGAGGAGTCATTGGAAAAGAGCTTTCCCTTAAACCCCCACCGATCAGCATCCTCTCTTATTGTCTCAATCGCGGCGGCATCGATATTGTTTCGCGTGACGTGGGCCGGAATGAGGTTGTAGGCAAGAAACCCGTCCTCCGTGATCTGGAATACACGCGTATTCGGCGTCCACATCGACGTGACAGAGCTGCGGAAAACGCCCGGCAGATAGAAAATGTCATCTGTGACATCATAAATCACCTGCATAAACTCAGGCGTCCAGATATTGCCGCTCGTCGCTTCAACGGCGACCATAACGGCATTGGGTCCAGGTAGCTTATCTCGGTAGTCTATGAAGGTTTCGACGTAGGGGTGGTCGGTGGGCAATTGCTTCAGAAAACCAGCATCCAATCGCAATTGAACCGCCTGGTATCCCATCCAGAGTGTGAAAATCGCCAGTGAAAACAACACCAGGAACTTCAACCGAAACAAAATGTTCTCGATCAATTTAAGCAACAAACTACCCTCCACATAGCGGCATCCCCACGCCACACGGTGGCCATGACTTTGGCCACCCCCCGCAAGTCAATAAATGCAGACGATCAATCGTCTGTGAGATCCATCTCCAAAATCGCCATATTGAAAGCGTAAGAAACCTCGCCCTCATCTTCGTCGCGGAAAACCACGCCGATAAATTCACCACCAATGCTGACTTCTGCTGAGCCGTCATTCTTCACACGCCCTTGAACCACAATGGTGTCGAGCCCGAAGAGCTTCCGAAAATAGGATTGCAGCCGGCTGATTTCAGTTTTATTCACGTGAGAGTGCTCCGCATTGGTGATTGGTAACAAAATGTGGGACTTTTGACCTCCGTGTTGTACTGGTTCATTCACATAGGCGCAAATACGGACAATCGGTCCGTACATCATTTGGCGGCCTATTCTTCCTTTTCCCCTGCGGCGCTTGGTCCAATTGGCACCAACCCTTCACCATGAAATAGTCTGATAGAGAGCGAAAAGACTAGAGAAACGGCAAGTTTTGTTTCTCTTATGAGATCGTCCCGTTCGAGAAATGCAATCAGTACGCGCCATTAACAAAGGGTCTTACATGAACCGGCAGGCAACAAAGTGGTTCGTCATGGTCGCAGTGTTAATCACAGCGGGCGCCCTCGCGGCTCTCTCCCATGCAGCCGAAGCCAATCTCAGCCTCTCCTCTGCCTGGGTCCGTCCAACCCTTGGCGCCGGCCGCACAACAGCTGCCTATCTCACCATCACAAACAGTGGAACAGCAGCTGACCGTTTGGTCGCTGCCGAAATACCTCACGCTGGTTCAGTCGAGATACATACTGCGGGCATGGAGGATGGCATCATGCGCATGCGCCGCCTCCAGGGTCTCGACATCGCTCCGGGCGCAACGGTGCATTTGGCCCCTGGTGGCATCCACATCATGGTCATCGGCCTTAGCGAACCCATCAAGAGCGGCGACGAGATTCCCCTCACCCTGACCTTCGAAGAGGCGGGTAGCCTCACCATCATCGCAAAGGTGAGCCTTGCAACTCCAGCGCATGCTCCCGAGCACATGGACCACCAGCAGATGGACCACCAGCAGATAGACGAAGGCATGCAGCATCACGGGCACTAAACACTTCGTCCTTAGCGAGCAGTATACCCACCGTCGACCACAAGTTCCGATCCGGTCATGAATGCGGACTCCTCAGACGCCAGAAACAGTATTGCGTTTGCAATATCACGTGGCACGCCCAGTCGACCAATGGGATGAAGCATGGTCAGCATTTCCATCGCTTCATTCGCACTGCCCATCTGTCCGCTAACGACACCATCATCAACCGCCTTGCGCACCAGCGGCGTGTCAACAAAACCCGGATGGATTGAGTTAACCCGAATGCCATAGCCCGCCTCCGCGCACTCAAGCGCCGCAACCTTGGTGAGCAACCGCACACCTCCCTTTGCGGCATTGTAGGCAGCAGCCCTCGGTTGACCAATCAGCCCCATGATCGACGAGATATTGATAATCGAGCCGCCACCAGAGGTTTTCATGGCTCGAATGGCATGTTTGCAACCCAGGAAAACACTGTCCAGATCGATGGAAATAACCTGGCTCCAGGACTCAAGCGTCAGATCTTCAATCGCCTCCCCGGTTGGGGCGATACCAGCATTGTTCACAAGAATGTCGAGTTGCCCAAACGCTTCTAGAGCCGCGGCAACAACACGTTCCCATGCTGCCTCATCTGTCACATCATGCGCGACAAATGTCGCCCGTCCCCCATTGTTCTGAATGGCATCTGCGATTTTCTCCCCGGCATCTACGTCAATGTCGCTGCAGACAACCGCTGCCCCCTCCGCTGCAAGGAGTGCACTGGTGGACGCGCCAATTCCCTTAGCCGCCCCCGTAACAATTGCTACTTTTCCATCCAACCGGCCCATCGCAAACGCTCCCTTGTTCATTTTGTTGGATGCATACTGGGAGATCAGCCCGGATAGAAACAAGAGGAAAAACCATTTTTGTGCAGCATCACCGTTTGAGATGACCACCCAGACGTCCAAAATCATAACCTGACCCCACACAAAACGGATGAGAAGGCTGGCAATGCGCGTCGGAGGCACTTTATCATCGCGCCATGACACGCAACGCATTCGCCGGAACCACGCACCCACAATCCTATTACGCCGCAACCATGACGGACGCGACGGGAACCAACACGCTTGAGGGCGACCTCACGTGCGATGTCTGCATTATCGGCGCGGGCTATACGGGCCTCTCCGCAGCACTGCATCTTGCTCAGCGTGGCTACGAGGTTGTCGTTCTGGAAGCGGCGCGCATTGGGTGGGGTGCTTCGGGACGTAATGGCGGACAGTTAGGCACCACCCACCGCAAGGATCAGGCGGAGCTCGAAAAACTGATGGGCATGGGCCCCGCCCGTGAGATGTGGGCGCTGGCACAGGAATCTGTTGCGACGGTAAAGTCGCTCATCGAAAAATACGCGATTGAATGCGACCTCACCCCGGGTGTTCTGCACGCCGCCTGGAAAAAA
>CAZFHW010000018.1:0-4106 GCA_964518885.1 uncultured Parvibaculum sp. | reverse complement strand
ATACGCGATTGAATGCGACCTCACCCCGGGTGTTCTGCACGCCGCCTGGAAAAAAAGCGACATGTCCTGGCTACGTGAGGAGCCGGAGCACATGGCATCCACTTATGGGTATGACAAACTGCGCATCGTCGAGCGGGATGAGATCCGGACCATGGTCGCCTCGGATCGGTACTGGGGAGGTGTCCTGGACGAAAACGGCGCGCATCTTCATCCCTTGAACTATGCACTGGGCATTGCGCGGGCGGCGACAAGCCATGGGGCCAGAATTTTTGAACAGTCCCGCGTCCTCAATATCACCCATGACGCCCCGGCAAAAATTTCGACCGACAAAGGCACAGTGACAGCCAAACAAGTCATCCTGGCCTGCAATGGGTATTTGGGAAATCTCGAACGTCGGGTGAGCGGCTATATCATGCCAATCAACAATTTCATTATCGCCACCGAGCCATTGGGAGAGGCAGGTGCGAAAGCCCTCATTCGAGATAATGTTGCAATTCAGGATACGAAATTTGTCATCGACTATTATCGCCTGTCAGCAGATGGTCGCCTGCTCTTTGGCGGCGGTGAAAACTACTCAAGTCGCTTTCCCCGCGACATCGCATCATTTGTGAAAAAACCGATGTTGCGTGTTTTCCCCCAGCTCAAAGACACCCGCATTGATTATGCCTGGGGTGGCACGCTGGCCATCACAATGAAGCGCCTGCCGCAGTTCGGGCGCTTGGCGCCCAACATGTTCTATGGCCACGGCTATTCCGGCCAGGGCATTAACATCGCTACTTTGGGCGGGAAACTTTTAGCGGAAGCTGTCGCAGCTGAAGCGGAGGGAACAGGGGGGGCGCCAGAACGGTTCGACTTGATGGCTAGCATCAGGGCCATGCCCTTCCCCGGCGGAACGTACTTGCGTTATCCGGGTTTGGTAGCCGGTATGCTCTTTTACGCGCTCAAAGATCGCCTGCCCTAGCAGCCCCACCCAATGTGGCCGCCAGGATGCGGCGGGCTAGATCCCGACACCGCCCTCACCTTCTTCTTCGATGATCTGGTTCATGGCGCGGGAGGGTTCATCGCACCCGGCACATCCAATGACCTTAGCAGGTACCCCTGCAACTGTGCAGTTGGCAGGTACATCCTTGAGCACGACACTCCCGGCGCCCACGCGCGCGCAGTCACCGATCGTAATGTTGCCGAGAATTTTACTGTCTGCGCCCAACAGAACGCCTCTACCCACCTTCGGATGCCTATCGCCGGTTTCTTTACCCGTACCACCAAGGTTGACCCCATGCAGCAGGGAAACATCATCGCCAACCACTGCCGTCTCACCGATCACCACACCGGTGGCATGGTCCATCATGATGGCTTTGCCAAAAGTGGCAGCCGGATGAATGTCCACAGCAAAAAGTTCTGACACACGGCTCTGAATAAAAAGCGCCATCGGGCGGCGGTTCTGAAGCCACAACCAATGGGCAAGCCGGTGCGCCTGCAGGCTGTTAAATCCCTTAAAGAAAAGCAGCGGCTGAAGATAGGAATCACAAGCGGGGTCACGGTCAAAAACAGCAACAATGTCAGCGCGGAATGCCTCAATAATCCCCGGATCCGCTTCATAAGCGTCTTCGAAAACCTCGCGCAGACCCATGGCAGTCACTTCGACATTCGCCAATTTACGTGCCAGGTGGAAGCTCAGCACTTCAGCTAGCGAGTCATGATTAAGAATGGTGGCAAAGATTGAACTCGCAAGAACCGGCTCCTGCGCCGCCATCTCACTCGCTTCCCGGCGCATCCTGTCCCATACGGGATCAATGACTTTAATCACCTCAATGGGCTTGGACATAACACCCTCCTTCTCCCGACCACAAATTACGACCATCTTGACGATAGCACATAAGGTCCTGGTCGACCCAGTTCAACTGTTTATCGGCAAATTCGGGGAAACCTTCGCACCAGAATGTATTTTTTGGGTCGATACAAAGTGACCAGATGGAGTGCAATTGTTAGGCTCCCCGACAACACCGTAATTTTTCAACTGTGAGCCCCGCCTATGCCGCTTGTTCAAACCGCCACCCTGAAGATTTATTACGAACGAACAGGATCAGGCGACCCTCTTCTGGTCATCAGCGGGACAGGATCGGACCTGCGCAACAAGCCCAATTTCATGGACGGCCCCGCTCCCAAACATTTCGACACGCTCGCCTATGACCAGCGCGGCCTCGGCCAGACCGAAAAACCCGAGATGCCCTATTCGATGGCCGACTATGCAGATGATGCAGCCGCACTCCTGGACACCATCGAATGGTCGCGAGCCCATGTGATAGGCGTCTCGTTTGGCGGCATGGTCGCGCAGGAATTGGCCCTCCGCCATCCAGCACGGATCAACCGCCTGGTGCTTGCCTGCACCTCACCCGGTGGCGATGGAGGGGCCTCCTATCCTCTCCACGAGCTGCAGGGCATGAAACCAGAGGCCCGCGCACGCCACATGATCCCCATCGCAGACACCCGGCAGGACACGGGCTGGGCTGCCGCGAACACAGACACCTACGAGGCCATGGTGGCATTTGCCGCCAATGACCCTTTCAGCGGTGAGGCGGGTCGTGCAAAGGGTGCCGCCCGCCAGTTGGAGGCACGCAGGCACCACGACACCTGGGACCGCTTGCCGAACATCCTCCACCCCACGTTGATCTGCGGTGGAAAATATGACGGCATCGCCCTACCGGAAACCCAGTCAAAAATGACCACCCGCATTCCAAACGCGACCCTTACTCTATTTGAAGGCGGACACCTGTTCATGCTTCAGGACCGCACAGCGATACCTGCTATGATCGCGTTTCTTGACGAAATCTGACCTCAATTTGTAAAATCCATTTGTAGAAAACATTGGCACAATCCACACCTAACTGAACCAGCACTGTTTTTGAGGAGTACGCCCGCATGGGGTCGCAAATAACATCACCCACCAACAAGATGATCGCCCGCAAAGAAGGTGCCATTGGCTGGATGATCTTCAACAATCCCACACGGCACAACGCTGTCAGCCTGGACATGTGGCAGGCCGTACCAGCCATCCTTGATGCCTTTGAAGCCGACCCCGAGGTACGCTCCATTGTGCTCACGGGTGCAGGGGAAAAATCCTTCGTCGCGGGCGCCGACATTTCTCAGTTTGAGCAGACCCGCTCCAGCCCTGAAAAAGTGCAGGAATACGAAGACATATCCACAACTGCCTTTGATCGCATCGCCTCCTGCGGGCGCCCGACCATTGCCATGATTGATGGATATTGCATTGGCGGCGGTCTGGGCATAGCGCTCGCATGTGACTTGCGCATCGCGGCGGAAGGGTCAACCTTCGGCATTCCAGCGGCCAAGCTGGGCCTGGCCTATCCCCTTTCGTCAACCAAACGACTGGTCGATGTTGTCGGACCGTCATCTGCCAAAGAAATCTTCTTCACCGCACGCCGCTTTACCCACGAAGAAGCTTTGGATATGGGTCTCATCAACCGGGTCATGCCTAAGGCGGAGTTGGAAACCTACATACGCTCGACCTGCGCACAGATCGATGACAACGCCCCTCTCACGGTGCAGAACGAAAAGAAAATCATCGACGAGATCATCCGCGCAACCGACGGCTACGACACCAAAGCCTGTTTGCGCCTGATCGCGGAATGCTTTGGCAGCGACGATTATGCGGAGGGTCGCGCCGCTTTTATGGCAAAGCGGAAGCCGGTCTTCAAAGGCAAATAATTCATCATCAAATAGAACGGGAAGTGAGAACATCATGGGGGAACGGCTGCGCGGTAAGGTTGCCATCATCACCGGCGGCGCCAGTGGCATCGGTCGGGGGACCGTCGATCTATTTCTGAGCGAAGGAGCCAAAGTCGTCGTCGGCGATGTGCAGGATTATCGTGGAGAAGAAATGACCCTGAGCCTGGGGCCGGACTTTTCTTACCAGTATGCAGACGTTTCGCAGGAAGCTGACGTCAAGGCGCTCATCGACCACGCGGTGGAAAAATTTGGCAGGGTTGATTGCCTGTTCAACAATGCAGGCTTTGGGGGTGTCGGCGGAGAACTTCACGAAATCGACATGGAAGGTTTCGACACAACCGTTGGTGTTCTCCTGAAAA
>CAZFHW010000017.1:17093-31793 GCA_964518885.1 uncultured Parvibaculum sp. | reverse complement strand
TGGCCAGCGCGCCGGGCAAATCCCACCAGCGGATTGGTTTCACCATTGTGAAGCCAATGCGCGCCCACATCGCAAGGCACGCCGAATGTCTGTGTTTGCGTAAACGCCCGCCCCCCGATCCGCTCAGATGCCTCGATCACCACATGCGCGATACCCTTGGCACTGAGTGTCTTGGAGGCCGAAAGCCCCGCCACCCCGGCGCCGATTATCACAACCCGAGGCGCGGCTGCCCGCACACCTCGAATGCCAGACACCCCGGCACTGGCCGCGAGCCCAGCCACAACCAGACGCCTGGAAGGCCTGTTAACGCTATGAATTCTCTTTGATCCCGAAACCATCTGTCCCTCCCGACTTTTTGTCCCCCCAAGACTGTCCGCCACAAGATCAGTCGAAACAAGCCATTTTGCTTTTCCTGACCAATCGGGCAGCCCAGGCGATCTCGCAGAATGCCTCGTATTTCCACCCACCGCCCTATAGACTGCGCACGAAATTCTGCCCAACTCCAAACTGATAAGTTCAGGTGATTTTTGATGAGCCTTGCGACCGCCAATTCCGACCCGATTATTCTTAACGACCTGACCAGCCTGACGGCGGACGCCGTCGCCGCTGCCGATACGCTGCTGGCGCAAGCCCGCCAGTCGGTACGCACCCGCGTGAGCGCGGACGGCAAGGTAAGCGCTGCCCTGCTGGAGCAGGATCAGTTTGCCGCTCATGGGCTGGCGTGGTTGGCCACCTATGTGGAGGCTCTTCGTCAGCTTCATGCCTACGCACACCGCATGAACGCTGAAGGCCGGTTCGGGGAACTGGAAGCTTTGCTGGTGCAGGCCGCATTTGGAGAATATCTGTGGCAGATGTATGGCGGCATTCCCATGAGCCAGGGCGAAATCGTACGCCCCCAGGACATGGGCCTGACCCAGGACGAGCAGCGTCAGCTTATGGTCCCTGCGGTGCAAACCCTCTGCGAACAAGGCAACACCGCGCAGGTTCGCGCGCGCATCTCCACCATCATTGCCGAGACGGCGGGAGCCGCAACATACGGAGATTGCGGTCTTGATGAGACGCTGGGCGCAATCCGCGATCAGATGCGCCGCTTTTCCGACGAGCAGGTCGCTCCCTTCGCCCATCAGTGGCATCTGAAAAACGAGTACATCCCACTGGAAGTCCTCTCTCAGATGGCAGAGCTGGGTGTTTTCGGCCTGACCATTCCAGAAGAATTTGGCGGCCTCGGTCTTGGCAAGGAGAGCATGTGTGTGGTCTCCGAGGAATTCTCCCGCGGCTATATCGGCGTCGGGTCGCTCGGCACGCGCTCAGAAATTGCCGCAGAGCTGATTTTGGGCGGTGGCACAGATGCGCAGAAAGCCCATTGGCTGCCCAAGATCGCCAGCGGCGAAATCCTGCCAACCGCCGTCTTCACCGAACCCAATACAGGGTCAGACCTGGCGAGCCTGCGCACCCGCGCCCGACTGGAAGGAGAGACCTACAAAGTCACCGGCAACAAAACCTGGATCACCCACGCGGCCCGTGCCGACATGATGACCCTGCTGTGCCGCACCAGCGATACGCCCGGTTACAAAGGCCTCTCCATGTTGCTGGCGGAAAAACCCCGCGGTGACGACGCCGAACCCTTTCCCGGTGAAGGCATGGATGGCAGCGAGATCGAAGTGCTCGGTTATCGCGGCATGAAAGAATTTGAAATCGGCTTTGACAATTTCGAAGTGAAAAAGGAAAATCTGCTGGGCGGGGTCGAAGGTCAGGGCTTCAAGCAGTTGATGCAAACCTTTGAGTCCGCGCGCATCCAAACCGCCGCCCGCGCTATTGGCGTGGCCCAGTCGGCGCTCGACCTGGGCCTGCGCTACGCCCAGGAACGCATCCAGTTTGGCAAACCCATCATGAGCTTCCCGCGCGTATCGGGAAAAATCGCCGCCATGGCCATCGAACTGATGGTCGCCCGGCAGCTCACTTATTTCGCCGCCCGCGAAAAAGACGAAGGCCGACGCTGCGACCTGGAAGCTGGCATGGCAAAATTGCTGGCCGCGCGCGTCGCCTGGGCCGCCGCAGACAATGCCCTGCAAATCCACGGTGGCAATGGCTTCGCGCTGGAATATCCCATCAGCCGCGTGATGAACGATGCCCGCATTCTCAACATCTTTGAAGGGGCTGCTGAAATTCAGGCCCAGGTGATTGCAAGGCGCGTGCTGGACACCAGCAACTAGCAATTTGGCAGACTATCAAGATTATCCCTTGAATCTCCGTTCGGTACTGTTTTTATGTGCGTCGTTCCGTCCACCTCGTAAGTCATGACTTTCGTTCGGTTGTTTACTTTGTAGTCATCAGGCCCATTCTTTATGTGCTTGATCACGGTCGCTTTATCGGCACTACCCCAAGGGCCGCAAAGCCCTGTGATATCCCCATCTTCGTCCTTGGACGAACCAGTTACATTTCTCGTAGTCATTTCAAATTTCCTTTTTTTGACATCCAGCACATTAATAGCAAATACTGAAATGGTGGTCTTACAGAGAAAAGAGGGGAAACTCGGTATGGCGAACAAACCAAGAATTTCTAAGTCCGTAGCGCGTCAACCACGATCATCTAAAGAAGTCGTTGCACAACTCCTCTCCGAATTTAAAAACGTGGAGAAGGCGGCAGAGGTCTGTCGAATTGGTTCGACCACTCTTGATGAATATGCCAACACAAATAAAGAACATCGGCATATGCCGATCGACGTTGTTTGCGCTCTGGAAAATGCCATCCAACGCCCAATCGTATCCGCTTGGTTGGTAAGGCAACTTGGTTATGAAGCATGCGAAATTGTTGAAACCTCCTCCACGGGAGACTGGCGACATTCCATCGCAAAAATTATCAAGGAAGGTTCGGAAGTATTCAGCGTTTCCAGCACAGCAATCGAAAACGGAAAAATCAGTCTGGAACAGGCAATAATTATCGCAAAGGAATTGGACGAAGCGATAGGCGCATTTGCAAGCTACCGTCAATCACTAGAAATCCTCATCCAGAAACATCACGACGATAGAAAAACCGCATAAAGGTCACGCCACTTCCATTTTTCTTCCTGTTCGTCCAGATTGTAGTCAACCGAGTGGAGGTAGTTTTGGCCAAATGGGTATTTAGTGCAGTCGCCTTTCTCGTCATCGCCTGGGCGGTGATCTTTCTGGGCGTGCTCCCGTCACAACTCGTGCAAGCGCAAGTGGAGCCCTTCACCGCCACACCCGCTGATCTTGGGCTCGACTATGACGACGTGTCCATTCCCGTGCCCGGCGATCACCTGTCCCTGAGTGCCTGGTGGATACCAACGCAAGCCGCGACCCCGAAGTCAGTCATCCTTTTCGTCCACGGGGCGAATGGCAACAAGGAAGATGTCTATTTTGGCGCGTTGCAATATTACGCCGAACTCACCTCCCGCGGACACCACGTGCTGGCGCTTGATCTGCGCAATCACGGCAACTCTGACCCGACCCCCGACCGCTTACTCACCTTCGGCCGGGAGGAGGCTCGCGACATCTCCGCAGCGCTCACACTGATCGAAACGCTGGCCCCAGGACTGCCGATCATCGGCTCGGGTGTTTCCATGGGCGGAGCAACCTTGATCGAAGCCGCGGCCAAGGAGGACAGGCTTGCCGCTCTGATCCTGATTGATCCCTTGCTCGATATCAAAAGCGCCATGATGGGCGGCATGCGCGCCATAACCGGCCTCCCCAAATCCCTGCTGACCCCAACATTGTGGAGCACAACAACCTTCTTTGGTCTGAGAGACGCAACCCCTACGCTCCTCGAGGTCGCCAGCAGTCTTCGCCTGCCCATGTTGCTCATTCAAGATCCAGGCGACCCCATCACGCGGGCTGAATTTTCAAGCCAGCTGTCAAAAGCCAACCCGAGCATCCTCTACCATCTGGTGCCCCCGGCACCGGCCAACCACCCGGTGATTATACAGTCGGGACGGTGGGGCAGCCACGTTGGCGCTTTCCGCCTTCATCGTGAGGAAGTCATGGGAGAAGTCGACCGCTTCCTTGCGGCTCTCTGACGCGGCCGCCAATAAGCTGGCCTGACAGACTAGCAGGCGGCCCAAAGACAGGTTAAATAGAACCCATGACAGGTCTTATCGACATTCTGCTTCCCATCGCGCTGATCGCGGTTGTTATTGTCCTGCTGGCGGGGCTCTGGAACATGACACGCGGCGGCTCTGCGAGCCGCTCCCAGACCCTTATGCGCTGGCGGGTCGGGCTGCAATTCGTAGCCGTCCTGCTCTTGATGGCAGGTCTTTATTTCACCTCAGGTTAAACCACATGAGCCGCTTCTTTGGAGACCTTCGCCAAAACGGATATGTCGTCCACGACATTGAAGCCGCGATGGAATATTGGACCCAAACCATGGGGGTGGGGCCCTGGCTCTACCTGGAGCGCGCGCCCATCAAAGACTTCCACTACAAGGGAACCTCTAGCGACCTGGAGGTCTCCATCGCCCTGGCCAATGCAGGCCCCCTTCAGATTGAACTGATCCAGCAGCGCAATGACGCGCCCTCCATGTACCGCGATTTTCTGAACGCAGGTCACGAGGGGCTACAGCATGTCGCCTATTGGACACAGACCTTTGATCAGGACCTGGCCCAGGCGACCGATCGCGGGCTTCAGGTGGGGCAATCCGGGTATTCCGGCGCACCCGATGGACGATTCGTCTATTTTACCGCCGAGGGGCACCCAGGAACGGTGATCGAACTCTCGGAGATCAGTGGTGCAAAAGGGCAACTTTTCCGCAAAATACGGGAGAGATGCGCGGTCTGGGACGGCACAAATCCCATCAAACGCATATAATTCACCTATAGAAACTTTTAAGCCGGTAGTGTTCTTCGATGGACAGAGTATGTCGGTTTGGCGCTGGCGCGTTGGTGCCTGAGTAGCTACCGATTTGCCAACGAACAACTGCAGTCGAAAAAAAAGCGCATTGTGCAGACTTAAAAGCGCATTGTGCAGACTTATAGGGGGGGGCTCCGTGAGATCAGCATCCAAACTCGCAGCCGGGTTTTTGACCGCCGCTTTGACAATGGGGCTTTCGGGCGTCGCTCAAGCAGACGGCAGCATCATTGATGAAGTGCGTATTGGCGTGATGAACCACGAAATGTCTCTTTTCCGCAACAGCACGGAAGAAGATGGCGTAGACATCAACGTGGAAGTGTTGTTCGACCCGATCGAATGGCTTGAGTGGATGGGGGAGCCTCGCGCTCACATCGGCGCAACCATTGCCACCCACAAGGACGCCACCAGCTTTGTCTATACGGGCCTCGTTTGGGACTGGAATTTCTGGGGACCGGCTTTTGTTGAAGGTGCCTTTGGGTTTGCCATTCACGACGGAGAAACCGGCAAATCAACCGTTGGCAACGAACTGGGCTGCACTTGGAATTTTCATGAGTCCGCCTCGCTTGGATATGATCTCAATGAAACCAATCGCGTGATGCTGACCTGGGAACATATATCAAACGCAAGCCTTTGTTCAGAAAACGAAGGCCTGACCAATATCGGCGTACGGTACGGCGTTCGTTTCTAGCACCAGGATATTATAAGGAACGGGGCTTTGGCCCCGTTTTTTAATCAACACTTGTATGATAATAATCATATGAGTGTTGACGGAGACAGAAGGAAGCACCATCTTGCTTGGATGGGAAAACGTGCCGATGAAAAGACCAGAACCAGAGAACGGATCGTCCAGGCCGCTTCAGCCCTCATCCGCGAGAAGGGGATAGCAGGACTGAAAGTCACCGACGTGATGGCAGCAGCAGACCTCACCCATGGTGCCTTCTATGCGCATTTCTCAGACAAGGACGAACTCATCGAGGCCGCCTTCCACAAGGCCCTTGATCATCGCAAGACATGGTTTAGCGCCGCCGCAAAACATTCCCCCGAAGATCGCCTTGAACATCTCGCACAGACCTACCTGACCGCTCTGCACCGTGACACACCCCAAAACGGGTGCGCCTTTGCAAGCCTCGCAAGAGATTTCGCGCAAGCCGGCGGCCCTTTCCCGAAAGTGTTCGAGGCCGAACTCAATGTCTCCTTGGACCACCTGACCAAACTCCTCGCAACCAACACCCCGGAAGACGACCGACAGCGTGCCATGGGGCTACTGAGCCTCTGCGTCGGCGGCATGGTGCTTGCGCGCGCGGTGGACAGCCCATCTTTCTCAAACGATCTGCTGAAGGCGGCGGCGGCTTTTGGAGCCGCGGCTAATTCACCCGAAACGAAAACCTGAGGACCCTGAAAAATGAGCGCAGAGATTTCGACAACCGAACACCCGAAAAAAACCGTGACGGTGAAGGGCAAGACGATGGCTTATGTAGAGATGGGATCGGGTGATCCGATCATCTTCCAGCACGGCAATCCCACTTCATCGTATCTGTGGCGCAACGTCATGCCACATCTGAAAGACCAGGGACGTTGTATTGCTCCCGACCTGATCGGCATGGGGGATAGCGACAAACTCGATAATTCCGGCCCCGACCGCTACACCTTTGTTGAGCAGCGCGACTATTTTGATGGTGTCCTGGAAGCTCTCGGCGTCACAGACAACGTGACCCTTGTGATCCACGACTGGGGCTCTGCTCTGGGTTTTGACTGGGCGCGGCGCCACCCCGATAAGGTAAAGGGCATCGCCTACATGGAAGGGATCGTAAGGCCGATGTCCTGGGAGGAATGGCCAGAAGCTGCGCGCGGCGCCTTCGAAGGTTTCCGCTCTCCCGCAGGGGACGAGATGGTGCTGGAAAAAAACTTCTTCGTCGAAGGCATGTTGCCAGGGTCTGTGTTACGCGACCTCACAGAGGCGGAAATGACCGTCTATCGCCGCCCCTTCCTCAATGCTGGGGAAGATCGCCGCCCCACATTGACCTGGCCGCGACAGATACCCCTCGCCGGTGAGCCTGCGGACGTCATCAAGATCGTTGAAGAGTACGGCGCATGGATGGCCCAGAACGATCTACCAAAGCTTTTCATCAATGCAGAGCCCGGCGCCATCTTGACCGGGGCCACACGGGACTTCTGCCGCACCTGGAAAAACCAGCAGGAAGTAACCGTCAAAGGCAATCACTTCATCCAGGAAGACAGCCCCCACGAAATCGGCGAAGCCATTGCCGCATGGCGAAAGAATATTTAACAATAATTTATTATTGTATTACAATAATAATCTGCTAGGTTGGTCTCCTCACAACGATGAAGGAGACCAACAATGGGGAGCCAACCTCAACGCCTGCAGAAAATCAGACGAACAAGTCTGATCTTCCAAAAGCTCATTACCGCGCTGATGGCGCTCCTGCCGACGACCGTTCTGGTCATGTGGGTTTTTGTGGACCTGAAGACGTTGGAGCTGGGATGGAGCGAGGCCGAGATCGGCCCCCTGACGATTTTCGAACGGATTGCCGCCGCAGCCTTAAGCACCCTTCCCCTCTCAGTTACCCTCGTCGCTCTGTTCAATCTTCGCAGACTGTTTGGTCTCTACGCGCAAGGGAACATTTTTGAAACAGCCAACGTGCGGTGTTTTCGCAACATGGGTTGGGCCCTCGTTCTCATCACACCGGCCAATGTGCTGTTCCACTCCGCCCTTTCTGTTCTCCTCTCTTTTGATCAGGCAGCGGGTGAGCGGATGCTGGCAATTGGCATCTCAAGCGACGATGTCGGGGTCGCGGTGGTTGGGGGTGTTATTGTCATCGTCTCCTGGGTCATGGCAGAAGCCGCTGACCTGTCACGCGACAATGCTGCGATTGTGTAAACGTTGACCACCACAAACATCACAGTCACGCTCGACATCATGTTAGCACGCCGGAAAATGCGCTCAAAAGAACTTGCTCATCGTATTGGCATAACGGAGGCAAACCTCTCGTTGCTCAAGTCCGGCAAGGTGAAGGGCATTCGCTTTGAAACCCTCGCTGCGCTGTGCCGCGAGCTCAATTGCCAGCCTGCCGATCTCTTGATGTTTGAGGCATCCAGTGAGCCGGAAGACGATGAGAGGTAGGCCCGCAACAGCAGAATCACCTTGATCTAAAGCCCTAAAGCAGCCCACCCTTGCCCCTATCATCTAGAGGGAAGAAATCTAATGGCCGATCAATCTGTTCAAACGAAAACCGCCTATGACGGGGTAGCAAAGACACTGCACTGGATCGTCGCCCTTTTAATGCTTGTCATGCTGACTTTTGGTTGGACCCTGGGGGACCTGCCACTCGACGAGAAAGTGCAAACACTTGTTATCCACTCAAGCCTGGGCCTTTCGGTTTTTCTCTTGATGGGGGTGCGGCTCTATTGGCGCTACACACATACTCCCCCCTCCCTGCCTGACCACATGCCCGGCTGGCAGGTCACCGCATCCAAGATGAGCCACCGCGCGCTCTATTTTTTTACAATGCTCCAGCCCCTCCTCGGCCTCGCGCAATCAGCCTACGCCGATTTTGCGGTCCGACCGTTTGGGGCGTTCACCGTGACCCTGGGCGCCAACGAAAATCTGCATGAAATCTTCCATGAACTTCACGAGATCAATGCAATGGTCCTGATCGGCCTTGTGCTGCTGCATCTGGGCGCAGCGCTCTATCACCACTTTGTTCAGAAGGACACTGTGTTGAGACGCATGTTGCCCTTCGGTCAGACATAGAACACCCAAAGACGGCATGAGAGCGGTTCCACCCGCTCTCAAAAGGCGGTAGAACGAGCCACATGGTTGTCCTGAACAAAATCTATACGCGCACCGGCGATGCTGGCACGACAGCATTGGGGACCGGCGAACGTGTGCCCAAACACAATATCCGGGTCGAGACCTATGGCACCGTGGACGAGATCAATGCAGTGCTCGGCATCGCGCGCCTTCACGTTGAAAACCAACCTGATGTCGACGCAATGTTGGGCCGCATACAAAACGATCTATTCGATCTCGGCGCTGATCTTTGTTTTCCCGAAAGCGGGGAACCACTCGATTATGAACCTCTGCGAGTTACCCAGGCCCAAGTGGATCGACTGGAAGTGGAGATCGATCAGCTAAATGCGGACATCGCCCCGCTGAACTCTTTCATCCTGCCCGGCGGGTCCTCATTGGCAGCGCACCTGCATCACGCCCGAACGGTGTCCCGCAGAGCTGAGCGTCTTTGTGTTGCGCTGGCAGACGTGGAACCTGGCAAGGTGAGCGAAGCGGTGCTGAAATATCTCAACCGGCTCTCAGATTTTCTGTTTGTGGCAGCGCGCTGGTGCAACGATAAAGGCAAAGCCGACGTCTTGTGGACCCCCGGCGCCAATCGCTAAACCTCAGGTCTTCAGATCACTGTCGGGCGTTTCCGTCCACGCGTCTTCGATCCTCTGCCAGGCATCGCTCAGATAGCTCGCCCGGCTCTTGTTGGCCATGGCGAGATAAACAGCAAATCCTTCAACAAACCCATCGCCACGCAGAATGGGCTGGACCTGCAGATGTGCCCAAAAGGCGACGCCGGCTTTGGTGTAGGAGAGAAGATCCAGATCAATAGCTTCCTCGGCACCCAGGGAGTCATAGAGATCGGCCAATGCCTCCGGGTCGGTGTCCGGACCTTTGAGCCAATCCGTGACCCGACCTACAAGCTCCGCGCGCTCATAACCCGTCATGTCGCCAAATTGGCGCGTCGCGAAAGCAATGCGATACCCACCCGCGCCCTCGGCGCCATCTTTGGTCTCCACGACAGGCACAAGGATCAAGCCCGCCACCCGATAGTCCACCGGCTGGAGACGCTGAATTTCTTCCTCAATACGTGGGGATAATGGTTCTGGCAGATCGTAGGCAAACGCACCCATAACGTTTTCTCCTGAAATTCTGGACCACCACCCAAAAATCGTTGGAGGCTCCACAGAATCGCCCCCAACCCAAAGATGTAGGAACCTAGCACCCACAATCGAAAAACCGCAATCGCATTATGGATTTAGGCCCCGCGTCAATTGGCGTCGGCGTCGAAAAGCGCCAGCTAATTGACAGTCTCAAACGGTCAGACTAGGTTGCCGACCGCAAACAGGGTGACGGTAGAAATCGCCCTAATCCGCAGGTTTCCCTTGTCGGAGAGGCGCAGATGCAACACATCACGCCGCATCACCGACCGAGTGAAGCAAGCCCAGTTTTTAGGGCCCCATTTAGCAAGCCAAGTCTGGCAGCGCTCAGGAGTTCAACTCAATGAAAGTGCTCGTTCCCGTCAAGCGGGTGGTCGATTACAACGTCAAAGTCCGGGTTAAATCGGATCAGACCGGTGTCGAACTCGCCAACGTGAAAATGTCCATGAACCCCTTCGACGAAATTTCCGTCGAAGAAGCCCTTCGGATGAGAGAAGCAGGCACGGCGACGGAAGTCATCATTGTTTCTGTCGGGCCGCAGCAGGCGCAGGAAACAATCCGTACCGCCCTCGCGATGGGCGCTGACCGCGGCATTCTTGTCAAAACCGACGAAGCTGTTGAGCCCCTGGCCGTTGCCAAGGCGCTGAAAGCAATTGTCGAAGAAGAACAGCCCGGCCTTGTCATTCTCGGCAAACAGGCCATCGACAACGACATGAACCAGACCGGACAGATGCTCGCAGCGCTGCTCGGATGGCCTCAGGGTACCTTCGCTTCCAAGATCGAACTGGACGGCGACAAGATCAATGTCACCCGCGAGATCGACGGCGGATTGCAAACCGTTCGGTTGAATGCCCCTGCCATTGTCACCTGTGACCTGCGTCTCAACGAACCACGCTACGCGTCACTCCCCAACATCATGAAGGCCAAGAAAAAGCCCATTGATGTAAAATCTCCAGAAGATTTGGGCGTGGACTTCACACCACGGCTTGAGGTTCTCAAAGTCACAGAACCTGCAGAACGCCAGGCTGGCATCAAAGTGGAATCAGCGGCTGAACTGGTCGCCAAGCTGAAAGAAGCAGGAGTGATCGGATGACAAATCTTGTAATTGCAGAACACACCAACGACACGCTTGCAGACGCAACCGCCAAAACCGTCACTGCCGCTATCGCGCTGGGGGGGGACGTCCATGTCCTCGTCGCCGGTGCAAATTGCGGCGCTGCGGCTGAAGCCGCCGCCAAAATTGACGGCGTTGCCAAGGTCCTCCAAGCCGATGATACCCAATACGACCACGGAATGCCGGAAGCTCTGGCAGCACTCGTCGTCAGCATGGCGGGGTCTTATGACGCCATCTTGTCGCCAGCCACCACACGGGGCAAAAACGTAACCCCGCGCATCGCCGCTCTTCTGGATGTGATGCAGCTTTCGGAAATCACCGCAGTCATCGACGCAAACACTTTCGAACGTCCGATCTATGCGGGCAATGCGATCCAGACCGTGAAATCCGCCGAAGCAAAAAAAGTGATGACGGTTCGCACCACGGCATTTGCAGCGGCAGGCAGTGGCGGTTCCGCTTCTATCGAGCAGGCCCCGGCATCTGAAAATCCTGGCCTTTCGGAATATGTCAGCGATGAACTGACCAAATCCGACCGTCCAGAGCTGACCGCAGCCAAGATCATCATCTCTGGTGGCCGCGGCATGCAGTCCGGCGACAATTTCTCCATGCTGGAAAGAATTGCTGACAAGCTGGGGGCCGGTGTCGGCGCCTCGCGCGCCGCTGTCGATGCGGGCTTTGTGCCAAACGACTATCAGGTCGGACAGACCGGCAAGGTCGTGGCACCAGATCTCTACATTGCGGTGGGCATTTCGGGTGCCATCCAGCATCTGGCGGGCATGAAGGACAGTAAAGTCATCGTCGCCATCAACAAGGACGAAGACGCCCCGATCTTCCAGGTCGCGGACTACGGACTGGTGGCTGACCTCTTCAAGGCGATCCCTGAGTTTGAAGAAGAACTCACCAAAATTGGTCTCTAGGCACCTTCTAGATACCTGTTGTAAGCGGCGTCACCAGATTTCTGGTGGCGCCGTTTTCCGTTTCGGGTCAGACTTTGGGGAGAACATCTCAAGCGGAAGGTGAGGAAAATGATGACTATCCAGAAAATTGCCGTCGTCGGCGCTGGTCAAATGGGTAATGGCATCGCCCATGTGTGCGCTCTGGCGGGTTATAATATCCTTCTGCATGATACCTCGCCCGAGCGCATTGATGCTGGCCTTGCTACCATCAACGGCAACATGACCCGGCAGGTTTCAAGCGGGCGCATCACCGAGGCGGCCCGCGACACAGCCCTTGATCTCATCAGCCCGGCCCGCTCTCTGGAAGAGGTAGGGGCCGCCGACCTCATCATTGAATCCGCGACAGAAGACGAAGATATCAAACGCCGGATATTCTCCGAGCTTGCCCCCTATCTGGGAGAGGCCACATTTCTGGCAACCAACACCTCTTCCATTTCCATCACCCGCCTTGCGGCAGTGACAGACCGCCCCGAACGGTTCATGGGCGTCCACTTCATGAACCCGGTCCCCGTGATGGAATTGGTGGAACTGGTGCGCGGCATTGCCACGGACGATGAAACCTTTGCAGCCATGCGCGACGTGGTTGTGCGTCTCGGCAAGCAATGGGCGGTGGCAGAAGATTATCCGGCCTTCATTGTAAACCGCATCCTGGTGCCGATGATCAATGAAGCCGTCTTTGTTCTCTATGAAGGTGTCGGGTCGGTTGAGGACATCGACAAAGTCATGCGTCTCGGCGCCAACCATCGCATGGGGCCCCTGCAGCTCGCAGACTTCATTGGCCTTGATACATGTCTGGCGATCATGCAGGTGCTCTACGAGGGGCTGGCAGACAGCAAATATCGCCCCTGCCCGCTGCTGGTGAAATATGTTGAAGCGGGCTGGCTCGGTCGCAAATCAAACCGCGGCTTCTACGACTATTCCGGCGACGCACCGGTCCCCACCCGATAACCCCCTTCAGTCGGGCGGGCTGAGTGCAGCTTCAATAAGAGCCACGGCTTCCGGAGCGTCCCACTCTGCGGGTCCCACCAGCCGTCCGATCAGATGCCCTTGCCGGTTTAGCAAAACTGTCGTCGGCATGCCAAACACCCCCAGAGCCACCCCCGTCCGCGCCGTCGCATCATTGTAGAGCGCCAGATGCTCGATCCCGTTCTCGGTGAAAAATTCACGCGGCAGGTCCATGCCGGATCGGTCAAGGCTGATAGCCAGCACCTCAAAATCATCCCCCCCGAGCATTGCCTGCAGCCGGTCGAGGGCGGGCATTTCGTGGCGACAAGGGCCACACCAGGTGGCCCATAGATTGACCAGAACCACTTTGCCTTCCCAAGGGGAGAAATTGTGCTCAATCCCAGCTGCATCATAGAATTTGACCTCTGCAACCGGGTCCCCCGCGTCCAAAACTGTGAAATTAGCCATCGCCCCAACCGCGAAGGCTTCCAGCGCGGAGGTCGATTTTGCGGCTCCAACATTGCTTTTACCTGAAAAAACCAAGTATATGCCCGCAAGTGCCAGTACAATCGCAAATCCCGCGAGCACCAGAAAGGCCGGTCGTTGTATCAATCGCTGAAACGCCATGGAGATCCTCTCCTGTCACCGCAGCAACCGACACGGGTGCCGGAGCAAGAACGATGAGCAATAAAATGTGGGGCGGCCGGTTCGAAAGCGGCCCCGATGAGATTATGGAGGAAATCAACGCCTCCATCGGGTTTGATCAACGCTTCGCGGCCCAGGACATCCAGGGTTCGAAGGCGCACTGCGCTATGTTGTCGGATAAGGGGATTATCTCAAAGAGCGACGCCGATCAAATTCTAGCTGGTCTGGACACGATTGCACGAGATATCGAGGCGGGGAAATTCACCTATTCCAGAGCCCTTGAAGACATTCACATGAACATCGAGAGCCGCCTGACAGACATTGTCGGCCCGGCTGCTGGTCGGCTGCACACCGCCCGATCACGCAACGATCAGGTGGCGACCGACTTCAAGCTCTACGTTCGCGACACAATTGACCATCTCGATAACCAGATGAAGGCACTGCAGCTTGCCTTTCTGGGGCAGGCGCAGGGTCATGCAGACACAGTCATGCCCGGTTTCACCCATTTGCAGACCGCGCAACCCGTGACCTTCGGCCATCACTGCCTGGCTTACGTGGAAATGCTGGCCCGCGACCGGGGGCGGTTCACCGACGCACGCAAGCGGCTCAACGAATGTCCGCTGGGCGCCGCCGCACTGGCGGGAACCTCTTTCCCCATCGACCGGGAACAGACCGCCAAAGCGCTGGGCTTTGACGGGCCAACCCGCAATTCCCTCGACAGCGTGTCTGACAGAGATTTCGCTCTGGAAACATTGAGTGCTGCCGCCATTACCGCGACCCATCTCTCCCGTTTTGCCGAAGAGATCGTGATCTGGATGTCCGCCGGGTTCAAATTTATCGACCTGCCCGACAGTCTGACCACCGGCTCGTCCATCATGCCGCAAAAGCGCAACCCGGATGCCGCCGAACTGGTGCGGGCAAAAACCGGACGCATCATTGCAGCCTTCACATCCCTTTCAGTGGTGATGAAAGGCCTGCCGCTTGCCTATTCAAAAGACATGCAGGAAGACAAGGAAGCGCTCTTCGACTCCCTGGACGCCCTCTCTTTGTGTCTTGCAGCCATGACCGCCATGGCGGGCTCTCTGACGGCAAACAAGGACACGCTGGCTAAGGCTGCCGGGGGAGGATTTTCCACTGCAACCGATCTGGCAGACTGGCTGGTGCGGGTTGCCGACCTGCCGTTCCGTCAGGCACATCATGTCACCGGCACCCTGGT
>CAZFHW010000017.1:0-16993 GCA_964518885.1 uncultured Parvibaculum sp. | reverse complement strand
ATGATTGCGCTCATTGCGAGCCTTGGTCTTGCTGCGTGTGGCAAAAAGGGACCGCTCAGCCCTCCCCCGCAGGAAACAGAAGAAAACCGTTAAACACGGTCACCAGAGAACAAGGGACACCGGCCCCGTGCATCATTTTCACTACCGCGACGGCGTTCTCCACGCAGAGGACGTCTCCCTCGCTGCCATTGCAGCCGAGGTCGGCACACCATTTTATTGTTATTCGACGGCAACGTTGGAGCGCCACTACACAGTGTTCGCAGACGCCTTTGCCGACACGGACACGCTTGTCTGCTACTCGGTCAAAGCCAACTCCAATCTTGCCGTCCTCAAGACACTGGCGGTTCTGGGATCTGGAGCCGATGTCGTCTCTGAAGGCGAATTACGCCGCGCTCTGGCTGTGGGCATCCCGCCGGAGCGCATCGTCTTCTCGGGCGTTGGCAAGCAGGCACGTGAACTAAGACTGGCGCTGGAAGTGGGCATCCTCCAATTCAATGTGGAATCCGAACCAGAACTCGAACTGCTTTCCAGGCTCGCTGTTGAGACCGGGCGTGAGGCGGCCATTGCTCTGCGCGTCAACCCTGACGTTGATGCCAAGACCCATGAAAAAATCACCACCGGCAAGGCCGAAAACAAGTTCGGAATTTCCTGGCTGCAGGCGCCTCATGTCTATGCCCGCGCCGCCGACCTGCCAGGCATCAAAGTGGTTGGTGTTGATGTTCACATCGGCAGCCAGCTCACAGACCTCGCTCCCTTCGAGGAGGCCTTCACCCGCGTCGCCTCAATGGTGGAGGAATTGCGCGCCGCAGGCCACGCAATCACCCGCCTGGACCTGGGCGGCGGGCTTGGCATTTCTTATCGCGGAACAAACGACGTACCGCCACCGCCTGCCGACTATGCCGCCATGGTCAAGCGCACGGTCGGGCACCTGGATTGTCAGCTCATGTTCGAACCGGGCCGGATGATTGCTGGCAACGCAGGCATTCTCGTTGTCGACGTGATCTACGAAAAGCGCGGGCAGGATCGCTCCTTCCTGATCGTCGATGGGGCGATGAACGATCTCATACGTCCCACCCTTTACGACGCCTATCATCAGATCGAACCGGTCCGTGAAACCGCGCCCGGAACCCCCCGGGTCACCTATGACGTTGTGGGACCGATCTGCGAGACCGGCGACTTTTTTGCTAAATCCCGCGAGCTTGCCCCCCAACAGCCCGGCGACCTGCTGGCCGTCATGTCAGCGGGGGCTTATGGCGCCGTTCAGGCCTCCACCTACAACACCCGACCTCTGGTTCCAGAAGTCATGGTCAAAGGCGAACAATTCGCTGTGATCCGGCCACGCCCCAGTTATGACGCAATGCTCGAACAGGATAAGGTGCCTGACTGGTTAAGCGACAAAACCTGATCCAAAGTTGGAGATCGGGTCGCGCGCCAACGAAGGACAAAGGACGAGACCGGGTGGCCGACACGCCAGAAACATCGGACACAGATCACGCCTCCCAGGCACTGCGGGAGACCCCAGGACCGCGGGAGACAAAGCCGGCTGCGCTCTCCAACAGCCTTGAACGGCGGATCACCGTCACCCGCCTGACCCTGTGGTGGGAGCGCGCCTGGCCCTCCCTGTGGCCTTCTGTGGGCATCCTGGGCACCTATGGCGCCATCGCTCTCACCGGTGTGCTGAGCGCCTTACCACTGCTCCTGCAGTGGCTCGCCCTCCTTGCCTGCATTACGGGTGCAAGCCTATTTGCCTGGCACCGCCGCGAGACCCTGAAATGGCCCACACGAGACAACACACTCCGTCGGCTGGAAGAACTCAACGGCGTGCCGCACCGTCCCCTCTCCACCTACGCCGACCAACCTGCAAAAGGAACCGGAAGCCCCCAATTGTGGGCAGCCCATCAGACCTGGCTCCACACCCGGCTTGCCGGTTTAAGGCTCAAGCTTCCAACCCCGGGCCTGGCGGCGCGAGATCCAATGGCTCTACGGGCTGCCCTTGTTCTGTGCTTGGTGGCAACCTTCGTCAGCGCCGGCCCCAACGCCCGTCCCCGTCTGGAGCAGGCCTTTTTTCCGGGCCTTGTCGGTCAGGGAAAACCGGGACGCCTCGATGCCTGGATCACCCCGCCCGGCTATACCGGTCGTGCGCCGGTTTTCCTCGCAAACCAACCTCAAGGTGTCATTGAGGTTCCCCAAACAAGCACCCTCAATATCCAGGTTTTTGGAGGCAGCTCTCCCAACATCACCTTGGGGGCTGAAGAACTCGCCCCGCAAATCCGACACGAGGGAGAAAATGCGGCTTATGAGATCGCCACGACCCTGCCAAGTGATGCAAACCTCTCCATTACCCAGGGCACATATGCTCTGGGAAGCTGGCAAATCAATGTGGTTGCGGACACGTCTCCAGAGGTCACGCTACTCGAACAGATAGAGATCACCCGCCGAAACTCATTGCATTTTGTTTACGAGGTAAAAGACGATTATGGCGTGACGGACCTCAATGTGGAAATGGTGCTCGACCCCGTCTTTGTATTGCAGGACAAAACCATTTTCTGGTTGGGCGATGAACGACCTGCACGGTCCGGGTTTTCTCCTCTTCTTGATGGCTTTGTCGCGGAGAGGATCAACACCGATTTTGATCTGCCGCTTCCAGGCGTCCACCCAAGGCAGGCAACTCGCTCAGCCTTCCGGGACCTCACCGCCCATCCATGGGCCGGCCTTCCGGTACAAATGACCCTCGTGGCAACAGACCATCTGGGTCAGGAAGGCCGCAGCCGAACCGTCACCTTCAGCCTGCCTGCCCGCAGGTTCGAAAAACCACTGGCAGCGGCTCTGATTGAGCAACGACAGCGCCTGGCTCTTTCTCCGCTGAACCGCGGCAGCGTTGCCGGCTTCCTCAACGCCTTCACCCTAGACGCCGACACCTTTTTGGAAGACAAGACAGTCTATCTCGGCCTCAGAGCGGCTTACTGGCGCCTTCTTCGGGCCCGCCATCCCGGCGCCCTGAACGGTGTCTCCGAGCTTTTGTGGGACCTGGCCCTGCACATCGAAGACGGGGGGCTCTCCCTCGCTGAACGCGACCTGCGCGCGGCCAGAGAGGCCTTGACGCAAGCGCTTGGCGAAGAGACCTCACCAGAAGAGCTTGAACAGCTGATGCAGGAGCTTAAAGAGGCTTTGGCCCGGTATCTCGACGAACTGGCAAACCGCGCGACCGCTCAGGCAGACCAAGACCCTTCCGCCCGAAACAACGATCAGTTGATGGATCGCTCGGAGATGGAGGAGATGTTGGACGCCATCGCCGATCTGGCGCGAACCGGGGCCCGTGAACAGGCCCAGGACCTGCTCGCACAGTTGGACGAAATCCTCGAAAATCTCAACACCGATACCGCCCAGAGCGGCATGACACAGGGTGAAAACACCCTGTCCGATGCCATCAGCGAAATGGGCGAGATGATTGACCAACAGCGCAGCCTGATGGACGAGACCTTCCAGCACGGCCAGGGGGGGCAGACGGGCTCGCAAGCCGACGAGCAAGGTCAAAGTGGCACCCAGCCAAATGCCTCCCCCCTGGAAAGCCTGCAAGAGCAGCAGGAGGCATTGCGCCAACAGCTTCAGGACTTGATGGGAAAGCTGGACGATAAAGGCCAGGCGGTTCCAGGCGGACTTGAGCAGGCCGCTGAGGCCATGGGAAGAGCGCAAGACCGGCTTGCACAGGGCCGGGCCGATACCGCCACGAAGGCACAAGGCCAGGCTGTCGATCAGCTTCAGCAAGGCGCACAAGCCCTCGCTGACGCCCTGTTTCAGTCTATGGCAGAGCGCGGCGAACAGGCGGGCGATCAGGCGGGCGGCGATATGATGGACCCGCTGGGACGGCCCCTGCGCTCAGGCCCGGATCGCTCAAGATCGACCGCGCTGCCCGATGAACTTGACATGCAACGGGCGCGGCAAATTCTGGATGAACTGCGAAAACGCGCAGCAGACCTCGGCCGCCCCCAAGATGAACTTGATTATCTTGAGAGACTGCTGCGCCGCTTTTAGAGTTGAAGTCTAATGCTCGCTGGGGGTTTCATCGTCTTCCAGAAATCTGATTTCCAGATCATGAGCATCCAGCGGCGGGCTCGATAAGCGCGTGACAAACTCCGCCGTTTCCTCAGGGTCTAAGGCCTGTTCCGGCAAAGAAAATGTCCAGGCGTACAGTTCCCTCTGCCATTCATCCCGAAGTCCGACCCGCACCCGCGGCACCGACTGGCGTCCCTCACTGACATTGACAACTTCCCCGGTGATGGCCAGAACCGGCAGACCATTTTCATATTGATGCTCGTAGGACACGTTCTGGAATTCCATTCCCTGAGGATGCACCGGCTCGTTCACAAGCGCATACAGAGAAGCAGTTGCGGGCCAGGCGGCAACAAGGTCATCCTTGAAGGCATAAACCAGATAGAGCGTACCGAGGACAAACAGAGCCAGACCGGCAAACCCGGCCGCCTGTCCCAGCCGCCAACGTGTCAGACTTTTGCGAAAGGACGCCATGCGCCGCGCCGCGACGGCGGTCGCCCCAGCACTGACAGGTTGTTTCGCCGCTTCCGCTTCTTCACCCTTTGACGCTGGTGGCGGTGGAACGGAGGGCTTGGCCACAGTTGCATCAACTTCATCGCCCGCATCCAGCGACTTTGGCACATCCTTGGGCGGATCTTGATGCCAGGTGTCTCCGCATTTCGCACAGCGAACCTTGCGACCTTTGGGCAAAAACCCACCCGGGTCGACCTGGTAGCGTGTTGAACAAGCAGGGCAGGAAATAATCATGCGAATCAGAGCTTTTCTTGGCAGGGTTTGTAAATTCCACTTTGCACAGGCGCTTAGGAGAACTCAAGCAACCGGCAGGATGTGGACCGGCAGAATTTTTGCGTGCATACAGCGCTTGCACGGACTATTAAGCGCCCAATCGTGGTTAACCTTCAGTTAATATGGCGGTATACAGCTCAAAAATAGAGCACCCCCAACCAGAACGAGCGATATAGATGGTTCGATTTGAAAATGTAGGCATGCGGTACGGGATGGGGCCTGAAATCCTGCGGGACGTCTCGTTCCATTTGGAACCAGGCTCCTTACATTTCCTGACCGGCCCCTCAGGTGCCGGCAAGACCTCGCTCTTGAAGTTGATGTTCCTGGCACACAAACCCTCAAGGGGCCTCATCTCCATGTTTGGCCAGGACATCGCAACCACATCGCGAGCAGAACTGCCAGGTCTGCGCCGGCGCATCGGCGTTGTGTTTCAGGAATTTCGCCTGCTCGAGCATCTAACAACCTATGAGAACGTCGCCCTGCCGTTGCGCGTTCTCGGACAGGAAGAAGCCGATTATCGCGACGACGTAGAAGAATTGCTCACCTGGGTTGGGCTGGGAGACCGCATGCAGGCGCGCCCCTCAACCCTGTCGGGGGGAGAACAGCAACGCGCTGCCATTGCGCGCGCCGTCGTGGGACGCCCCGCATTGCTGCTGGCCGATGAGCCCACCGGCAATGTGGATCCGGAAATGGGACAACGCCTCCTGCGCCTGTTTATCGAACTGAACCGCCTTGGCACCTCTGTTCTGATCGCCACCCATGACCGTGCCTTGATCGAACGAACACCCGCGCCGGAACTCATCATCCAAAACGGGGAGCTGACCTACCGTGCCTGAAGGCTCCGCCAACCATACGACCACAAGATCCAAAGCCTGGCTCGATCAAGCCAAGCGCTGGTTTGCGGTCGGCGTGGGCAAACTGACCCCGAGACCAAAGATCGGCATCATGCCGCCCGCCGATATTACCGGGACCACCTTGGTGCTTGTCGTCGCCGCCATGTCCTATCTCGCCTGCCTGGCCCTGGGCGCGATGGTGACGGTCACCCGTTCAGCCTCCGACTGGAGCACCCAGTTGGAAGGCTCCCTCACCATTCAGATCAGACCACAAGACGATATCGCCACGGAAGATCAGGTAAGTGCTGCGCTTTCCGTTCTGGATGGAACGGCGGGGATCGCGCGCGCGCAAGCTCTGTCCGATGTCGACGTGCGCGCCCTGCTTGATCCATGGCTGGGAGAAGCCCAAACGGGTGAGGACCTGCCGCTCCCCTCGCTCATTGATGTGAAACTGGTACCCGGTGCCCAGATCGATATGGCAAGCCTCGCCGAACGCCTGGCAGCCGCCGCACCAGGCATCGAACTGGACACACACCGACAATGGCTCGGTGAATTGTTGATCGCCGCCCGCTCCGCCACTTTGTTGTCGATCGGCATCCTTGTTCTCATCGCCCTGACCACGGGAGCCATCGTTGTCTTTGCAACCCAGGCGAGTCTCGCGGCCAACCATGAGACCGTTGAGGTTCTTCATCTGGTCGGCGCGCACGATGAATTTGTTGCCAATGAAATACAGCGACACTTTCTGCAGCTCGGTCTGCGCGGTGGGGCAAGTGGCCTCGGAGCAGCCGTACTCACTTTTTTGCTGATCTCTTGGCTGGGATCGGAAGGCAGTGCTTTTCTCCTGCCTGTGTCTGGTCTGACACTAAGCGATTACCCCTGGTTGCTCATTGTCCCTGCGGCCATCGCATTAACCACAACGCTCGCAGCGCGAATAACCGTTTTGCGTGTGCTCGCCCGAATGATTTAGCCTGTAAACGAGGGGTTATTCTGCCCCACAATATGTTAAACTGTTCACTCTGAAAACCAGCGGTAGCCGGTCATGAGCAACAGAATCACAACGTTTTTAGGGGGGCTACGTCGCCACTTCAGACTTGTTCTGACAGGCTTGTCCGTGATTATGCTTGCCTATGGAGTGGGATTTTTCTGGTTCCTGAGCATGATCCCCGACGCCAGCGCGTCCCCGCCTCCTCAAACCAACGCCATTGTGGTGCTGACCGGCGGGGCCAAGCGCATCAAAACGGCCCTGCAGCTCCTCGCCTCCGGCAACGGCCAGCGCCTGCTGATTTCAGGCGTTCATCCCGGCGTCACACGCGATGCCTTGCGGGACCTGGTAAGCACTGACACCGCCTTATTTGATTGTTGCGTTGATGTGGATTGGCGGGCCGAGAGCACCATCGGCAACGCTGCTGAGGCCGCCGCCTGGGCGGCCACAAACAGGTTTCAAAGCCTGACCGTTGTCACCAGCGCCTATCACCTGCCGCGCGCTCTGCGAGAGCTTTCACACGCCATGCCAGAAGTTACCCTTTCAGGATACCCGGTATTTCACGATGCCGTCCGCCTGGAAGAGTGGTGGCTCTATCAAGGAACCACCCGCCTTCTCATTTCCGAATACTCCAAATTTCTGCTAACGGTGGTGCGCCTTGGGGGCCTCGAAGAAGCATGAGCCCTTGCGTGAAAATGTGGGGAGAAACTCAGCTTTGATCCTTTTCCGGTCCGTGCTGTTCAACTTTGTATTTTATGTGGGCTCGGTGACGGCGGGGCTTGTGGGCCTGCCGCTGCTTCTGGGTCCCTCACGCTACGCCGTCAGCTATATGCGTGCCGTCGGGCATTGGAACCTCTGGCTGCTGAAAGTCATTGCAGGCACCACCTATGAGGTGCGCGGGCTCGAGAATGTGCCCAAAACAGCCTGCGTCGTTGCCTCCAAACACCAATCCATGTGGGAGACGGTGAGCCTCATCTCGATTGTGGATCACCCTGCCCTCGTCTTGAAGCAGGAGCTGCTGTGGGTCCCGATCTATGGCCTGTATGTTCGCAAGGCTCGAATGATTGCGATCCGTCGTTCAGAAGGCCCCAAGGCCCTCCGGCAGATGCTCAAACAGGCGCGCCAGGCCGCAGATGAAGGCCGCCATCTGATCATTTTCCCTGAGGGAACACGGGCAGCACCGGGAGAGCGCAACCCCTATATGCCAGGCGTTGCCGGTCTCTACCGTCACCTCGACGTGCCGTGCGTGCCGGTCGCCCTCAATTCAGGCCTGTTCTGGCCACGACGCAAACTGTTGCGCAAACCCGGTAAAATTATCATCGAGTTCCTGCCGGCTCTTCCTCTCGGCCTGTCTCGCAAGGAGTTCATGGTCGAGCTTGAAACCCGCATCGAAACCGCCACCGACAGACTTCTGGCTGAAGCCGGATTCGACGCAAGCGCCCAAGAATAGAACATACAAAGAACATTTATTGACCAGAAAGACGTCCGACACTAGGATCACCTCCCTTGTGATCCTTCCATCCGTTGAGACGCCGGTAATATGACCCTGCCCAAAGACAGCTCTTCTTCTCAGATTGCCTGGCCGGCGATTGCCGAACAGATTTGGCAGATGAAATACCGGTTCACGGCCCCTGACGGCACACCCATCGACACGTCTGTTGAGGCGACCTGGGACCGGATCGCCAGCGCCCTCGCCGCAGCTGAAGCACCCGAACAACAGGCCAAGTGGACAGCCGAGTTTAAAACCGCTCTGGAGGATTTTCGCTTCCTGCCTGCCGGACGCATTGTGGCTGGTGCTGGAACCGAACGCTCTGTGACACTGTTCAACTGCTTTGTCATGGGCACAATCCCGGACGATATGAGCGGGATTTTTGAAGCCTTGAGAGAAGCCGCCCTCACCCTGCAACAGGGCGGCGGTATCGGCTATGACTTCTCAACCCTTCGCCCCAAAGGCTCTGCCGTCAAAGGCGTGGGCGCCGACGCCTCAGGTCCGCTGAGTTTCATGGATGTCTGGGACGCCATGTGCCGCACCATCATGTCTGCGGGCGCGCGCCGTGGCGCCATGATGGCAACCATGGCCTGCGACCATCCCGACATTGAAGACTTTATCGAGGCAAAGCAGGAACCTGGGCGCCTCACCATGTTCAACCTGTCCGTTCTGGTCTCCGACGCCCTCATGGAGGCTGTCGAACAAGATGCCGACTGGCCGCTTGTCTTTGGAGACACGACATACAAGGTGCTGAAAGCCCGGACCCTGTGGGACAAAATTATGGGCGCAACCTTCGCCTATGCAGAGCCCGGTGTTATTTTCATCGACCGCATCAACAAGGCAAACAATCTCAGCTATTGCGAAACCATTCACGCCACCAACCCTTGTGGCGAACAGCCTTTACCGCCCTATGGAGCCTGCCTTCTGGGCTCGATCAACCTTGCGCGGCTCGTCAACGATCCTTTTAAGGCCAACGCACAAATAGACGAGGGCACCCTCACCACCTTGGTGCGCACCGCCGTGCGCGCGCTGGACAATGTGGTCGACATTTCCCGCTTTCCTCTCTCTCAGCAGGAAGAAGAAGCCAAAGCCAAACGTCGCATTGGTCTGGGTGTGACCGGCCTTGCCGACGCCTTGGCCCTGTGCGGGGAGCGCTATGGGTCGGACGCCAGCATTGCGCTGATCGACACCTGGATGCACACCATCCAGCGTGCCGCCTACCTCGCCTCAACCGAAATCGCGGCAGAGAAGGGAGCCTTCCCGCTGTTTGACGCGCCCGCTTTTCTGAGCGGCGAGAGTGTGAAAAATCTGGATGAAGACATTCGTGACGCCATCGCAAAAAACGGCATCCGCAATGCGCTCCTCACCTCCATTGCGCCAACCGGCACCATTTCTCTGTTTGCCGGCAATGTGTCGAGCGGGATCGAACCTATCTTCGCGCTCAGCTATTCCCGCAAAGTCCTGATGCCCGATGGCACCCGCCGCAAAGAGAAAGTCGTTGATTATGCCGTCGCTCTTTACCGCGAAAAATTTGGCGCCACAACAGCACTTCCCAATCATTTTGTGACAACCCAGGACCTCACCCCTGACGATCATTTGAAGGTTCAGGCTGCTGTCCAGAAATACATCGACAGTTCCATTTCCAAGACCATCAATTGTCCGCCTGACCAAAGCTTTGAGGCGTTCAAGTCAGTCTACCGCGATGCCTATGATAGAGGCCTCAAAGGCTGCACCACCTATCGCCCCAATGAGGTGCGGGGGTCGGTTCTCGTTGCAGACACAGAAGAGACCCAAACGGCTGAGCCCCCAGAAACCACACCGACCACACAGACGGTCTTGCCGCTCGAAGCACCCAACTTGCGACACGCCCCCGTGGAACGAGATGGCGTGGTCTATATGTCCACGCCGCTTGAGCGCAAAGCGGTGTTGCCGGGTTTTACCTACAAGCTGCAATGGCCTGAGAGCGATCACGCCATGTACATCACCATCAACGACATTGTGCAGGACGCCCGCCGCCGCCCCTTCGAGATTTTCATCAACTCCAAAAACATGGAGCACTACGCCTGGACGGTGGCTCTCACGCGGATGATTTCAGCCGTTTTCCGTCGTGGCGGGGATGTGACCTTTGTGGTTGAAGAACTCAAAGCCGTGTTTGATCCGCGCGGCGGCGCCTGGGTTGACGGACGTTATATTCCAAGCCTGCTGGCCGCCATCGGCGAAGTCATCGAACAACATATGATCGACATTGGCTTCATCTCCAAAAATCAGGACAAGCCCTTATCGGAAGCGCTGAAGATGGCGGCAGGCGATGACACAAGCCCCAGACAAGGCAGTTGTCCCCGCTGTGGCGACCGCGCCCTCATCCGGCAGGAAGGCTGCGACACCTGCACAGCCTGTGGTTATTCGCGCTGTGGATAACAACCACCGCAAGCGGCCAGCAGCACAATGACACTGAAACTCTCTAATAAAGAAGCCCGCTGCCTGCTGCTCAACCGGCAGGGGTTGGGGCAGTCTCCCCAAGGCCCCTTCGACGCGGATAGGCTGCAGACCCTGATCCACCAGCTTGGATATGTGCAGCTCGACAGCATCAACACGGTTGAGCGCGCCCACCACATGATCCTGCACTCCCGCGCCGATGGCTATACCCATGCCCATCTCAAGGAACTGCACGAGAGCCGCAAGACCCTCTTTGAACATTGGACCCACGACGCCTGCCTGATCCCTTCGGAATTCTATCCTCACTGGCGACACCGGTTTGAGGCTGCCAAACGCAATACCAAGAACCCCCGGTGGGAACAGCGTCTGGGCCCCGGCGGCACCAAAACCATAACCGCCGTGCGCAAGCGGATAAAAAAGGAAGGCCCTCTGATGTCGCGCGACTTCGCAGACAAGGGGAAAGGGTCGTGGTGGGGATGGGGCCCCTCCAAAACCGCTCTGGAATATCTCTGGCGCACAGGTGAGCTCGCCATCTCACGCCGGGAAGGTTTTCAGAAAGTCTATGACCTGACGGAACGCACCATTCACGCGGCAGACCGCTCCCACAAGCCGACCCTCGCCGAGACAATTGACTGGAAATGCAGGGAGGCCCTGAAACGGCTCGGCACAGGAAGTCCCCGCGAAATTGCGGCGTACTGGCAAAGCGTTTCGGTGAAACAGGCGGGTGACTGGGTGAAAGCCCATCTGGGCGGCGATCTCATTGAGACCATGAGTGAAATGGCAGATGGGGAAATGAGAGCAGGCGTGGCGCTCGCAACCCTCCCGGGCGAACTGGCCAGCCTCACGGCACCCCCTACCCGCCTGCGGTTCCTAAGCCCTTTTGATCCGGTGCTGCGCGACCGTCAGCGGGCATTGCGCCTGTTTGGATTTGACTACCGCGTCGAAATCTACGTGCCCGAAGCCAAACGCCAGTATGGGTATTACGTGCTGCCCATCCTGGAAGGTACAAAGTTCACCGGCCGCGCGGACCTGAAAGTTCACCGCAAGGAAGGCCGCCTTGAAATGAAAGGCCTGTGGCTGGAGCCCGGCATAAAACCGGGCACAGACCGCAAAACCGCCATTCGACAGGCTCTCACGCGACTGGCGAAATTCACGGGCGCGACGAGCGTGGATGCAGACGCCGCTCTACGGCGTGCCAAAGCGAGCCCAGCCCGTGATCGCTAATCCCCATCTCTTTCATATGCACAACGGTGCTTTCCAGATAGTCCGGGTTTTTTCCCGACCGGCCAACACTGCGCGCAATCAGCTCCGCCTGTTTTTCAAACGGCAGCTTTCCCGCATATTGTTCGTGCTCCCGGTCAACAATGAAACACAGCGCCTCGACTTTGGTTTTAGGGCCTTCGACCAATTGCAGCGGGCGCATCACATCCAGATAGACGCCCGTCACCTGTTCGCGCTCACTCAAATAGGCGCGCGTTTCCTCCGCGTCCGCCCCGGCGACATGGAAGGCAAAACCGCGACAGGCGCCGCCTCGGTCAAGGCCAAAAACAAGTCCGGGGTTTTCAGGGGTGCCGCGATGAACGTAGCTGTAAACGCAAAACGCCCGATGATAGCCGTAAAGTCTGGCGGCATACCGCGCCTTGAAACGAAACCCCGGCCGCCACATCAAAGAGCCGTACCCAAATACCCATAAATCCGGCATGATGTCGCCATGTTTGCTTAATATTTCTAGTTCAACACTTGGCCAGCCTAACAGGTCACCCCTCCTTTCCCCAATGATCGAGAATTGTTGTCCCTATGAGCCGACTACCGCAAAAATTGAAATCCATTCGTTGGCCATTGATCCTTCCCTTTCTGGTATTGGCCCTCTTGGCCGGTGCCTATGGGGCGTGGTGGACAAGTCTTGCGACCCGCATCGAAACCACCCTCCTCGATTGGCAGACAGATCAGGCCGCACGGGGCATTGACGTCGCCTGGACAGATCTGGACACAAACGGTTTCCCCTACCGGCTCGAGATCCACCTCACCGACCCTTCGATAGAAGCTGGCGGACCGGACGGGTTGGCATGGGCCGCCGACCACATGACCGGGCAATTCCTGCCCTACAATCTCGACCATGTGATCATCGATGTGCCTGGCAAACAGACCGTTCGCTACGCCACCATCAACAATGGCGCCCCCGAGCACTTCGCCCTGCACATCAATTCAGAGAACTTCTGGGCGAGCTTCGTTGACGAGGGTGGCGACGAACAACGCTTCGCTCTCGACATGGAAAATGTGGTTGCCAACCGGGAACGCATCACGGAAGGGGCCGCATCCCAACTCGCGGGCCGTGCTGGCGCCACCAGGATACAGCTCCACGCCAAACCAACCGCAGACGCCAATGGCACCGCCTTTGACGCCGCTCTGCGGGGGGAAGGTTTGAACTGGACGGGATTTGGCGAAACGCCCTGGCCTGGGGCCACCATTGCCAAATTGGACGTGCAGGCACGCCTGTCCAATCTCCCTGAAAATCTCTCCCGCGCTCTCCCGGTCCTTTTGCCGGAAGCTGTCGCCAACGGCACGACCCTCGCCATCTCCGAGTTCACCCTGCACTGGGGGGCCATCGACATGACCGGTCATGGGGAAGTCACACTGGATGATCAGGGACGACCAGAGGGCCGTTTCCGCACCAGCGTCGGCAATCTGGACGGGCTCATTGCAGCCTTGGTTGAGGCAGACATCGTGTCACAGCGAAGTGCCGGACTGGCCTTTGCTGGCATCACGGCCCTCTCAAGCCTGCAAGGAGCAGAGCCCGGCAGGGTAAACCTGCCTGTGGCGATGAAAGAGGGTGTGCTGTTCTTAGGGCCCATCGCCGTCGCCCGGCTCGACCCGGTATATTAGTCGCTCGAAGTGTCACCTGGCTTGTCAGTCGTTTCACTGGTGATGGCCTGATCACGCCCAAAGTTGGGGGCCGCATTGTCCTGCCCGGCGTCAATGATCGACCGTCTTATGTCACGGGTCCGGGTAAACAGCTTGAACAACGCGTCCCCATCCCCCCAGCGTACCGCCCGTTGCATCGCTGCCAGATCTTCTGAAAAGCGACCGAACATTTCCAAAATCGCATCCCGGTTGTTGAGGCACACGTCCCGCCACATGGTCGGGTCAGAGGCCGCCAGCCGTGTGGAATCGCGAAAACCCCCGGCGGAGTATTTGATGACTTCAGATTTGGTCACAGTTTCTAGATCATCCGCCGTGCCCACAATATTGTAGGCAATGAGATGCGGCAGATGACTGGTGATGGCCAACACCAGGTCATGGTGCTTGGCATCCATGATATCGACCTTGGAGCCACAGGCTTCCCAGAACTTCGTCAGCTTTTCAACAGCCGCGGCATCAGTGCCCGGAACCGGCGTCAGAATGCACCAGCGCCCATCAAAGAGTTCGGCAAAGCCCGCATCCGGCCCGCTCTTCTCGGTTCCCGAAATCGGATGGCCGGGAATGAAATGAACCCCGTCGGGCACAAGCGGGGCAACATCACGCACCAAAGAACCTTTCACCGACCCCACATCCGTGAGGATCGAGCCTTGCGCAAGGTCGCCCTGAATTTCAGCCGCAACAGCGCCCACCACCCCGACCGGCGTACACAGGATGACAAGGTCAGCCCCCGCCACCGCTTTTGACGCCGTATCTTCCACCCGGTCAATAAAGCCAAGTTCCAGCGCCCGCGCCCGGGTTTCCTCAGAGCGCGCATAACCGACAATCTCACCGGCCAATCCGCCACGCCGCATCGCATGGGCAAGAGATGAGCCGATCAGCCCAAGGCCAACCAACGCCACACGCTCAAAATGAGGCTTGTTTTCCGCACTCATGATCCAGTTCCCATAAAATCTTTCAGCGCCTCAACCACCAGCCGGTTCGCTTCTTCTGTCCCCACGCTCAGACGCAAAAAGTCCGGCATGCCATAAGAGCTGATCTGACGCAAAATAAGCCCCCGCCGCATCAGGAATGCATCTGCATCACTCGCGCGCTTGCCTGCCACATCGGGAAAGCGAATGGCCAGGAAGTTCGCCGCCGCTGGCAACACGTCAAGACCCAACGCTGAGAGTTCCTGCGTCAGCCAAGTGCCCCAGGTCTCATTATGGTCCGCTGCCCGGTCCACATGGGCCTGATCCTCTATCGCCGCAACACCCGCAGCAAGGGCTGGCCCGTTCACATTAAAGGGCCCACGGATACGGTTCAGCGCATCGGCCACCTCTTCAGGACAATAGGCCCAGCCAAGACGCAAAGACGCCAGCCCATAAATTTTTGAGAAGGTTCGCGTCATCACCACATTGTCGTGGGTGGCAACCATCTCGATACCGGCTTCATAATCATTGCGCCGAACATATTCCGCATAGGCCGCATCCAGCACCAGCAACACGTCATCGCGCAGGCCGGCCCGGAGCCGCCGCACCTCTTCAGCCGGCAAATAGGTCCCAGTAGGATTATTCGGATTGGCGATGAAGACAACACGCGTTGCCGCCGTCTGTGCCGCCAAAATCGCATCGACATTTGTTGTGAAATCAGTCTCGCGCACCTGAACAATCTTCGCCCCGGCTGCCTGCGTCACAATCGGATAAACCAAAAACCCATGCTCGCACGCAATCGCCTCATCACCCGGGCCCAGATAGGCCTGGGCCAGCAGGTGCAGCAACTCGTCGGACCCCGCACCACAGACAATGCGCGACACGTTAAGCCCGTAGCGTTTCGCAATCGCTTCGCGCAACACCAGAGCGGAGCCCTCCGGGTAACGCTCAAGCGTCTGCGCTGCGCCCTGAAAAGCCTCGAGCGCCAGTTGGCTCGGCCCCAGCGGCGTCTCATTGGCCGACAGCTTGAACACGCGCGCGACCCCCTCAACGCTCTCACGCCCCCCCACGTAGGGAGCGATATCGAGAATGCCCGGCTGCGGCTTAAGGCTTGTCATCGTTCCTATCCCTGAAAACATCCATTTGCGGTATATTTGCCGCGCGGCTATTCATAGGGATCACAACCGCTAAAATCAAAGAAAACGTTGACATTCAGGGGCTTGCACCCCTAGCTAATCAGCCTTTTCAGGCACATATGGTGCCAGAACCACTCCCGTAACACTTCCCCGCAAGGCGCCAGAAGGCCACGACGTGCTTAACACGAAACTTGAAACGATCACCTTCGCCAGCGACCGCCCGCTTTCCCTCGACTGCGGTGTCGAGCTCAGCCCCTTCACGCTGGCCTACAATACCTACGGCACGCTCAATGCCGACAAATCAAATGTTGTCCTGGTATGCCATGCCCTGTCCCTTGATCAGCATGCGGCAAGCACCCATCCGGCAACCGGCAAAGACGGCTGGTGGTCCCTGATGATCGGTCCGGGCTGCCCCATCGACACGGACCGGTTTTTTGTGATCTGTCCCAATGTCATTGGCGGCTGTCAGGGAAGCACAGGCCCCGCCTCCCAAAACCCAAAAACCGGCAAGCCCTACGGTCTCGACTTCCCTGTCATCACCATCGCCGACATGGTCCGCTCGCAGGCCATGCTGTTGGACGAACTCGGCATTGAGAGCCTGTTCTGTGTCGCCGGGGGCTCCATGGGCGGGATGCAGGCCTTGCAGTGGGCAAGCGCTTATCCGAAACGTGTTTCTTGCGCCATCCCCATCGCCACCGCCGCCCGCCATTCTGCCCAGAACATTGCCTTTCACGAGGTCGGTCGCCAGGCCATTCAGGCTGACCCGGACTGGTACGGGGGAGCCTATTACGACCATGACACGCGGCCCCGAAAAGGGCTCGCGGTGGCGCGCATGGCTGCCCATATCACCTACATGTCGGAAAGTTCCTTGTTCCAGAAGTTCGACCGGAACCTGCAGGATCGCGACGAGATCACCTATGGCTTCGGACCGGACTTCCAGATCGAGAGCTATCTGCGCCATCAAGGCAGCAGCTTTGTGGATCGGTTCGACGCCAATTCCTATCTCTACATCACCCGGGCGATGGATTATTTCGACCTGGCGGCGGATCATGACGGCTCGCTGCCGCACGCCTTCCGGGACACAAAAACACGCTTCTGCATTGTTTCCTTTAGCAGCGATTGGCACTACCCGACCGCCTACAACAAACAGATCGTGCATGCCCTGAACGCCGTGGCGGCCAACGTAAGTTTTGTCAACATACAGTCCGACAAAGGGCATGACGCCTTTCTGCTCGACGAGCCGGAAATGTTTGCCACCTTGCAGGGCTTCATCAACTCGGCTGCCGCACAACGAGGCCTGAATGGCCAGGGAAAAGGGCAAACGTGATGGCTTATATCGACGCTGATGCCCGGGGCGACCTCACCCTCATCGCCAGCCTGGTCAAACCGGGTTCGCGCGTGCTGGATGTCGGCTGCGGCGATGGCGAGCTGCTGGAAATTCTAACCACCAAACG
>CAZFHW010000016.1:18977-31979 GCA_964518885.1 uncultured Parvibaculum sp. | reverse complement strand
AAAGTCCTTTCACAAGCAACTCGTCCGTCAGCGCCCATAAGCGGCACGCTATACGGATCATCTCACGGGCGGTCCTTTTGGGGCACCGCCACCCCCTAAATGTGGGACAGGGTGCGTCAAATGCAAGCCCTTACGGGCACAAAAGGCGTAGGGGGGAACCATTTTTCTCTTTTAAAACAGCACCTTGCTGTTCTAAATCGCTACCACCTGGTCCGGTTTTCCAGACCAGCTCCATGCCATTGTCGGTCGCGAGATGCCCAACATGACGCCCCCCAGAGCCGATGGGTGGAGCCAGAGCTGATCGGCCACCTCGCTTTCAGGGCGCCCCTCCGGGCGTGCCACGGTGATCCCCGCACCTGCTTCCTTGGCTCTGTTTTCGATTTCCAGAATATGGGGTGTTTCAGCGAAACACATGTAGAAGGCGCGGCCCTGGCGCGTCTGGAACCGGCCCATCGTGGTCTCGGGCGAGGTGGGGTGAATGACTTCAAACCGATCCAGCTCCTTGTTCCCAAAGAGCGTCAGGGTGCCATCATATTTGAAATTCTCGGAGGTGATGCGGCTGTAATTTTCAGGCTGCAGACTAAACAGCTTGGTTACCGCGTCCGTCATCTTCTGAAAGTGTTTTTCGAGGATCGTCGCCTCGTACAGATGATCAATCAGACCTACGGGTGCATGGTCTGCTGTCTTGGACAAGACAAAGCGCAAATCATTCTGTCCTGCCTCCTGATAGCAGATATGCGCCTGGCTGCCTTCCGGCGTGCCTTCCAATGTATAGGGGGTCCCCATCGCCTTCAGATGCGCAACCAGCGCATCGACGTCGGGGGTCGCAATGCCTGCTGCGAACAGGTGAGGCCGCCCTCGCGCGCCGAGAGCGGCTTCAATCACCCCTGTACCATCTGGCTCCAGAAACTCCACCTGAGAACGGCCAACCTGATAGACCGAGCGGTGCGCCCCAAGGCAGGCCACATGATCGTCCCGCACATGTTCCGCCCCCAGGAAATCCTGCCAGCCTTGTGCGGCAACCTTCCGGTCCGCGACCGCCATTTGCACCCGATCTATCCCACTCAGCATTATTCGCTCCTCTTCCTCATTAATCACGCCTTCGTTCTTTGCCTCAGTGGGCCTGCACGCAGGCTCAAATTCAAGGGTCTGTTTCCACTTTCTATTTATCAATCAGGTGATTGACAAATTAATTGATCTCCGTCACCGTCGCCCAAGTTAGATTTACCGAGCGCCGATTTTGGCGGGCTTAGGGGACATTCGATGAAACGATTTGCGGTTTCCATCATCGCTGTGTTGGCAACAGGTTTACCTTTGGCAGCCGCAGGCCTTCCCGAGGAACCGATCGGAGAAGTTGTTTCGTTCGTTCGAGAGGATCATGCCCGCCTGCTCTGGGTCACCGACATGAACTCGCCCTATCAGGCTGAAGGCCGCGCCTATCTTATTGATCCCGACGCTGGGCGGTTTCTGGGCATGCTGAACCTGGGTTACTGGACAAACGGCATGCAATTGCCGGCAACGGGCAACCGGATTGTCGCGACCGAAACCCATTTCAGCCGCACGACGCGTGGGCATCGCACAGACGTTGTGGTCTCCTACGATGCCACCAGTTTGCAACCGCTTTCTGAAATCGAAATCCCCGCCAAGCGGGTAAGTTCCGTCAAAATGCAAGGAACCAGCGCGCTGAGCGACGATGCCCGGTTCCTCGCCCAGATGAATTTCACGCCCGCCCAATCCATCAGTTTTGTAAACCTGGATACGGGCACCTTCATCGCAGAGGTCGACGTGCCGGGCTGCGGCAATGTCTATAGCGGTGGCGACCGTGCGTTCCATCTGTTGTGCGGAGATGGTTCTTTCCTGACCCTGAAAATCAACGAGGCGGGTGTTGTTACCGAACGTCTCCGTTCTGCCCCCCTGTTTGATCCCTTCGTTGACCCCATCACAATTTCCGGGGTCCGCAAGGACGACAAATGGTATTTCGTGACCCTGGGTGGATCGCTGCTTGAGCTTGCGATGAGCGAAGACGGCGTCACCCTCATCCGCACCTGGCCGTTGATCAGTAACGATGAAAAAGACGATGACTGGTCGATTGCGGGTTTCCAGCATCTGGCCCTGCATGCCCCGTCCAACCGGCTCTACCTCCTCACACTACAGGGCCCGCCGGAAGCGTTTGAAGACCCGGGGACTGCGGTCTGGGTGTTTGACCTGGAGACCCAGACAAAGATTGATAGTTTCAAACTTGAAGAGATGTCGATCTCCATCGCCGTGTCCCAGGATGCGGACCCCTTGCTATATGCGATCGGTGCCCATATTCCGATGCCGTTTCTCGCTCAACTCTGGATCTATGCCACAGAGGGAGAAGCTCCCCTTGCTGAGGTGGTGCAGTTAGGGCTCGACATTTACCAGGCTGATGACGGGACCTATTTGCGCTCTGTCCCACGCCTGGGCAATGCCCCAACCTACATTCAGCCATGGTAAGCGTCCTGATTGATCCAGCCGTTGATATGGCTTTGCGGGGAGCCGCGGCGGCGCTGTTTGCCACGGCCGCCTGGCATAAGCTGAAAGATCCGATTGTGTTCTGGCAGGTATTGGCTGCCTACCGGCTTATCCCCGAGCGGCTTGCACGTCCGGCATCGATCCTGCTGCCCCTCGTGGAGAGTGCGACGGCCCTTGGCCTTGTTTTCCTACCGTCCTCCCCTGCTCCGGTTATCGCGGCCCTAGCCCTGTGGTTGGCGTATGGGATCGCCATGGCCATCAATCTGGTGCGCGGTCGCACGCAACTGGAATGTGGGTGCGGGGGGCTTGCCACGGATCAGACCATTGGCTGGACCCTTGTGGGCCGCAACGTCCTGCTTGCTGGCTTCGTCAGCCTGCTTCTGTTGCCCGCGGGCCCGCGCGCCTTTATCTGGATTGATGGTGTAACCGCCCTCTTCGGGGCTCTCATACTCATGCTGCTTTACGCCTCTTGCGATCACCTGATGCGCAACGCTGTCCTTCTGTCCACTGATGAGGCCTCTTGATGGTTGAAGCACTTCTCATTTCAAATCTGCTGAGTTGGGTTGCCATTGTGGGGCTGGGCCTGGTTGTTTATGCCCTTACCCGGCAGATTGGTCTGTTGCATGAGCGCATGGGCCCCGTTGGCGCGCTTACCGTGGCCAAAGGCCTGAAAGCGGGGGACGCTCTTCCGTCCCTTACCCTGCCCTCCCTTACCGGTGGCCGTGTGATTGTGGGGGCCAACAATGCGGACAGATCTGCTGATGAGAAAGCAACGCTGTTCTTCTTTCTTTCTCCTGACTGCCCGGTCTGCAAATCCCTTCTGCCGGTCATCGCGTCGGTCCGGGCGCGTGAAGCGGACTGGCTCTCGGTTGTTCTTGCCAGTGATGGGGAGGAGGCTCCGCATCTTGCCTATCTTGAGAAACAAAGGCTTGGGGATTACCCCTACATCCTCTCCTCAGAGCTAGGGCTGAGCATCGGTGTCAGCAAACTTCCCTATGCCGCGTTGGTGGATGAAACAGGCCACATGATCGCCCATGGTCTCACCAACACACGTGAGCATATTGAGAGTCTCTTTGAGGCGCGCCAACGCGGCGTTGCCTCCATCCAGGAATTTTTTGAAGAGGAGCAACGCAGCGCTGAAAATGCTCGTTGAATGCCCATGAACTGGTTTGACAATTTCTTTGAAAAGACGTCCAGAACGACTGCACGGCTCACATCCCGGCGCGGTTTTGTTGCTGGCATCGGTGTGGTTCTGGCCGGTGCGGGCGCCTTCCCGCTGCTTCCGGTATCGCGGGTGCGCGGCGAAGAAATAGCAAATGATCCTGGTGATCCCACGAATTGTGAGTATTGGCGATATTGCGCCATTGATGGCTATTTGTGCAGTTGCTGCGGTGGCACACACACGTCGTGTCCTCCTGGCACCATCATGTCACCCATCACCTGGGTCGGCACCTGCCTGAACCCCGGCGACGGTAAGCACTACATCCTCTCCTACAATGATTGCTGTGGCAAAAGCGGATGTGGCCGATGCCTCTGTACCCGTAACGAAGGCGACAAGCCGATGTATCTGCCGCAGGCGGCGAACAATATTAATTGGTGTGCCGGCAGCTCCGCCGACATCATCTATAATTGTTCTACCGCCATTATTGTCGGCGTCGATGACGACGCGTAATCCAAACCGGCAGACCTGGCTTTGGGGCACACTCGTGCTTGCTCTCCTGTTTTCATCGAGCAATGCCCCCGCAGGAGATGCACGCGCCCGGGCCGACTATATGGTTCATTGTCAGGGCTGCCATGTTCCGGATGGAAGGGGCTTTCCGGGCAAAGTTCCTGACCTGCGGACAACGCTGCCCACCCTGCTCTCTGTTAAGGGAGGACGTGCCTTTCTTGTCCGCGTGCCGGGTTCGTCTCAGTCCGCTCTTAGCGATGCCCGACTTGCTGGTGTCTTGAACTGGATGATTGAAAACCTCGCCGAAGGTGAGGAGATAACTGCGTTTACGCCGTATCAGGCCGAAGAGGTGACCCGGTATCGTGCGACGCGGCTGGACGATGTTTTTGCAACAAGAGATGCTCTGATCGGGCATTTGGAAGGGACCCATGGCGGGACGACCGAGTAAAGCACTGGAACGGCGTGACGGTATTCTCGACGCAATGGAAATTTGTGTCCGCGAGCAGGGCATTGCTCTTGCCTCAATGCGGAAAATCGCAGACCAATCCGGCCTCTCGCTTCAGATGATCAGCCACTATTTCGGCAATCGCCAATCCCTCATTCTTGCCTTTGTGGAGCGGCTCAGCGAACGCCTGATTGCCCAAACAGACATGGCCGAGACGGGAAGAACGCCCAAGGAGCGCCTGCACAACGTCATCCGTTTTCTTTGCGACGGGCGCTACAAACGCCTGACGGGCAATGATGTGATTGGGCGCGAGATATGGGCGCTGGCGGAACGCGACGAACAAATACGCCGCTTTGTGTGGGGCGCCTATGACCGTGCGCTGGAGCGCCTTGTGGATTTAATTTGCGTCGTGCATCCACATGTCTCAGCAGAACAAGGTCGCACAACCGCCTATGCCATTTTATGCCTGACGGAAGCCAATGAGTTTTTCTCAGGGATTGGCGGCGCAGATATCCCAGCCAACAGCACCGAACAAGCTGCGTTGACCCTGTTGTCAGTGTTGGAAAAACAAACTGTGCCGACTACGGCTTAGCTTTCTTGCCTTTGCCACGAACAGGCTCTTCTACCTGCGGCTTGGGCTTGTTGGCTGATTGCGCCAGACGGATAACATCTGTCGATGCGCTGGTCTCATCCTGGTCCAGTTCCTCAAGAAACCGCAATCGCAGATCCGCAATATTTGCGTCGAGGTCCTTTACCTTCCAATCACGGGTCTCAACCGGGGGAAGAATGGTGACGTGCACTGTCGCCGGGCGTGCGATGATGGCGCCTTTAGGCATCGCATCGGTCGTGTTCTTCAAGACGATGGGGACGATGGGCACACCAGCCTGCATGGCCAGATGAAAACCGCCCTTCTTGAACTTGGACAATTTGTTGGTCGGACTGCGCGTGCCTTCAGGAAAAATGATGACCGATGTGCCGTTCTTCAGAGCGGTCACGGCGGGTGCCAGCGCTTCGCGCGCCTGCTTGCCATCCGACCGGTCAACAAAGATGGTCCCCATCGCGGTTGCAACCTGACCAATCACAGGTTGTGATTTGACTTCGATCTTGGCGATGGCTGTGAAATCGCTTTGCACCAGCTTCAGCACAGCGATGGCATCCACCGCACTTTGATGATTGGCCATGAAAACTGCCGGACGATGGGACCAGAGATTTTCCTGCCCTTTAATGTCAAGAGTAAGCCCCAGAGAGGCCGCCGACATCTCACCCCAGAGGTTTTGAAACAGGTTGCGGGCCTGACGCGCTGAACCGTTCAGTGAATAGGCTGACAGGGCGGCGGCGGCAGCCGGCGCCGCGCTGAGATAGGCCATGCTGGTCCGCACTGCATCTTTGACAGTGGGACGGCCCCGCCCCTCAAATCGGGTAATTGGCCAGTCGCGCGACTTGGCAATGTTGGACAGGGTTTTGTCGGGATTGAGAGGACGCGGCTTGCCGACAATTTCCAGAAGCGGCAAGTCTTCCTTGCCGTCTGTGTAGAAATAGCTTTCCGATAGATCGACATCCCGGTCAGCAACAAAATTGCGCACAGCAATAGACTTGCCTTCGCCGTAGCAGGCTGGTTCCATGACCTTGCCCGTACAGATGCCGTTTTTCACCTCGAGATGGGTGCAAAGGAAGCTGTGAACGCCGAGATCATTTGCCACAGGCTCCACCTGATAAGGTGTTGCCGCTGAGACGATGACGACGACGTGGCCTTTTTTCAGATGCTGGTCAATCAGCAGACGGGCTTCGGGATAGATGCGCGAGGCAATCCGTTTTTCAAAGACCCGGCGGCCGAAATCATAATTGCGGCTATCCAGCTGCCCGCGTAGATGTTTGGCGGTACGGGTTACCAGTTCGGCGAAGTCAATTTTTCCTCGGGCAAATTTCACGGCTTGCGCGACCTGATCGATAACCCCGTCCAGGGCCAGTTCGCCGCTGGTGATCTGCTCAACGAACAGGTCTTGCGCCGAAAATCCATAAAGCAGCGTGCGGTCCATGTCGAAAAAGGCCGCAATCTGTGGTCCAGACGGGCCGGTTTCCACCTCATCAACCAGAAAACGATAACTCGGCATGGTTCCTAATCCTTCAGTCTGTCTGGCGGCTGACAGAGAGCCCCAACAAAATATCGAGACGGCGGCTGACTGAGCGCACCTGTTCTGCAAATATTTTGCGGTCGTTGGCCATATTTCCGTCCGTTGAGGCGGCAAGTCCCCGATGGTCTGCCAGCTTATAGGCTGTTTCGTAAAGAGTTTTTGAAAGCGACTCCTCAGAAAAAACCCGTTGCAGCAAATGAGCCTGAGCGCCATGGGTCATGCAGACCTTCACAAACTCCCGCTTATCCTCAATCGGCGCTGCCCCACGCTGCAACAACGTGTCGGCGAGCACCTGATAAGCGTCGATAAAGGATCGCAAAACCCCTTGGGCAACGAGCGGCTCAAACTGGTCCAGCAGTGAACGGGCGGACGCCTCCCCTTTTTGTAGAACCGCTTGCCAATCGGGATTTCGCTCACTCAGCTTTTCGCGCACTTCCTTGAGGAAATCCTCCCGGGTGGCGAAATAGAACTCAAACTTCAAGAGATCGCGTAGGGCCAATATTTCACGCCAGAACGCGAGCTCTGTATCCTTTTGCTCCGCCGCATGCAGCAGGGCCAGCTCGATCAAAGAGTCCGTCACAAAATAGTGGATCACTGTGTTCCGATAATAGGCCGCTTTGTGATACTGGCCGGGGCTAATGCGAAACACCGCGCCAAGCCCTGAATCGTGTCTTGTGACCACGCCATTGTGTTCCAGCGATGCCAGCGTGGTCTCGATTCCCTCGGAGGTGCGCAGCTTATCACCCCCGACAACGGGGATCTCGCGGGCATCCACCAAATCCATCCACGACCCTACCGTGCTTGTTAGTCCTTCCAGGGTGCGCGCACGCGGCCCGTTGGACAGCAGGATAAGGGTCAGCAGAGAGGTGAGATTAATTGGAGTTGCATCGTTAAGGCGCCGGGCCACACGAATGGCCACCTGTTCGACCAGTTTTTTTCGGTCGGCCCCTGAAAGTGACTCGTTTAATTTTTCAGCCGGAAACACGTCTGTTGCCAGTACAGGTTCGCCAAAGCGCACGTAGATTTTGTGCTCAGACCCTTTGCCCATCAAGAAGCGAAGTATCCAGCTGGCCCCCTCGGGCTTTTTGTCTTCCCCACGCTGCTCCTTAACGTAGTCGTCGACTTCCGTTATCTGATCATAGGAAACCGAAACCGGCACAAACCGCAGGCCATGCATTTTGGTTCGCAGGATGCTTTCCGACACATAGTTCATCAACCCATAGCGCGGGGGCAACAGCTTGCCTGTCCGCGACCTGGTTCCCTCCAGCGCCCACATGAGAGAAAATCGCTTCTCGATCATGTAGTCAACGTAGCGGCGAAAAGTGGCCTTGTAGATGTCGTTATTTTGAAATGCGCGGCGGAGAAAAATAATGCCCGCATTGGCAGCAATCCACCCGATCCCAAACGTGTTGAGATTGATCCCCCCAAAAGTAAGCGGTACGGGAATATTATGGTCAAACAACACCGTCGACACGGCCATCGTGTCGAGCATGGACTTGTGCGTAACCAGCAGGACAACCGGCGCCTCATCCATCCACTCGCGTAGCGCATCAAGCTCTGCCGGGACATAATCGATATCGGCATCGTGGGCACTGCGACACGCCCGGCGATAAAGACCCATGGCAATATCCAGTGTGACCGGCGTCTGGCGCGCACTCATCTCATCCAGATAGGTTTTGGTTTCGGCCTCAACCTCCGACAGAGATTTTCCCAATGTCCCTGCGAGCGCGCCCAGGTCACGCTGAAAGGACGGGCTGGACATGATGTCACCCATGAGCAGTCGGGCAACCTTGTAGCGGGCGCCACGAATGCTGCGTTCTGCACGATCCAGCGCAATCACGGCTTGCCTTGCGACAAATTCCGGCAGCCTGGTTTCGCGCACACCTTCCGCACCCCAGGTTTCCTCGAAACGCTCTTTCACCCCACTCAGGAAGGCTCCTTGCCCTTCTGCGACCTGCAGCCGGTCAGGGCCTGACGGGTTCATCAACCGTTGGCGTATCCGTCCTGGCTTCTCAAACTTGTTGGCAAGAAAGCTACGGAGAAAAGATGCCCCGGTGCGAACGTCTTCACTGGGCTTCCAGATGACGCGCAGGGGTTGCAGCCAGGGGTCGCCCCCCAATTCCCCACTATTCAATACATCTTTCAGTTCCTGGTGCCCATTACCCCTGCCATCACCGATGACGACAATCCTGGCATTCGCCCCGCCGTGCTGGCTGTGTTCCGCAATCCACTTTTTAATGCGATTGAGCTCAAATGTACTCCCGGCTTCCACCAGGAAGACCGTTTTTGTCTCAACTTCAGGCATCTGCAGAACAACGTTTTCCGACACTCTTTTCTCCTCCCGCCCCCATCGGGGCCTCCCACTCTGACTTTCCTGTGTGTCCCCACAACACCTGAAGATCAGGCTCTTTTGTTCATGCTCTGCTGGCTAAAGCGCTTTGGCTTTGCCGAGGAGCACGGGCCTTTTCATTCCAGATAAACGACGGTCTGGTCTTCTCCCCCATCCTCGATTAGGGAGCGGTACTCTTCAAAAGATTCTCGTATGCACTCGGCGTAGACCGCCGGGTCGGGCAGCATAGACCGGCACGCGGTGACTGATACGGACAGCTGTTCCTTGAACCCTGAGATGGTATGGAAAATACCCATGCCATCGCCAAGCGGGGCAAGGCCGTAGGACTGAACCAGTTTCGCCCCGCAAAAATACATGTCGGTCCGGATACCTGGCACGTTTGACACAAATGTGTTGCAGACCGGCTTAACCCGGGCGACCCACTTCATGCCTTCGGCAGATCGGAAGAACCAGGAGGCGGTGGCCGGGCTGACAAGACCAACAACATGCTCAAGCATATCCGCCCCACGGATCTGGGCCAGCTGTTTGGCGTCATCGGTACGCATCTTGATCGCCTGAAGCCGTTGCAGCGGATCGGCGATATCTGTCCCCATCGCCACGGTCATGTCAGAAATCTGGTTCCCGACATCCACGCCCCCCGACGAGGGCCGGACGGAGATCGGGCACATGGCAACCAGAGACTCATCGGGCAGTTCCCCCTTGGCCCCCAGGTATTTCCGCATCGCCCCGGCGCACACGGCGATTGCCACGTCGTTCACAGAAGCTCCTTCGACCAGCCGCTTGATGCTGCGGAAATCATCAAGTTTGAAATCCACGGCGTCAAAAACCCGGTAGGGCGAAACCTCTTTGTTAAAGCGGGTCATGGGCGCGGACGGGGCGCTCGCCACATTGTGCTCAGATTTCAACCGTCTCGCTCTCATCTCACCCCGGATCAAAGAAACGGCTGACTTGACGGTCTTGAAAGGCTGCTGGGCGAGCCCCGGCAGGGTTCTGGTCAGCATGGCGCCGTCACTGGGCAGAGATTTCACCGGGGTGGCCTGTTCCAAAGGTTTGGTTGGTGGCGACGCTATCTCGGTTTCAGAATGGAGTGAGGTCAACAGCGATAGCGCACCCATCCCGTCCACAACGATGTGATGCAATTTCACCAGGATGGCAAAACTGCCTTTGGGAAGGCCTTCAACCTTGTCGAGCCCCTCAATGACATTGATTTCCCAAAGCGGTCTGTTCAAGTCCAAGGGTCGGGAATAAAGCCGTGAGGCCAGAATACAAAGTTGCCGCCAGTCGCCTGGTTTGGGTAGCGACAGATGATGAACGTGAAACTCCACGTCAAAATTTGGATCTTCTGCAAGATAAGGCAGGTCCAGGTCAAACGGGACGCGCACCAAACGTTGCGTGAACGGCGCCCACAAATGAAGTCTGTCTTCAATCCAACTCAATATTTCCTTGAAACGAACCTTCTGCCGTCCAGCGGTCGACTGGTCGTAAATCATCAAGGCGCCCACCACACTTGGCGTCCGGCGCGTATCTGCATAATAGAAAGTAGCGTCGGTATTCGAAATTCGGCGCATATGTCGTCACATTCCCTCTGCCTCTTCGGCCCGACGGTACGGGCCTTGTCTTCGGAGCTTAGGCGTTCTCCCTGTCCGGTCTGACCGGCCCTATCTTGGTCCCTCTCTTTGTCTCTATCAGCTGAGTGTCCCCGAGAACGACTGACAAATAATCAGAAAGGTATGTTTCTCTTTTGATCGTACACAGAGAGCCTCACCAAGAGCCAGCGCAACTTCCCGTCGGAGCGTCTTTTTTGTGGAATTTTATAAAATGGGTGCGGAGAGCATGAGTTGGCAGCCGCTACCGCTTGTGCGTAACATCAACTCTTACTAATCAATAAGGGGAGACGCCAACCACATGAGTGACCAGGTCCGCAATCGACAAGAACGCAACAATCCGATGAACCTGAAGGTGAGTGTCCTTGGCGGTGGATCCTGGGGCACAAGCGTGGCGGCACTCCTGGCGAGGAATGCGACAACCAGGCTGTGGTTGCGCAATCCCGACAGCGCGACCGAGGTGAATACCCTTCACACCAACAGCAAATACCTGCCAGACGCGAAATTACCCGACACCTTGACGGCGACAACCTCCCTCCAAGAGGCGGTGAGCGATGCGGATGTTGTGGTCATGGGCATTCCCTCGCAACAGTTTCGCAAAGTGCTGGTGGATCTCAAGCCCTTCATCCGGCCATGGGTTCCAGTTATCAGCCTGGCCAAAGGTCTTGAGCAGGACACCTCGATGCGCATGACGCAGATTATTGGGGAGGTCCTGCCGGGCCACCCTCCCGGTGTGCTGACAGGGCCCAACCTCGCGCGGGAGATTATGGCGGGGTCCGCCGCCGCAAGTGTCCTGGCTATGGAAGATGAAACCATCTGCAACTGGTTGCGCCCGGTTTTTCAGAGCGGCCTGTTTCGCGTTTATACGAACAATGATTTGATCGGGTGCGAGCTCGGCGGTGCCCTAAAGAACATCATCGCTATCGCTGTTGGTATGGGTGACGGTCTTGGCGCTGGTGACAATACAAGAGCGGCGGTCATCACACGTGGCCTCGCTGAGTTGACACGGCTTGGTGTCGCGCTTGGCGGACGCCCTGAAACCTTTGCCGGCCTTGCGGGTACAGGAGATCTGATCGCCACCTGCACCAGCCCTCAAAGCCGGAACCGGCATGTGGGTGAACGGCTTGGCCAAGGGCAAACGCTCGAACAAATCATTGATGAGATGCACATGGTTGCTGAAGGGGTAAAAAGTGCACCAGTGGTCATGAAAATGGCCACGGAGCTCGGCGTCGACATGCCGATTGCCGCGGAGGTTTTCAACGTCGTGCAGCACGGTGCCACCGCGCGTACGGCCTTTAGAGGCCTTCTGCGTATGACAACAGGGTCGGAGGCCGACCCTGGTTAGCCGTTTGCGACCATCTTCGGGGCGGCGGGCGTAGAGTTTGGGCGATAGAGCCCGACGACATCACCCTCGATATCTTCCAGGATGCCGTCGAGTGTGTGGCTAATGGTCGAGCAGTTTCGGATCATCTCTACCTGTGGCCAGGTTGCCGCTTCGCCTTCATCGATCAGATAACGCATTTCTTCCTGATCGAGTGGCGCCAACAATTTGCGGGGATCCCAGAAACGGTATCGCGGAATGATGTTGATGTCGGCTGTGTATTCCTGCAGCGCAACCGAATGAAACATGTTAACGGCAGAATTCGCATTGGGAAACGCGCGTGTGGCCCTGTCAGCAAATTTACGGGTCACCTTGAACCACTCTTTGCTTGCTCGGCTGCTCATATCCCAGAGATTGGCAAACAAGCCACCGTCTCCATTTGGATTGCGGATCGTCCAGAGGATGATCGGGTTTGTCTGGCTGGCGATGAAATGATTGACCCCATAGAGCCGCCCCAAGCGTTTGGCGGGCAGATCATCGGTGACGGAGCCGTCTATCCAACGCATGTCTGACAGGTAGGGTTGCTTTTCACCATCTGCGTCTCTGGCCATCAGCATAACGGGTGGGAAAACACCGGGCACGGCGCAGGAAGCCATGATGGCATCGCGCAGCAACACGTTGGGCGAGGTTATGGCGTTCAGGAGCCGTGAGGCCTGCATTTTCCGAAAGGGGGCAACCGAGATGTTGATGTGGCGTCCGGTCATCTGAAAGGCTTCAGCAAATGTCACATCGGGGATCCACGCCTCCACCATCTCGCGCAGGTCTTCTGTCTGAATGCGATCCCGCCATCCCAACACAGACGTCAGGCCCATCTGTTCAATGGGTGCTTCAATACCAACATCTGCGTCGAAGAAAGGTTTGAGATCCTCATCGCTGTGGGTTCCCACAATAGCGGCGATCAGAGCGCCTGCACTCGACCCGGAAA
>CAZFHW010000016.1:15018-18877 GCA_964518885.1 uncultured Parvibaculum sp. | reverse complement strand
ATATGGAACGGTCCCAGGGCACCCGCACCACTCAGCATCAATGCTGAGCGTCCAAAACAATGGCTTGCGCGATGGAAAAAATCTTTCTTCTCTGCTTTGGAGATGATGTTTGAGCGGACCTTCGCGATGTGGTCCAGCGCCTCTGTCACTTCCTCGACGTAATCCGTGATCAGGCGTTTGGTCCCAAACTTTGAGCGCGTGTAAAGAGACGCCTTGCCCATGCCCCCCAGATTGCCGTGAATGCCTTCGTTCAGGGCAAAGAGCAGGGCGCGATCATCCCCCGCTCTGCGGGCTTTGCGAATTTCGCGCAGACGTTCGCGGATGGTTGCATAGTCGTAGCGGTTACTATGTTCCCGCTTCTTCCATTCATCAGCGCCCGACAACGCATCATGATCGCTTGCCGCTTCTCTCCATTCATCATAGGAGGTCGCGTCATCCATCATCTGCGTTGCGTTTTTCAAGTTACTCATTCGCGAGGCCTCTGCTGGTTACCATTCATGGTGCAGTGCACTCATGTTACACAGAAAAATTCTGGAAATTACACAAAAAGGTGTGCATCCGGCCCAGAATGAAGATCAATCCTGCACAATCACATGATGAAAAAAGAACGCCTATCCCACTGAAATGACGGAATACGGCGTTTTTTACTGGCCAAAAGGGTGAACTAGAAAAACCACCCTAAAGCAGGGTGCGGTGCGCCCACGCGGCGAAATCGGCGGTTATTTCTGAGCGATTCGTCTCGTTCAGCACCTCATGACGCGCCCCTTCATAGAGTTTGAGCTCTACATTCGCGATGCCCGCGTCGCGGTATCTTTGTGCGACCAAGGCGACCAGTTCGCCGTTTAGGCCGACCGGATCTTTGTCGCCGGAAAAAACGTAGAGTGGCAAATCCTTGCGGATATTCCCTATCGCTTGTGGCGTGGAAAAGGCTACCCCAGCCTCGCCAAGTCCAGCGGTGGAGGTGTCATCTACTGTAAAACCACACAGCGGGTCCGCAATATACGCATCCACTTCCGCCTCGTCCCTGCTCAGCCAGTCAAAATCCGTTCTGGTTGGTTTGAAGGCATCATTCATTGCATCGAAAACATTCACGTCTGGATCGGCCATCGCTGCGGCCATGATATCCACTGCGGTGGTGCCACTCAGAGCTGCCGCGTCAACAAGATCGCTGGTCTCGGTCAGCAGGTGCTGCACAACCATTGACCCCATGCTGTGTCCCAACACGATAACGGGCAATCCAGGGAAATCCGCTTTTGCCTTCTCGATAACCGCTCGTTGATCAGAGACCAGACCGGCCCACCCTGCTTCTCCATAGTCTCCAAGCTGATCTTCGCGCTGCACTGTCAGGCCATGTCCCCGATGGTCATTTGCGTAGACCACAAAGCCTTCCGCGACCATCGCATCGGCAAAGCGCGCATACCGAAGACCATGCTCCCCCATCCCGTGCGCAATGACGAGCACTGCCGAGGGAGCATTTGTGCCTTGCCACCGATGCACCATGGGCACCTGATCACTGGGTGGGGTGGGTAAAGTGAAGCAATCATAGGCCATGAGTAGTCTCCTTAGGCAGGGTTCCGGCGACGCCGTTACATCTTTTCATTCCGTCGGCCCATCGGGAACTGCCTATCGGACCTTCCAGGCGGCAAGTATTTAGAGCAATTTGACTAGTCCACACTCCCAATGTCGCGTCTCTACACAAACATTAGCCGATTTTTAACCCTAAACTGCTTGCATATGCGACGGTATGGGGGGATTGCTGAATGAATGAGGCAACGGTAGACAATGCGAGCCACGGAAACGACGTGGCTGACCTGGGTTCACTGTTTTCAGAGGCCATCGAAACGCTAACGGACGGTTTTGGTGTTTTCACAGAAGACTTTCAGGTCTTGTTTGCCAATTCCCAAGCCCGCAAAGATTTCGCTGCCTGGTACGAAGTGCTGGAAAATGGCGGCACTCTCAAGGACGCGGTTCTAGAAACCATTAGAGCCAGAGCAGACCTGTCGCTGGTGGATGACATTGACGCCTTTGCGGACGAATTCGTTGGCCAGTTGCTCTCCGGCGAGCCAATGCGACTGCCTGTCGACGATGGCCGAACAGTGCTTATCACCTATTGGCAGATGAGCAGCGGCAACAGGGTTGCGACATCTACCGATATAACTGTGGACCTGATACGGCGGCGAGAACTTCGCGAGGCCAAGAAGTCTGCCGAAGCGGCCTCACATGCAAAATCCCAATTCCTGGCAAATATGAGCCACGAGATACGCACGCCGCTCAATGCGGTTCTAGGCTTTGCCAGCCTGCTGAAGGATTCCACTCTCACCGAACGCCAACATGGCTTTGTCGACACAATTGCCGATAGCGGTGAGTCCCTGCTCTCTATTCTGAATGACATTCTCGATGTCTCGAAGATCGAAGCAGGCGCTCTTGAACTTGAAGAGACAGATTTCAATCTCGAACGGATGGTGCGCTCTGTCATGTCCTTGATGTCTGTCCGGGCGCATACCAAAGACCTTGAGATTGTCTCCTATGTCGACCCCAACATCATGGTTCCGCTGATCGGCGACTCTGGCCGCATCCGGCAAATCCTGCTCAACCTTATCGGCAATGCAATCAAGTTCACCGAAGAGGGGGGCATCGCGCTGGAGGTCAGGCTAGAGGACCGGCTCCCCGGGGACAAAGTCGCCCTAACGTTCAGCATTTCCGACACCGGTATTGGCATTTCGGCAGAACAACAAGAACATCTTTTCGACCGTTTTTCGCAAGGCGACATTTCCACGACCCGCGAATATGGCGGCACCGGTCTTGGGCTTTCAATCTGCAATGACCTTGTCCAACTCATGGGCGGCACAATGGAAGTGAGCAGCACGCCGGGCGAAGGCAGCACTTTCAAGATCCGGATCGTCCTCAAAAGTGAGGACGATGTGCGTTTTCTGGACTCTTCCGACGCCCAGCAGATACGTGGGCGGCGCATCCTTGTGGTGGACGATAACAAGGTCAATCTGCGTGTTATCGGACTGATGCTCGCAGGGTATGGCTGTCGGGTTGAAACGGTCGAGGACCCAACGCACGCTTGCGACGCCATCCTCAAGGCGCAGGACGCAGGAAAACCATTTGATGTGGCCATCATCGACCACATGATGCCGGGAATGGATGGCGTGGAACTGGCCGCCTTGATAAAAGCGGACGAGAGAATTGCACCCCTGAAACTCATCCTCTCTTCCTCCGGCATTGCAACATCAATACAGGCGCAAGAATGGGGTTTTGCGGCGACGGCGCCCAAGCCCGTCAGCCAGCGCCGATTGGTACAGACGTTGAGGAAGCTTTTGGGAGAAATGCCTGCGCCCAAGAAAAAAACAGAGCCCCCCTCAGCACCGACACCCCTAACCCTACAGGATCCCCTGGGCGTCAAAAATTCCGAGCAGAACACTGGTGCGCCTCGCTCAGGTGGAGAGCGCACCCAATGCCGTGTCCTTGTGGTCGACGACAACCCCGTCAACCTGACGCTCATTCAAAGTGCCTTGGAAAAATATCCAATGACGATCGATACCGTCGGGGATGGCCGGGAAGCTCTGGCAGCTGCCCGCTCCCTACCCTATGACGTCATTTTGATGGATGTGCAGATGATCAATATGGACGGAATGGAGGCCACACGCCGCATCCGGAAACTTTCCGGCCCTATTGCTGACGTGCCCATCATCGCCATCACGGCAAGTGCAATGACCGGCGACCGGGAAAAATGCCTTGAGGCGGGTATGAATGATTATCTGTCCAAACCCATTGATATAGGCATGTTGCTCGACAAAATCCGGCACTGGACTGTGGGGTCTACCGTCCAACTCTAGTTTCGAGCCAAATTCTC
>CAZFHW010000016.1:13172-14918 GCA_964518885.1 uncultured Parvibaculum sp. | reverse complement strand
GCAAAGGCGGGTATCGAAGAAGAAAATCCATTTTGGGGAGATAGAGCAGACAATGTACAGGGAACTGGACACCGCCTGGGCGGAACTTACAGCACCGGGTCAGATGTTTGAGGTCGACACAGTTGAGGCCTTAGGCCGGACGATCAAATCGTTCAAACTTGCTCCTGCGAGCCTAAACGACATGTGGCAGCTGTCCGCAGCACACGGCGACAGCGACTATCTCGTCTACAAGGACGAACGCTGGACCTACAACCAGGCCCACGCGCAAGTGAAATCCATTGCTGTCTGGCTTAGCGCCCAGGGCGTCGGTCAGCATGACCGGGTGGCCATCGCCATGCGCAACTATCCAGAATGGATGCTGGCCTATTGGGCAATCCTGTCGCTTGGTGCCGTTGCCGTCGGCATAAATGCCTGGTGGGTGCCGGGTGAATTGCAGTATGGCCTGGAAGACAGCGCTCCCAAGGTCATCATATGTGACGGCGAACGGCTGGAGCGGCTTCTTGAAATCCGCACCGCACTCCCCGATCTCAAGATCGCAGGGGTGCGCCTCCCCGAAACATTGCACGGAACACCGGGCGTGACGGCCTGGGCGGATGTCATTGCGACACCATCGGATCTTGCCGCCGATCTTCCACAAATCACCATCGACCCGGACGACGATGCCTGTATTTTTTATACCTCTGGCACGACAGGCCTGCCGAAAGGTGCGCAGCTCACCCACCGCGGTTGTGTCAACAACATCATGAACATTGCTTTCTCTGCTCAAGTTCAAGGATTGGCCCTTGCCAAAGTCGCAAGCGATGAGAAAACCTTTCTGACGGCGACACCCGTTGTAACGACGGCACTTGTCGCGACACCGCTTTTCCATGTCACCGCCAACAATTGCGTTGCCCATGCTGTGACCCTTTCAGGCGGCAAGCTGGTTCACATGTACCGCTGGGATGCGGGTGAAGCCCTGCGTCTGATTGAAAGTGAGAAGATTACGACTTTGAGCGGTGTGCCGGTGATGTCACGCGAGCTTATTGCTCATCCCGAATTCTCCACAACCGACACATCCAGCCTGCTTTCTATCGGCGGGGGTGGCGCCCAACTGCAACCGGACCTTGTCGGCAAGCTTGATGAGACGGTTGAGAATGCAAGACCTGCGACTGGATATGGGATGACCGAAACATGCGGCATCATCACTTCCATCAGCTCCGACTTTTTTGTTGATAAGCCTGCCAGTGCCGGACGCGCCATGCCGACCTTCGAGACCAAATGCATTGATGCCAACGGAGACGAGGTAAAATCCGGACAGGCGGGTGAGCTTTGTGTCAAAGGGGCTCCTGTCATCAAGGGCTATCTCAACCGCGAAGACGACACCAAAGAAGCCATTGTTGATGGCTGGCTTCGCACAGGTGACATTGTCAAAATCGACGAGGATGGCTTTATCTTCATTGTCGACAGAGCCAAGGACATGGTGCTGCGCGGTGGCGAGAACGTTTTCTGCTCCGAAGTAGAGAGTGCGATCTTTGAGCATGATGCTGTAGCAGAATGTGTTGTCTTCTCCGTGCCTGACGACCGCCTGGGCGAAGAAGTTGGTGCGGTAATTGTGCCCGCCGCTGGCGCATCCGTGTCGGCCGAAGAAATTCGGGCATTTTGCAAGAACAAGCTGTCAGCGTACAAAATTCCGCGCTTCATCTGGCTGCAGGCTGACCCCTTGCCCCGCAATGCCAGTGGCAAATTCTTGAAGCGCGAACTGCGCGA
>CAZFHW010000016.1:0-13072 GCA_964518885.1 uncultured Parvibaculum sp. | reverse complement strand
GGCTTGGGGGACGTCGCCTTAGCGAGCTACCGCTAGGGGACGCCCCCTAGCAAGCTAGAGCTGAGGACGTTCAGTCTTTGAGAAAATCCAAAATCAGATTGGCCACTTCCTCCGGCGCTTCAAGCTGAGGGAAGTGGCCAATGTTTTCTAGAGCCGCGAATTTATAGCCACCAACGAATGCGGGTTCCGCTGCTGCATAACGCTCAATACTGACCGCGCCATCTGCGGTGCCCGCGATGACAAGCGTTGGCATGGTGATCACGGTTTCCGGGCTCGAGGCACGGCCTTCATTTAGCTCTTCATCAAACAAAGACCAATAGTACCCCAAGGCGCCATCGAGCCCGCCTGGCTCTGCGAAGGTGCGTTTGATGTCGGCCAGAACACTTTCGGGCACATCGTAAGTTGGGGACCATTCCTCATAAATGGCGTCGATATGCTGGAAATCATTCATGGCAACCCATTGCCGGATGAAGGGCAACTGGTAGTACACAAAATGAGGTGCCTCTAACAGAATGGTTGGGTCATCGCCGACAGCCAACGGATGCGGCACAGAAAGCGCTACCAGCTTTACAACATGCTCTGGTGACAGGGTCGCTGCTTCGTAGACCGTCGATGCGCCCCAATCGTGGCCAACCAGAACAGCCTGGGTCTCGCCCAGCGCTTCAATCAGAGCGATGGCATCTGCGCCCAGAGCCCGAACGCTGTAGTCGCCGTCTTCCGCAAACCCCGTGGGGGAATAGCCGCGGGTGAAGGGGGCAACGACGCGGTAACCCGCGGCTGCCAATCGGTTTTGAACAACGTGCCAACTGCGTGCTGACTCAGGATAGCCATGCAGCAGCAAAATGAGAGGACCCGTTCCTTCCTCGATGTAGCTGAAGGTGATGCCGTTTGCTTCAACGGTTTGAAGGGTTTCGGCCTGGAGCGTGGTCGCTTGAACCGTCACAAACCCCACAGCAAAAACAAAACAAAAGATCAATCTCAAGGCACGCGTGTACATGATGCTTCCCCCAAAAGGCCTGTCAATCACCAGGCCACATTGTGCAAATCTCTCTGGAAAATCAACTAAGCACTCTTCAGCACTTTTGCAACGGTGCGGCGTGCTGCACTTGGTGTCTGACCACAGAGCCTTAGGATATTCTCACAGGTTTCGGCGGTCTTCTCGGTGTCCACACCGAATTCCATCTGGGTACGAATGGACACAACAACCATTGCGCCGATCTGGTCCAGCAGGAAGGGGGTCAGATTGATGTCGAAAACACCCTGCGCAATGCCTTTTTCCAAATCGCCGCGCAGATATTGCAGAACATCTTTGCGAATGGCGGGCATATGTTCAACAGCCCCGATCAAGACAGAGCCCCATTCCGGCTCTTCCAACGCCAGGGAAATAAAGCGCCATGTTGCCGTCACCACGCGTGCGGGCGCCTCTTTGAGAGCCCTTATGCTCTCATCAATCTCACGCCCAGCCTCTTGCGCTATGCCATAGGCAACTTCCCGGAGGATCTGCTCCCTGTCAGCAAAGTGGTTGTAGAAAGTTCCGTTCGCGAGCCCTGCCTGATCCGTAATGTCGGTAATCCTGGCGTTGGTAATGCCCTTTTCCGCGATGACAGAAATTGCCCCATCGAGCAAAGCAGCCCGCGTTCTCGCCCGCTTTCCGAGGCCTTTTGTGTCGGCCTGAAAATGATGCTGTGCCTTCATCTGCGCCTGTCTCGTTTCTCCACCGCCCAACCTTCCCAGCCACTCTACCGTGTTTCGCGGTTGACAAAAACGGAATTTGAGATAAATCTCATTTTTGAGACTACTCTCATTTATTGGAATGGTCATGCTGGAAACACAAGTTCTCATCGTCGGAGCAGGGCCGGTTGGCCAGATGGCTGCCTTGATGCTGTCAAAACATGGCCTCTCCTCGCTCATCGTGGACCGACGGTTCGAGCGGATGACGGCGCCAAAGGCCCACGCGGTGAATTCGCGGACATTGGAAATCTGCGAGAGTTTCGGGCTCGCGGCGCAATCCATTCGGGAAACCGGCGCAGACCCCCGCGAGGCTGGGTGGGTGCGGTTTCTGTCGAAACTCAACGGCACCGAGTTTGGACATCTTCCCTATGAGCGCCAACAGGATGACGTGAAGGAATACACTCCCTACCCTCTTTGCAACATTGCACAACCTGATTTTGAAACGCTCCTCGCTGCAACGCTGGAGCAGTGCCCGAATGTCGGACTTCTGCGGGGCTGTGAATGCACCCAGGTCAACCAGACTGATGATGGTGTTGTCAGCGATCTCACCCAGCGTGGTTCAAGCACAGTGCTGCAAGTGAAGAGCCAGTATGTGCTCGCAGCCGACGGCGCAGGTTCACGGCTCCGCACAGCGCTTGGTATCGCGCTTGAGGGACCAGAAGACCTGCAACATCATTTGATGATCCATTTCGAGGCGGACCTTCGCTCTATCACGGCCACGCGGCCTGGTATTCTCCACTTTCTGTTTGATCCGGAAAATGCAGGCGTTCTCATTGCCTATGACCAAGGCAAAACCTGGGTGTTGATGCATAGTTTTGATCCTGCTTCGGCTCCCGCCGATAGTTTTGATGAAACAACATGCATTGCGCTGGTTGAAAAGGCGGTTGGGACCACGCTTCCCGATATCAAAATCAAAAATGTTGGCCCCTGGAGCATGTGCGCGCAGGTGGCGGAACGTTACCGCGACGGCCGTGTCTTTCTGGTTGGCGATGCAGCCCACCGGTACCCGCCGACAGGGGGGCTTGGGCTCAATGCCGGCATCGGGGATGTACAGAATATTACCTGGAAGATCGCTGCGGTTGAAAAAGGCTGGGCTGGGCCTGCCTTGTTGGACACGTATGAAACAGAACGCCGTCCGGTTGCGCAAATCAACTGTCAGCAGAGCCTGGAAAACTCTGGCAAGATATTCGAGCTTCTGGCGGCGCTGTACGGTCCCGATCCTGAAAAAACCAAAGACCATTTCAACGCTGTCTGTGCGAACCCGGACGCTTTTCCAGACCTCGCTCTGGCCGTTGAAGCGCAACGTCCGCATTTCGATAGCCTCAATTTACAACTTGGGTACCGCTATAGCTCTGGTGCTGTCATCGACGCGCCCGCTCTGCAAGACCCAGGTGATGTCGATATCAGTGCCTATGTGCCCTCTCACGACACAGGCGCCCCCCTCCCCCATCGCTGGGTGTGGCGCGACGGCGTGATTGGCTCTCTTCTCTCTCACCTTCCCTGCAACACCTACTCGCTCATCGCCGGCCCGGACGCAGATGCCTGGGTGAGGGCGGCCAACACATTGGACGTGCCGATTGCATGCTTCACCGAAGGCCGGGACTTTGCTGACCGAACCCACGAGTGGACGCAGCTCACCAACCTTCCCCTTGATGGTGCTTTGCTGGTGCGCCCCGACGCTCACATTGCGCTCCGCTGCGGCACACCCCCGGCAGATGCTGCCGCTTTTCTTAGCGACAAGGTGGGGCGCCTTCTCGCCCGGACAGATTAAGAGGAAAAATCATGGATCTCGGCCTTCAAGGTAAGAAAGCGATCGTTTGCGCCTCATCGCGCGGTCTGGGGAAAGCCTGTGCGACCGCGCTGGTGCGCGAGGGCTGTGATGTGACAATTAATGGCCGGACAGAGGAGACCCTGAACGCCGCCAAAGCTGAAATGCAGGCCCTCTCCTGCGGCTCTGTCACGGCTGTCCTTGCAGACATCAACACAGTAGAGGGACGCACCCTTCTCCTTGCCGCCAGCCCCGAGGCCGACATCCTTGTCAACAATAACGAAGGGCCGCCACCGGGGGCGTTCCAGCAATGGGGCGTCGAGGAATGGCAGGCAGCGCTGGACGCAAACCTTCTTGCCCCGGTCTTTATGATCAAGGCTGTGATTGAGGGCATGAAAGAGCGGCGGTTTGGCCGCATCGTGAACATCACGTCAGCTATGGTGAAGTCACCGCTCGGGGCTATGGGCCTTTCAACTGCTGCCCGCTCGGGCCTTACAGCGCTCTCTAAAGGCCTCTCCAAAGAAGTCGCCGCCTTCAACGTGACCCTCAACAATTTGCTCCCTGAACGTTTTGATACGGACAGGCAGAAACAAATGGCCGAACTCGCCGTGGCGTTCAAAGGCATCACCTACGAGGAAGCGCGCGCAGAGATAACAGAGACCATTGCTGCGAAACGGTTTGGCACCCCGGCCGAGTTTGGCGATGCCTGCGCCTTTCTTTGCAGCTCGCAGGCAGGATTTATCTCAGGTCAGAATTTGCAGATGGATGGCGGCTCTTACGCAGGACTTATTTGAGCCAGAACCAATAGGGAGGTCGTCATGGACCCGGTATTCGATCAAAATCTTGTAGCGCGTATTTTGTTTTCGCTCGTCGCACTTGCGATCGGTATTGGACCGATGTTCGCAGATTTCAACAAGACCCATGTGACCAACCCGCTTTGGCCCCCCCACGCCCGGTTCCACGTTGTGTGGCAGGTACTTTCCCAAGCGGGTGTTTCCGCCACCATTCTGTTCCTTCTATGGAGTAACAGTGCCGACTACCTCACTCACATCTGGATCGCCGCTTGTCTCAATTTTGTTTGGGGTGCCAGCTTCTATGGGACATTGGCGACCATGTTTCTTTATGATGGGGCCCTTAAAGACGTGAACGGGATCAAACCTTTTCGGTTCAACATTTTTGGGACGGTCACCCTTGTGGACACCAATCTGTTCATGGGAACAATTCTGATGACCCTCAATGCGGTCGGCGTTTTCCTGATCTCTGGATAAAATCCAGACCTCTGCGCAAGACCATCGTCGTTGTTAATCGACGGCGTGTTTCCGTCTGACCCGCGACACCCAGATAAACAGGATGGGCATTACGATCAATTCGGCCGCGAAGGACGGTCCGATGTCCGGCCCGAAAGTTACATCCGGCTGCATCATTGTCAGGCGCGCCAGACCACCGATGAATATCAAGGCAAAGGCCAGTTTGAGAGCCTCAGCCAGTTGCAGCAGATAGCGGGTGGCCGCCAGGAACAGCAAGCCGATCCCGAGCCAGAGGCCGCCGAGAAACCTGACATGACTGTCTTGCAGGGCATAGGCAGCGGGATCTGTTACTAACAAAAAATCACTCGGACCCTGGAGACCCAAAGTTGTGATACCGCCAAATGCGATGTTCACACCGGTGAAAGTGATGAACGCGCCGGCGAGGAGCAATACTGTTCGTAACACTTTGGAATCAACCTGTTTCATGCGCTCGGTCCCTTGCTATTTAATTACTACACGTGTTATTTATATATTAGTCCCGGCACTTTCAAGGGCGACGCTCAAAGAAACGTCGGCGCCAGGTATTGGGCGACCCGTAACCTGCAAAGAAGCGAAAAATGACCCGGTCCAAGAGCACACGCCGCGGCAGGCCTCCTCTCTCGCGCACCGACATTGAAGCGGGGAAGCAGCGCATTGCGGAGGCGGCGCGACGCCTGTTTTATGCAGAAGGGTATGGTGCCGTCTCCATGCGCCGTCTGGCGCAAGAAGCAGAAGTGACGCCAAAGACGCTCTATAGCTACTTCAGCAGCAAGAACGGCATCCTGCAGCACATCTGGAGCGACTTTTTTTCAGAACTGTTTGATGAGCTCGACGCGCTGGCACACAGGCGCGGCAGTCCAGAGTCCCGGTTGAGGGCGGCCGCTCTCCACTATATCGACTACTGGGTTGCTCATCCGGAACGCTACCGAATGGTGTTCATGGCAGAAGGCGTCTCTCAGGACGATGTCGGCTCCTACATGAACGCGACGTCAATCCTTGGTCGCTACCAGGTGTTTTCAACTTTACTGGCCGACCTGGCTCCCGACACACCGCGTGCCCAACAAACGGATAGACTCAATGCTTTGATCTGCGCGTTGAACGGGATCACCCACAACATGGTCACCATCAGTGGCCACAATTGGGGAAAGCCCGACATCTTGCTGGAAATCCTGCTGACCGGCATCACGCACGTTCCCCCACACGCTTGAGAACATGCGCATCCCCTCTTTCTTCATGCTCTCTTTTTGTTAGAGTGTTTCCATATTTGCACTCTGGGGGGGTCATGACGACAAGCATTTTGAAAGAACGGGCACATGGTGCGCGCCACTATGTGCTCGCACTACTCGTTGTTGTTTATACGTTCAACTTCATTGATCGACAGATCCTGTCCATCCTGATCGAGCCGATCAAAACGGAACTGGACCTCAGCGATACCCAGATGGGATTCCTGACGGGCTTTGCCTTTGCCTTGTTCTACGCAACGCTGGGCATTCCCATTGCGCGGTTTGCAGATCGCAGCAACAGACGGAACCTGATCGCCGCCGCGCTGGGTGTCTGGAGCATCATGACCGCCTTGTCGGGCCTCGCTCTCAACTTCTGGCATCTGCTGGCAGCTCGCATTGGTGTGGGCATTGGCGAGGCTGGGTGTAGCCCTCCCGCGCACTCCATCATCGCCGACTATTATCCAGCAGAACAACGCGCGACAGCGCTTGGCATCTACTCCCTCGGCATCCCGGTCGGCATCATGTTCGGTCTGTTTGCAGGTGGCTGGATCAACGAGTATTTCGGCTGGCGGGTCGCCTTTTTTGTCGTGGGCATTCCAGGACTGGCGCTTGCCGTATTGGTGCGCTTTACCATGCGGGAACCAGAGCGGGGCATGGCAGAGGGTCGGGTGGCTACCTCAGACCAGCCCAGCATTCTCGAGACGCTTGCCTTTCTGTGGGCGAAGCCTTCCTTTCGTCATCTGGCCTTCGCCGCTGCTCTAACCGCCTTTGTCGGCTACGGCGTTGTGACCTGGGTGCCTGCCTTCCTGATCCGCTCATTTGGTATGACAACGGGCGAGATCGGCACCTGGTTTGGTCTCATTCTTGGCATTCCGGGTGGCATCGGCATCGCGCTTGGTGGGTATCTGGCAGACAGGCTGGGGGCAAAAAAGACCAGCTGGTATTTATGGACCACGGCCATCGCACTCTTTATCGCGACACCATTTAACGTCTTTGCCTATCTGGGCTCGACGTCGACGATCGCTCTGGTGGCGATGATCGTGCCGGTTTTTCTCGGAAACTTTTATCAGGCAACCACCTTTAGCCAGACCCAAGGACTGGTGGAGCTGCGCATGCGGGCCGTGGCTGCGGGCATTCTTCTGTTCATCATCAACATTATCGGCCTTGGCCTTGGACCGCTGGCGGTGGGCATGTTAGCGGACATACTGGAACCCACCTATGGCAAGGAGGGACTGCGCTATGCATTGGCCTCTTTCTCCCTCGTCAATGTCTGGGCGGCGTATCATTTCTACGTCGCGGGCAAACATCTTAAAAAAGATCTCGTGCTCTCAGGCAATTAGGGGCAGAGAAACATGCATGCGGTGGCTCGGATCAACCGGGCCGCCGAAAGGACGCGCGTGCAATGGAAATGCTCAGCATGATGGTCGGGATCAATCCCAGCATCACAATGAGTAGCGCCGAGGTGGACGCCTCGCTTAACCGCTCATCGGAAGCCAGCCGGTAGGTGCGGGTTGCCAGTGTCTCGAAGTTGAACGGGCGCAACAGAAGTGTTGCTGGCAGTTCCTTCATCACATCGATGAAGACCAGCAAAAACCCGGCGAGGAGCGGGCCGCGCAGCAGCGGCAGATGGACAGCGCTCAGAACGCGCACAGGCCGTGCCCCCAGCATACGTGCCGCATCATCCAGGGTCGGGTGAATTTTCTCCAAGCCCGCCTGTGTGCTGTTGAAGGCGACAGTGAGAAACCGCACGACATAGGCAAAGAGCAATCCTGCCACCGTGCCGCCGATAAGCAATTTTGGCTGCATCCCCAAACTGTCGCGCATAAATTCCGCGATCCGATTATCGAGAACACCTGCGATTGCAAGGATCCCCATCGCCACCATGGCGCCCGGCAAAGCGTACCCCAATGTGGCAAAGCGGATGAGCAGGCGGTTAGCGGGCGAGGCGTCTCTTCGCTCAGCATAGGCAAGAAACAGTGCGACGGCGCTGGCAATAAGAGCAGCAAAGATTGCGACCCCCAGGCTGTTTGTTGCAAAGGAGATGAAGCGATATCCCATCAGCGGATCCCCCACGCTGATCGCGTAACGCACAAGCTCCGCAGCCGGGAGAACAAAGCCCACCAACACAGGCAGAGAACAGACGAGGAATGCCAGCGTCGCCTTCACCGGGCTTAGCGCTATATGCTGGGCGGCAACATCACGGCTCAAGGGATTGGCAACAGTGCCCTGGCGGTTCACCCGCTCAAAAGCAATCAGCGCGGTTGCAAACAAAAACAGCACGGCGGAAATCTGAGCAGCCGCGACAGGTTCTCCCATCCCGAGCCAGGTCCGGAAAACGCCGGTCGTCAAGGTCGACACGCCAAAATAGTCGGCAACGCCATAATCCGCGATGGTCTCCATCAGAGCCAGCGCAACCCCTCCGGCGATGGCGGGACGGGCGCAGGGAAGCGCCACCTTCACAAAAGCTGCAAGCGGCCCCACGCCCAATACGCGGGTGGCTTCCACCAGCGCAACGGATTGCCGCTGGAAAGATGTGCGCGCCAGCAGATAGACGTAGGGGTAGAGCACCAGACTCAACATCAAGGACGCCCCGCCCAACGAGCGAATGGGAGGAAAAGCATAGTCAGCCCTCCCCCAGCCGGTGACATCCCGCAGCAAGCTTTGCACAGGCCCGGCATACTCCAGCAGGTCGGTATAGACGTAGGCGATGATATAGGCGGGCATTGCCAAAGGCAGGACCAGGGCCCAGCTTAAAATCCGCTGGCCTGGAAACTTGAAGGTCACCACCAGCCAGGCGCTGCCAACCCCCAGCAAGGTCGTCATCACCCCCACCAGCACCATGAGCAGGCCGGTGTTAACCACATACAGCGGCAGAACCGTGTCGAGCAGATGTGCCCATGCGCCTCCGGAGCTTTGGGTCAGGCTCCACAGAACAGCCAGGAGGGGTGCTGCGACGAACAGCCCCACCAGGCCTGAGGCGACCCTCCACCGCCCGAAAGTGGCCTGTGTATGCAATCTGGCGATCATCATCTCGCTAACTGGGTCGCCCCGGGTTGATTTTTTGAGTGACTAACATTTTACACTTGATACAAATAGCGTTCGCCGGAGCAAAGTTATTTTGCGCCTCAATTGCAAGCAGTTTCATCACACCTGGATTTTATGGCTCTCCAATTTAGAGGCGTCAGCCACCGATATGATGCCGATCTGGTGCTCCGCGATGTGTCGCTGGAGGCGCGGGACAGTGAAATTGTGTGCCTTTTGGGGGCGTCTGGCAGTGGCAAAACCACATTGCTGCGTCTCGCTGCCGGGCTCGAAACCTTGCAAACCGGCCAGATTGATCTGAACGGCGACATATTATCTGCACCGGGCAAGGAAGTTCCTGCCGAAAAGCGCGCCATCGGCATGGTTTTCCAGGATCACGCGCTGTTTCCCCATCTGAGCGTTGGCGACAATATCGGCTTTGGTCTGACACGGCTCAACCCAGGTGAACAGCGCGCCACAATAACGCAGGTGCTGGGTGATGTCGGTCTTGCCGGATTTGAGGACCGCTATCCCCACACGCTCTCAGGGGGACAGCAGCAGCGAGTTGCTCTGGCGCGCGCCCTAGCCCCCCGACCTTCGGTGATCCTGCTTGATGAGCCTTTTGCCAGTATCGATGTGTCCCGCCGTCGGCAACTGCGCGAACGCAGCCGCCTGTCCCTCAAACAATCTGGTGCCATTACCATCATGGTGACCCATGATCCGGAGGAAGCGCTGGACATGGCGGACCGCATCGCCGTGATGGAGCAAGGCCGGATCGTTCAATTTGGCGAGCCCATTGAGCTGTTTTCAAAACCAGCAACGGCTCTGGTCGCGGGTCTGTTTGGCGAAGCGCAGACCTATCCCGCTACAATCGATAGCGGCATCGCCTCGTTTGCCTTTGGTCAGATACCCGCAGCCGATTTCACCGAGACCACAAAAGCCGACCTTGTGCTTCGACCCCAGCAGACACGCCTGACACCCGCGTCGGATGATACGGGATACCGGATATTGGACCTCCGCTTTCGTGGTTCCCACTGGCTTGCCCTGATCGGGTGCAACGACGCAGAGGTCGTCCCTCTGCATGTGCAATTGCCGGATGCCGACAAGCTCACAGCCGGCATGTCGGTGACATTGGCTTTTGACCCCGCCGGAACCTTTTTCTTCCCAGTGGCAATCTGACCCAGGAAACATCGGCTTTTTGCCTTGTCAGCACCGGCTTGCCTACCTACATTCTACTTAGTTTTGATACTTATTATTAAAAAGGCCTGTGTCTTGCCAAATCGTCTTGTCGCGTCCTCTATGGGTATTTTTTCCCTGTTTTTAGCGCTTTTTGTCCTGATCGGGGCTGCGCAGGCAGCTGAAGAACTCAATATCTATTCGGCCCGGCATTACGACACTGACATCAACATATATGAACGCTTTACCGAAGAAACCGGCATCAAGATCAACCTGATTGAAGGCAAGAGCGAAGAGCTGCTGGCCCGACTTGTTCAGGAAGGCGAATTCAGCCCTGGCGACGTACTTTTGACAGTGGATGCAGGCCGCTTATGGCGGGCAGAACAGGCGGGCCTTTTTGCTCCTCTTTCGTCCTCGGTGATTGACGCGCGCGTGCCTGCCCATCTTCGCCATCCCGACGGCCTCTGGTTTGGCATTTCCAAGCGGGCGCGGATTTTCGTCTACACCAAAGCCGATGGTCTGCCGGAAAACCTCTCCACCTATGCGGACCTGACGGACCCGGCGTTGAGGGACCAAGTCTGCGTCCGATCCTCCAGCAGCATTTACAACATCTCTCTGTTGGCCTCAATCATTGCCCATGAAGGGACTGACGCCGCGCAGGCATGGGCAGACGGCGTCGTTGCCAATTTCGCCCGCTCCCCCCAAGGCAATGATACAGCGCAAATCAGGGCCGTCGCCGCAGGTGAATGTCGCGTCGGCATCGCCAACACCTACTACCTGGCGCGCCTGTTCGGATCGGATGATCCGGCGGACCAAGCTGTGGCCGACAAAGTTGGGGTTATTTTTCCCGACCAGGAAGGCCGTGGCACCCACGTGAATATCTCAGGCGCCGGACTGCTGGCGCACGCGCCAAACCGCGACAATGCGGTTCGTTTTCTTGAATTCCTTACCAGCGATTGGACACAGACCATGCTCGCGGAGGGAAACAATGAATACCCGACCGTGGCGAGTGTTGATGTGAAAGGCCCGGTTATTGCGCTGGGCAGCTTCAAAGAAGATGAAATCAACGCGTCGGCTCTCGGTCAGAACCAGCCTCTCGCGATCCGCATTTTCGACCGGGCGGGCTGGCGGTAATGAGACTCGGTGTGCTTGGTCTGGCGCCGGTTTCTGCTACAAAGACGTCTGATTAGAGGCCTTTGACAAGCAGGTGGGTAAGAAATTGGGTGAATATCCAGACTGGCTGACGCAGGCAGCTGCCCCGCCCCATCGCCAGGCCCTTGAGCTTGCGACTGCTCGTCAGCGCATTCTGACCAAGCCGCTGGGGTCTCTGGGTCAACTTGAAGATCTGGCAATCCAACTGGCCGGGCTCTTGAACACCGACCGCCCTGCTCTCCATCACCCGCACATCATTTTGTTCGCAGGCGATCACGGCGTCACAGCTGAGGGCATCTCGGCCTACCCCTCTGAAGTCACCGGGCAGATGCTCGCCAATTTTGTTGCTGGCGGTGCTGCCATCTCTGTGCTGGCCCGCACGCTTGAGGCCGAGCTTCATGTGGTGGATGTGGGCACGCTGCTCTCAGAACCTCTTGCCGGTATCCACACCGACAAGGTCGCCCGTGGCACCCGCAATTTCCGCCGCGAGCCTGCCCTCACCCCCGCAGACCTCATCCACGCTCTGGAGGCTGGCCGTAGTGCCGCCAAGAGAGCGCAGGAGGCAGGGGCCGACATCTTGATCCTGGGTGAAATGGGGATCGGTAATACCAGTTCTGCAAGCGCACTCACAGCAGCTCTGACGGACACTGACCCGGCGCGCGTTGTGGGGGCTGGCACGGGACTGGATGGCGACCAACTGGCGCAGAAAACCCGCGTCATTTCCCAGAGTCTCGAATTTCACGGGTTGATACCCGGCCGTCATCCACCTCTCCTCTGCCTGGGAAAAGTGGGAGGGCATGAGATCGCAGCCCTGACCGGTGCGTTTATAGCAAGCGCGCAAGCGAGCACACCGATACTCGTGGACGGCTTCATCTGCTCTGCAGCGGCCCTCGCGGCTGTTCAACTCAATCCCAGCATTCGAGACTGGCTGGTGTTCTCGCACCGCTCCGCAGAACCCGGCCACAGCATTCTTCTGGATGCTCTTGATGCCTCGCCGCTATTCGATTTGGGCCTGCGTCTCGGTGAGGGAAGCGGGGCAGCGCTTGCTCTCCCCCTGTTGCAGCTTGCCTGCACGTTGCACAATGAGATGGCAACATTTGAGGACGCAGGAGTTTCAACCGGCCCATGATCCCCTCTTGTCTCATTGATGTCCTTCGCCACGGAGACACGCCACTGACCGGGCGGTTTTGCGGGCGGAGCGACCCTGACCTCACAGAAAAAGGACGGCGTGACCTTGCCCGACGAACCGAGGGAAAAAACTGGGACCGCGTCGTTTCCTCTCCCGCGCGGCGTTGCCGAGAGTTCGCTCAAAGCCTCGACCTGCCCCTGACAATTGAAGAACGCTTTTGGGAAATGGATTTCGGCGCCTGGGAAGGGATGACCACCGAAGACGTGTGGGCCATGGACCAGAAGCGGCTGACGGCCTTCTGGGAGGACCCAACACAGACCCCCGCCCCCGACGGAGAGCCATGGGCGATGCTATGTGCCCGCGTATCAGAAGCATTTGAAGAGTTGGCTCTCGCGGCCCAAGGCGAGCGGGTCTTGCTTCTCACCCACGCCGGGGTGATGCGGGCGTTGCTGGTCACGCAATTAGGTATCTCGTTTTCTGCAACCTGGAAAATCGCCCTTCCCACCGCGTGCCTGATGCAATTGTCTGGCTCCTATGACCCCACCGAGGAGCAGCTTAACGTGCAGCTCAATGGGCTGTCGGGGGC
>CAZFHW010000015.1:4462-32012 GCA_964518885.1 uncultured Parvibaculum sp. | reverse complement strand
CTGCATCCGAATTTCGTCCCGGCCAACATCACCAAACCGGTACACCTCATGCACAATGCCAAAGCGCAATCGTGCCGCCGCTATGTGAACCAGACCGACAGGCTTGAGAGGGGTGCCACCTCCGGGGCCGGCAATGCCGGTAACTGAAACACTCACATGTCCGCGCGAGTCTTCAAGTGCTCCCTCCGCCATTGCGCGGGCAACAGGTTCGCTCACCGCACCATGATCGGCGAGCATGTCGCCGGGAACCCCCAGCATGTCACGCTTTGATTCGTTGGAATAGGTGACAAAGCCTCGTTCCACGACAGCCGAAGACCCCGGAATTTCTGTGAGGCAAGCGGCGATAAGCCCGCCAGTGCAGGATTCTGCCGTGACGATTTTAAGTGACTTGTCGCGGGCATCGGCCAAAACAAGCTCGGCGAGTTGAAGGATAGGCCGGGGAAAGAGCGACATTCAAAAACCTCCAACAAAAACCATCAGCACCCATACACAGACCGCAGCAAAGAGCCCGGCGACGATATCGTCCAACATGATACCCCAGCCACCGCTGACACGCTGATCAATCCAGCTTATCGGCCAGGGTTTTACGATGTCGAAAATCCGGAAGAGCACAAAGGCCAGGATCCATCCCAGGGGAGAGAGCGGGGCAACGGCAAGGGCAATCCATTGCCCGGCAACTTCATCGACAACAATCTCACCCGCGTCGTGGGTGTTTGTCCGTTCGCTATGCAGGGCTGATGCCCATACCCCTATGGGTAGAAGGACGAGAGCCGCGAGCAATAGGGACAAGGGTGTCCCCGTGGCTTCGACAATGAGCCAGGCAAAAGGAAGGGCAGCAAGAGAGCCCCAGGTGCCGGGTGCCCTGGGAAGTTTCCCTGCACCAAACCACAGCGCGATGCCGCTTGCGAGAAGAGGTGTGAAAGTACTCATGATCGCTCTGTTGTTGGGAAGGAGACAGTGGCGATTGCCTGCGCCGCAATGCCTTCACCGCGCCCGGTAAATCCCAGCCCCTCGGTTGTCGTCGCCTTCACGCTTACTCGGTCAATGACAACACCCAGTATGTCCGCGAGAGAACCTCGAAGCTGCTCGCGATGCGGGGTGATTTTTGGCGCTTCGCAGATGATCGTGAGGTCAATATTGTTGAGCTGACCTTGTTTGGATTTTAGCAATGTCACCGCATGCTCAAGGAAGAGCCGCGAGGGTGCCCCTTTCCATTGGGGGTCAGAAGGCGGAAAGTGGACGCCTATATCGCCTTCACCAATCGCCCCCAGCAGTGCGTCAGTGACCGCGTGAAGGGCCACGTCTGCATCTGAATGGCCGAGCAATGCGTGCGTATGGGGAATGGCAATCCCACACAGCGTAACCTTGTCGCCGTCACAAAAACGATGAACGTCGAAACCGGAGCCTGTCCGTGTCTCTGTACGGACGGCTAGAAACTGTTCGGCCCGGTCAAAATCCTGTGGTTCCGTCACTTTGAAGTTCTCCTCGGCTCCAGCGACCAGCACTGCTTTGATCCCTGCCGCGGCGGCGACGGCAATGTCGTCTGTGAAGAGATCGCTGTCCGCAGCGCGATGCGCCTCGATAATCGCATCAAAATTAAAACCTTGTGGTGTCTGGGCACGGACAAGACCTGTGCGATCTACGGTTTCACCGGCAATATTCCCTTCACTGCGGCGCAAAGTATCGCTGACAGGAAGGCTGGGCAGGGCGGCCGCGTGGTCCTGAAGGGCATTCAGAACACGGTCAATAAGTGCGGGGCTGACAAAGGGGCGGGCCCCATCATGGATCAGCACATGGGTTGGGCGGATGTCGCGGAGGGCTTCAAGCCCCGCAAGAACCGAGGCCTGACGTGTGGTGCCGCCAAAAGCGACAGGCAAAAGGCCCGCACAGCCTTCGATAGCATTCTCGTAGAGATCTGAATCATCTTCATGGATGATCGTCAAAACATGATCAATCCGAGGGTGTGAGGAAAACACGTCCAAGCCCCGCCGCAGGAGTGATACTCCCCCAACGGGACGGTATTGCTTTGGCAGGCCCTGCCCAGCGCGGGTTCCGCGACCGGCGGCCACTATAAGAGCGACAACACGCATGAGGTCGTGTCGCACCTGCGTGCCTGCTTGGCAAGTCCCGCTTTTAGGTGATTTTGCGGCGCAAAAAGGGGCGAAAGGACAGTATGACAGTGAGCCTTGCGCTTTATCCAATTTCCCCCTATTTTGCCCAATAAATGTGCAAATAGAAAGTTGCTTATAAAATGACCATAACCGTCGGAAAGCAGGTGATCCAAAGCCGGGTCATCTTGGCACCCATGTCGGGTGTGACGGACCTGCCTTATCGATTGGCGGTGGCAAAAGTAGCCCCCGCCCTCGTTGTTTCCGAAATGGTTGCAAGCGAGGAGCTAGCGCGCGCCCGGGCCGATGTGATGAGGCGAGCCGCAGGCGGCGGCAAGCTGTTTCCTCTGGTCGTGCAACTTGTAGGCCGTGAAGCCCACTGGATGGCGGAAGGTGCACGTCTGGCGGAAGATGCCGGCGCCGACATTATCGACATCAATATGGGGTGCCCAGCAAGGCAGGTAACCAGCGGCCTGTCGGGGTCCGCCCTCATGCGTGATCTCGACCATGCTCTGACGCTCATAGAGGCAACGGTCGCAGCAACCTCCTGTCCTGTCACCTTGAAGATGCGTCTTGGCTGGGACGCGCAGAGCCTTAATGCGCCTGAGTTGGCGAGGCGCGCAGAAGCAGCGGGCGTTCAACTGGTGACCGTGCACGGTCGTACCCGGTGCCAGTTTTACAAAGGGCGCGCCGACTGGGCTGCCATCCGAGCGGTAAAGGAGGCGGTCACGGTGCCAGTCATCGCCAATGGTGACATCAACTCGCTGGAAGATGCAAAAGCATGCCGTGCAGCGTCAGGGGCTGACGGGGTGATGATCGGGCGTGGTGCCAACGGGCGCCCGTGGTTCCTCAAGCAAGTCGATGAAGCTTTGTCGGGAGAGCCGGTGTCCAGTGCACCTGGACCCGAGGAGCGATGGGAACTTGTACGGGCACATTATCTCGATGCAATGGAACTTTATGGCGAACGATTAGGCAATCGTGTCGTGCGCAAACATCTGGGCTGGTATCTCGACGTGGCCGGGGCGGAATGGGACCGTGAAGTTAAAACGCTAAAGTCAAAAATTTTGCCGTGTGAAAACAGCGCCACAGTCTTGGGAGAATTGGAACGTTTCTTTGCTGGTGGAACGAGGCGGAGGGCCGCATGAACAGTTCTGAAAACCGACGCGAGATCGAGACTGCCAGTGTGGGATTAACACCGGATGCCGCGCAGATCCTAAATGCGATGCCACAGCCCGTCATAACAGTCAGTAAAGATCTGCGTGTTGAGTTCGTCAATGATGCAGCCGAACAGTTCTTTGGCGCCAGTCGCACGGTCTTGCTGCGGCACTCCCTAAGCGAATTTGTTTCGTTTGGAAGCCCCTTATTGTCACTGATCCGGCAGGTGATGGAGCACAACGCATCCGTAAATGAATATGGTGTTGAATTGGCATCCCAACGGTTTGGTGAACGCTCAGTTGATATTCAGGTGTCACCGATAGTCGATGCGCCGGGAAGAGTGCTTGTGATCCTGCAGGAGCGAACCATCGCTCACAAGATGGACCGTCAATTGACCCACCGAGGGGCCGCACGCTCCGTCGTTGGCATGGCGGGTGTCCTGGCGCATGAAATTAAAAACCCATTGTCGGGCATTCGAGGAGCAGCACAATTGCTTGAGCAGTCGGCGAGTGAAGACGACCGCATGCTGACCCAGCTTATCTGCGATGAAACAGACCGCATTTGTAAACTGGTTGACCGGATGGAGGTGTTTTCCGACGAACGGCCGGTACCACGTGTTCCAATAAATATTCACGTCGTACTGGGGCGCGTGAAACAATTGGCAGCGAATGGTTTTGGCAGCACACTCAAGATCATTGAACAATATGATCCTTCTCTTCCGCCTGTGCCGGGTGACCAGGATCAACTGATCCAGGTCTTTCTTAATCTGCTGAAGAATGCAGCTGAAGCGATCAATCGTCCCGACGGCGAGATCACCATCACCACGGCGTTTCGTCCTGGTGTGCGCTTGGCCGTGCCAGGAAGTCGGGAACGTGTGGGGTTGCCCATCGAAATATGCGTGATCGACAATGGACCCGGCGTGCCCGAAGACCTTCTTCCCTATCTTTTTGATCCCTTTGTAACCACCAAATCCTCTGGCACAGGGCTGGGCCTCGCCCTGGTCGCAAAGATTGTGGGAGATCATGGCGGCATTGTCGAATGTGAAAGTCACACGCGCCGTACTGTATTTCGTGTGCTTCTACCCATGCATTCAGTCTCAAAATTCGATGAAGCAAAGGAAAACTGAAGATGCCGTCCGGAACCATATTGATCGCCGATGACGACGCGGCCATCAGAACTGTCCTAAGTCAGGCGTTAGGTCGCGTTGGGTATGATGTACGTACCACTTCCAACGCGGCAACTTTGTGGCGGTGGGCTGCGCAGGGGGACGGTGATCTGATCTTTACCGACGTCATCATGCCCGATGAAAACGGTTTTGATTTGATCCTGCGGATAAAGAAGGTGCGTCCCGACATTCCCATCGTTGTCATTAGCGCCCAGAACACGCTTATGACAGCGATCACAGCGGCGGAACGGGGTGCTTATGAGTATCTCCCAAAACCCTTTGATCTGAATGAGGTTGTGACGGTCGCAGAGCGGGCCTTGTCGACGCCGAACGCAGGCGCAGTGCCCGCCTCGAAGCCCGAGACGGACGATAAAATTCCCCTGATAGGGCGCTCTCCTGCCATGCAGGAAATTTATCGGGTGCTCGCCCGGCTGATGCAAACCGACCTGTCGGTCATGGTGTCGGGTGAAAGTGGAACCGGCAAGGAGTTGGTCGCAAAAGCGCTGCACGATTACGGCAAGCGCAAACACGGGCCCTTCGTTGCCATCAACATGGCGGCGATCCCGCGCGAGCTCATTGAGAGCGAACTGTTTGGGCACGAAAAAGGAGCCTTTACTGGTGCCAGCCAACGCAGCACAGGCCGCTTTCAACAAGCGGAGGGAGGCACACTCTTTCTGGATGAGATCGGCGATATGCCTATGGAGGCACAAACCCGCCTTCTGAGGGTTCTTCAGGAAGGCGAATACACAACGGTCGGTGGACGCAGGCCGATTCGAACCGATGTACGGATCATTGCAGCGACGAACAGAGACCTGCGGCAGCTCATCAACCAGGGATTGTTTCGCGAGGATTTGTTTTACCGGCTGAATGTTGTTCCAATCCGTTTGCCGCCGTTGCGGGAAAGGACGGAGGACATTCCTGATCTGGTTCGTCATTTTCTAACCAAGGCGGAAGAAGAAGGTTTGCCGTCGAAAACAGTGGATGCCGACGGTATGGACTTCCTCCGGCATTACCGGTGGCCGGGGAATGTGCGGGAGCTGGAAAATCTCGTGCGGCGCCTTGCTGCGCTCTACACAGAAGATGTGATTGGCGCACCTGTGTTGCGAATAGAGCTGACTGAGCCCGCTTTTGGTCCCGCCCCCGTGCCGGATGCGGTAGACGAGGGATTGGGCGAGGTTGTGGAACGCGTACTCTCGCGTGAATTTGCATCCTACGGTGAGGAATTGCCACCACCTGGCCTTTACGAAAGGGTCATGCAGGAGGTCGAGAAGCCGTTATTCGCCATTTCTCTGGCTGCAACCAGGGGTAATCAGATCAAAGCGGCACAACTTCTGGGCATTAACCGGAACACGCTTCGTAAGAAAATCCGCGAACTGGACGTGCAAATTGTTCGGATGCCACGTTAACCCCGTATTTTTTACTGATGTAATCCTGCAACATTGTTGTTGAATGGTACCGGTACACACGCCAGAATGCGCCGGTCGCATAGGCGAGCGTGGCTTTGGCGACACAGGGGCGTGATTTGATCGTCACGCGATAGCAACGACTGCAAGGGTGATTTGGGCCTGCATGGCTACAACCGATAATATGTCGCGTTCGTGGCGTCTCCAGCGTCTTTGGGGAGTTCGTCATTGGATGAGCATGCGCAGGGGCATCCCTGTTGTGCTTATTGTCATTGCCATGTTTCTGGGCACTTTTACTTACATGACGCTAACGGGCCTTTCGCCCTTCGCGCCCAGCAAAGGTGTCGTAACGGCGCTGCTTCTGGCGAATTTCGTCATCGTTCTCGTACTGGCTGGCCTTATCGCCTGGCGCGTGATCTTGCTCGTTATGGCTCGCCGAAGTGGCATTGCCGGAGCCAAGCTTCATGCGCGTTTGGTGACGATGTTTTCGTTTATCGCCGTCTTGCCGGCAGTCACTGTGGCCGTGTTTGCATCTGTTACCCTCGACAGGGGGTTGGATACCTGGTTCAGCGAGCGAACCCGCGCCATTATTGATAATGCGCTGCAAGTGGCCGAGGCATATCTAGCCGAACATCATCAGGTGCTCCGCCAGGACGTGCTTGCCATGGCAAACGATCTGAACCGAGCGGCACCCTATTTGATTTCCAACCAGGCTCGGACTCAGCAGTTGCTCGCTACGCAGGCGGCCCTCCGGTCTCTGCCAGCCGCGTATCTCATCAATCGCCAGGGCAGTGTGGTCGCGAGAGCGACCGCCGCAGTCGCCCCGTCTCTCGGTATTCCAACACCGGACCAGTTTGAAAAGGCGGATGAAGGGCTGATCGTCCTTTATACCGAGAGCAAGGGAGATGAAATTCGCGCATTGCTGCGCCTTCCCGCATATACGGATACTTACCTCTACGTCGCTCGGTTTGTGGATTCTCGTGTTTTGGAACATATGGCCCGGACGCAAGCAACGGTCCGGGAATACGAGTCGCTGGAGGGGGTTTTAAGTTCAGTACAAGTGACATTCGCTCTGATCTACGTAACCGTAGCGCTGGTTATGCTGCTTGCGGCCATCTGGTTAGGTTTCTGGGCGGCAAACCGGATCGTTGCCCCGATCGGACGACTTGTTGGAGCAACAGAGCGGGTGAGTGCTGGTGATTTATCTACGCGGGTAGCTGTTGGCACAAATGACGATGAAATTGGAACACTGAGCCTCGCCTTTAATCAGATGACCAGCCAGATCGAAAACCAGCAAAACGAACTGGTGAGAACAAATCATCAGTTAGACGAACGTCGGCGTTTTACGGAAGCGGTATTGGCCGGAGTGAGTGCTGGTGTGGTTGGGTTCGACGCAGACATGAAGGTCAACCACGCCAACCGGACGGCAGAGAGGTTCTTGAACATCAAAGAGAGCTCTCTGACAGGAAAGAAGATTTCTGACGTGGTGCCCGAGTTGGCAAATGTGGTGAACATGGCCATTCAGAAGCCAAACAGTTCGGCGCAAGAGCAGATAGTGCTTGAGCGGGAGGGGCGTGAGCTAACATTGAATGTCCGGGTTACCGGTGAACGGACTGGAGCAGACCTTCACGGCTATGTGCTGACATTTGATGACATTACTGAGCTCGTTCTGGCTCAGAGAAACGCCGCATGGTCGGATGTCGCCCGCCGTATTGCACATGAGATCAAAAATCCATTGACCCCCATTCAATTGTCGGCTGAGCGCCTGATGCGAAAATACGGCGCTGAAATTACCAACGATCCGGAAGTGTTTAAACAATGTACTGAGACAATCATCCGGCAGGTTGGTGATATAGGGAGGATGGTGGATGAGTTCTCATCCTTTGCCCGTATGCCCGAAGCAGTCATGAAGGAGGCGGACCTGGTGGAAATCGTTCGCCAGGCAATCTTTCTGCAACGGGTTGCACACCCCGATATTGAATACGTGCTTCTTCTCTCGGGAGTCGACATGATTTTTGACGGTGACGCCCGCCTAATCAGCCAGGCGCTGACCAACATCATGAAGAACGCGGCTGAGGCGATTGAGGGACAGGGCGAAGCGTCGGCAGACAAGAACCGCATCGAAACCAAGGTTGTCGTGGACGGTGATCAAATTTCGATCACTGTCACGGACAATGGGTGCGGCCTCCCGAAGGCGGACCGGCTACGGCTCACCGAGCCATACATGACGACGCGGGAAAAGGGGACCGGTTTGGGGCTTGCGATTGTTCAAAAAATTATGGAAGACCACGGCGGCTCTCTCGAATTGATCGATGCGCCAGCTGACGAAGGATGGGGACAAGGCGCACGCGTCGTTCTGTCCTTTCAACGCAAAAAAAAAGCGGTAAATGAAGATAAAAAAGTGGCTGTCGTGTCGGTTGAGTCAGACAGCTTGAGTGTAGTTGAGAAAAACATTGAGGCGACCGATGGCGTCTGAGATTTTGATTGTTGATGATGAAACGGATATCCGGGAGCTGATTGCGGGTATCCTATCCGACGAAGGGTATGAAACCCGTGTGGCTGGGGATAGCGATAGTGCTCTCAAAGCGCTGGAGCAGAGAATACCCAGCCTGATCGTTCTCGATATTTGGTTGCAGGGTAGTCGCCTGGATGGCCTTGAAGTGCTGGACGTTATTAACGAGCGCTATCCTGGCTTGCCCGTCGTTATCATCAGCGGTCACGGGAATATTGAGACGGCAGTGTCTGCGATAAAAAAGGGGGCTTATGATTTTATCGAAAAGCCCTTCAAGGCAGATCGCCTTATTCTAGTGTTGCGACGTGCGATTGAAGCAGATCGCTTGCGGCGGGAGAACGCGGAGTTGAAAGTCCGGTTCGGGCAGGACACCACTCTGATTGGGTCGTCGCCACTGATCAATCAGGTGCGACAGACGATTGAAAAAGTTGCCCCAACAGGGAGCCGTATTCTCATTTCCGGGCCCTCAGGCTCTGGCAAGGAAGTCGTGGCGCGCCTGCTGCATGCATCGTCCAGACGGGCCAACAGCCCGTTCGTCGCAATCAATGCTGCAACCATGGCACCTGAGCGGATGGAAATTGAACTTTTTGGTACGGAAGAAAATGCTGAAGGACCGAGAAAGGTGGGTGTTTTCGAGCAGGCCCACGGGGGCACCCTCTTTCTGGATGAAGTAGCGGATATGCCGCTTGAAACCCAAAGCAAGATCTTGCGTGTGCTTGTTGAACAGACTTTTACGAGGGTAGGGGGCGTCAACAAAGTGAAGGTAGACGTGCGAATTGTTTCATCGTCAAGCCATGATTTGCGCGAGGAGATCACAAATGGAAAATTCCGCGAGGATCTGTATCACCGCCTAAACGTTGTACCGATTAACGTGCCTTCACTCGAACAGCGGCGAGAGGATATACCTCAACTTGTCGAGTATTTTGTTGATCAGATTTCTAGATCTTCCGGCCTGCCACCCCGGCAGATTGCCGACGATGCAATGGCTGCCTTGCAATCCTATTCATGGCCTGGAAATATTCGCCAATTGCGTAACAATATCGAACGGCTGATGATTTTGACCTCATCCGACGAATCCAGTGTGATTTCAGCGGACAAACTGCCCAGCGACACCGGGACGGCAACGCCCCTTGGGATCAATGGAGCAGGGGGAGAACATATAATGGCGATGCCTCTTCGGCAGGCGAGGGAGACGTTTGAACGTGACTACCTCGTGGCCCAAATCGGTAGGTTTGGTGGAAATATTTCTCGGACAGCAGCTTTCATAGGCATGGAACGTTCCGCCCTTCATCGCAAACTCAAATCTCTGGGCGTCAACACATCTGACCGCAGCGCTCTCCAGGTCTAGCTAGAGGCGCCGGGTAAGGTGTTGGGAAAATGAAATATCTCATGGAAGTTCTGTTGTCATGAAAGTCATCATATGCGGTGCCGGCCAGGTCGGTTTCGGGATCGCCAAACAACTGGCTGCCGAAAATAACGATGTCACTGTTGTTGACCAATCGCCGCAACTTGTGCAGCGGGTTTCCGATGTTTTGGATGTGCGCGCAATTGTTGGTCATGGTGCGCACCCCGACGTGTTGGAGAGAGCCGGTGCCTCCGATGCTGACATGCTGATTGCGGTGACCTTCCACGATGAAGTCAATATGGTGGCGTGCCAGGTTGCGCATTCCGTATTCAACGTTCCCATGAAGATTGCCCGCATCCGATCTCAAAGCTACCTGCAGGCGGGTTTTCAGGATCTGTTTGCTCGCGATCACATGCCCATTGACGTCATCATCTCGCCCGAGCTTGAAGTGGGGCGCGCGGTGTTGCGCCGTCTTGCTGTTCCCGGGGCTTTTGACATCCTGGAGTTTGCTGATGGCGTGGTGAACGTGGTGGGTGTCATGATTGAAGACGATTGCCCGATTGTGAATACGCCCCTGCGCCAATTAACTGAACTCTTTCCAGACTTGAAAGCCCGGGTGGTCGGCATTGTTCGCAATGGGAATTTATTTGTGCCTCATAGCGAAGATCAGATGGTTGTCGGCGATGAAGTTTATTTTGCCGCGGATCAGAAGGAGGTGCGCCGAACCCTGGTGATCTTTGGTCATGAGGAGCAGGAAGCCAGGAAGGTGCTGATCGTGGGGGCGGGGAATATCGGTCTCTACGTCGCGCAGGAACTTGAGAAGCATCACAGCAGTGTTCGGGTCAAAGTATTGGAACGAGACCGTGATCGAGCGGTTTTTGCAGCTGACCGGCTGCGGCGGACGATTGTTTTGAACGGTGATGGCCTTGAACCTGAATTGCTGCGCGAAGCAGGTGTCCAGGAGACCGAGACAATTGTTGCCCTTACAAACGACGATCAAGCAAATATTTTGACTTGTGTTCTGGCCAAACGAGAGGGGTGTGCCCGTGCATTGAGCCTCATCAACAATCAGACCTATTCTCCGTTGATGCGATCTCTTGGCATTGATGCATTCTTGAATCCACGCGCGACAACGGTAAGCCACATTCTGCGCCATGTTCGTCGCGGTCGAATTCGCGGACTACAAGCTGTTCATGATGGCGCGGCGGAAATCATAGAGGCGGAGGCTTTGGAAACGTCGCCATTGGTTGGGAGGCCTCTGCGTGAAGTTGAGTTGCCAGACGGCCTCATCGTTGGTGCCATTGCGCGGGACGGCGTTGTCATCACACCCCGTGGCTCAACAGAAATCCGCGCCGGGGATAAGGTTATAATGTTTGCGCAACGCGACCAGGTCGCGACCGTCGAACAGATGTTCCGCGTCAGCCTCGAATTCTTCTGAGAACCGGCAGGCCAAACCACCCATGAATTACAGCACCATTTTGCATGCTCTGGGATGGCTCCTGCTGCTATTGGCTGGCGCTATGCTGGTGCCGTGGGTGGTGGCGCTTTACGCTGGCGAGCCTACTGCATTCTCAGCATTTTCCCTGGCAGTGCTTTTGACAGGGTTCGGTGGCGGCGCGTTGGTAATGGCATTTCGCGATGTGATGCGACGTACCTCAAAATCTGATCTCTTCCTGCTGGTTATCGGTGCCTGGCTGGTAGTTCCCCTGTTCGCGGCATTGCCCCTCTATGTGTCAGGTGCATTGTCATCGCTCACGGATGCCTACTTCGAAGCTCTGTCTGGATTTACCACAACGGGTGCGAGCGTCATCCCATCACTCGATGAGATGGACCGGGCTGTACTGGTCTGGCGAGCTGTTCTTCAATGGCTTGGCGGTTGGGCAAGCATCGTCATGGGAGCCGCTGTGCTGGCGCCTCTTGGTGTTGGTGGCATGGAGTTGCGTCTATCGCCTCTGACCCGAGCCGACAAGTCACAAACGCTGGATCGGTTTCGAGGGACGGCTAAGGCTGTCGGCGGCCTGTACGCCTCATTCACGGCCGCGTGTTTTCTTCTGACCTGGGCCGGGGGGGTGCCCGCGTTTGATGCGTTCTGCCTCTCACTTTCGGCAATATCAACCGGTGGATTTACGCCGACGGATGCCGGCCTTGGGGGATATAACGCACCATGGTCGATACTGTTTCTGGCCTTGTTCATGATTATTGGTGCGATGAATTTTGCAACCCATCGGGCGGCATCTCGCGGGCGTCCAAGGGAGTACGAAGAGGATCCGGAGAATGCCTATCTTGCGATAATGATCGTCGGGGGCGGAATATTGCTCGCCATCGCGGCTCTACAGGACACCGGCAATATCGTATCTGCAGTGATCTCGGGTCTGTTCACGGCCGTGGCATTGGTCACGGGCACTGGGTTTGTCGCCCCCAATGAGAGCGTCTTGCAGGGCATTTCACCAATCTTTGTGATCGGACTTGTGCTGATTGGTGGAGCAACCTTGTCCACCTCGGGGGGTATCAAACTGATGCGCGTCGCTCTGCTCCTGAAGCAGGGAGGGCGTGAGCTAAAACGCCTTACGCACCCCCACGGCATTATTGCGACACAGTTTGCCGGGCGTCCCCTTGCGATACCGATCATGAAGTCGGTATGGACGTTCTTCACTCTCTTTCTTTTTGCGTATGCGGTGCTCGCCGTGCTTCTGTCTGCGACCGGTCTTCCACTTGAGGCAGCCCTACTTGCCGCCGCCGCCGCTATTGCCAATGTGGGACCTGCCTATGATTTGGTCCGCATCGGAGAAGAGGCGCTGAACCCTGCCTATGCGGACATGACGGATACGGCAAAATGGCTGTTGATGGTGGGTATGGTTGTTGGACGTGTGGAACTGTTGGCATTCGTCGCATTGTTCAGCCGCGAACACTGGTGACGCTGAAAGGACGCCTCTTGACCCGGATCGCTTATGTAAATGGACGGTATCTGCCGCAAGACCAGGCCGCCGTTCATATCGAGGACCGAGGCTTCCAGTTCGCGGATGGCATTTACGAAGTCTGTGCTCTCGTTGACGGCAAATTTGTCGACGAGCGCGCGCATTATGATCGTCTTGTCCGCTCTCTTGCCGCGATCAAAATACGCGCTCCCCTCTCATATGTAGCTCTGGGAATGATCTTTCGTGAACTTGTGCGAAAAAACCGCATTCGTTCCGGTATTGTCTATTGTCAGATCACCAGGGGGCAAGCGCGCCGCGACCACCTCTTCCCAGATCCCGAGCCTATGCCGACCGTCGTGGTCACGGCAAAGCGGGTGGCTCCTGAAAAGTTGCAAGCGCGCCGTAACATCGGCGTTGCCGTTGTCACCCGGCCCGACGATCGATGGGCACGGTGCGATATCAAGTCAACCGGACTACTGCCGAACATCCTGGCCAAGCAGGCGGCGCACGACAATGGTGCTGGCGAGGCGTGGTTGGTCGATGCCTCCGGGAATGTGACCGAGGGCACGTCTACAAATGCCTGGATCGTCACTGAGGCGGGAACGCTTGTGACCCGGCCTCTGGACAATCAAATACTGGGCGGCGTCACACGCGCGGCGTTGATCAAGTGTGCGAAGGAAGAGGCCCTCCCATTTGAAGAGCGAAAATTTTCCATAGGAGAGGCCATGAGGGCGGCGGAAGCATTTTCGTCAGCCTCAACAGTTGGGGCTTTACCGGTCATTTCTATAGACGGAGTGCAAATTTCTGGCGGAAAGCCAGGACCAGTCACCCAAAAATTGAACGCACTTTATGCGTCCAGAACGGAAATCGTTACTTAACTTGCGGACCGTAAAACCCTAAGTTGGAGAGATACTGACCGTGGGGGGCTGGATCGGATGATGGCCCGACCTGCGTTGGTTCAGTAACCGGACAGATGGGGTTCGGTAGTATGAGCACCCGGGTGTGGCCGGGTAGGCTCAAGAAGGAGGGCGATTTTGCTTCCCGATGTGGATTTGGAAGCAGGTATTGCCAAAAAATAGGCATATGCCGGTGTTCGTAAGCTGCCAGATTGGCATTCCGACTGGCAATGAATGGAACCGGTATCAACCGGAATGGATAAATAATGTCGGATAAACCGCAAAACCTTCAAGACACCTTCCTCAACAATGTTCGCAAGAGTAAGATCACACTCACGATTTTTCTGGTGAACGGTGTTAAATTGCAGGGCGTTATTACCTGGTTTGACAATTTCTGTGTTCTGCTGCGCCGGGATGGACATTCGCAACTTGTCTACAAGCATGCGATTTCGACCATTATGCCCGGGCAGCCAGTCTCCCTGTTTGATGGGGAAGAAGAGAGTTGATACGGCTTGACCGTTGATAGATTGACAACAAAACAAAATCGGCACGACGGCACGGTGAAATCTGCGAGTGAAAACCTCCAGGTGGAGCCGGAGCTGACGACGCGCACCTATGTGCTTTTACCTTGGAATAAGCGAGGGAAGAAAGGTGCGTCGGACCACCGTCGGACGCCCGAAGCCCGGTTGGAGGAAGCCATTGGTCTGGCCGCCGCAATTCATCTCGACATTGTCACCGCTGAGATTGTGCCTCTGCATACCCCGCGTCCCGCCACGCTTTTCGGGAGTGGGAAAGTGGAGGAATTTGCAGACCGCCTGAAACAGGATGAGATCGAGCTGGTCATTGTGGACGGTCAATTGACCCCGGGACAGCAGCGTAATCTCGAACTCGCCTGGAAGACCAAAGTTCTGGATCGAACCGGGCTTATCCTTGAAATTTTTGGTGAGCGGGCCCGGACCCGGGAGGGGCGACTGCAGGTTGAGCTCGCGCACCTGTCCTACCAGAAGAGCCGTCTCGTCCGCTCGTGGACACACCTTGAACGGCAGCGCGGCGGTGTTGGGTTTCTTGGCGGCCCCGGCGAAACACAGATCGAAGCGGACAGACGCGCTCTCCAGGAGAAGATCAATCGACTGGAAAAAGACATCGCCAAAGTGAAGCGAACACGGGAGCTACATCGCAAGACGCGCCGTGCGACGCCATACCCCGTTGTGGCGCTGGTGGGCTATACCAATGCCGGTAAGTCGACGCTTTTCAACCGGATCACCAAGGCGGACGTGTTCGCAGAAAATCTTCTCTTCGCCACCCTGGACCCGACCATGCGGGCGGTCACCCTGCCAAGTGGCCGCAAAATCATTCTTTCTGACACTGTTGGATTTATCTCCGACCTGCCGACACATTTGGTGGCCTCCTTTCGGGCAACACTTGAAGAAGTTCTGGAGGCCGAAATTGTGCTGCACGTGCGGGACGCTGCCCACGATGACACCGAAGCGCAAAAACTGGACGTCATAGATGTTCTGAAGACGCTCGGACTTGATGTGGAATCCGAAAAGGACACCCAGTTCATTGAGGTGTTGAACAAAGTCGACCTCCTGGATGCAGGCTCTGCCGAAGCACTCGTGGAGCAGGTGAATCTCAAAGAGACGGGCCGGGTCATCTCAGCTCTAACCGGTAAAGGCGTTGAAAGTCTTCTCAGTCATCTTGACGAGTTGCTGTCTGCCAACTCACGAACCTTCAACCTCACCCTGGAACCACGCGATAGCCAGGCCCGGGCCTGGCTGCACAGCCATGGTGATGTGAGTTCTGACGTGGTCGATGAAGAGGGAAGGATGCTGTTGGAAGTCAGCATGACATCCCCAGACGCGGGAAGGTTTGAAAAGCTGTATCCGGAAATTTTTCAAACCGCCCTTGCTGATTTCGTGGAGGACCACGGTGACGATTGATTTTGATAAAGTCACCTCTGCCATGCGGGAAGTTGCCGACCAGGTAATTGTCCCACGCTTTCGGAAATTGTCGGCTGACCAGATAGAGGAAAAGGCGAAAGACGATTTTGTCACCATCGCCGACAAGGAGGCCGAAAACCTTCTGACACCCATCCTTCTGGGTCTAGCCCCAGGCTCTGTCGTGGTGGGCGAAGAAGCCACCGCCGTTAACCCGGGACTGCTTGAAAATGTCAAAATAGACGGCGCGGTCTGGTATGTTGACCCGATAGACGGCACGTCTCTTTTTATCGATGGGCAACCGAGTTTCGCCACCATGATCGCCTATGCGCAGAAGGGCGAGGTGGTTCAATCTGCCATTTTTTTCCCTGCGCTTGATGAGCTGTTTTTGGCGGAACGAGGATCGGGCAGCGAGTTGATCACCTCAAACGGCAAGAAGACACGCTTGCACCGGCACCAAACTGTCGGGGAATTGTCAACTGCGCGCGCAGCCTTGTACACGCGGCATTTCCCAGCATCGTGGGAGGAAAAACTCGACCGCCTCAGGACGCAGGTTGGGTCAACCCACAATGAAATGTCTGCCGCGAAAGAATATACCGACATTGCGAGAGGGGCGAAGGAGCTTGCGACCTATCATCGTATGTGGCCGTGGGATCACGCTCCCGGCAGTCTCATCCTGAGAGAGGCGGGGGGTGTGGCCCGAAATCTGGAGACCGAAGCTGATTATCAGCCGGAGCATCTGCATGGGCCGCATTTGCTGGCGTCAGACGAAGACGTCTGGCAGGCGGCGCGACGAGTGATGATCTAGGAACGTTTTTCTTCCTCTTTCGCCAGAACCCAAAGAGCTTCCAGTTCCTCCAGCGTCAGATCGGCAAGCTGCACTTCCTCTGTCTTTGCACTCGCTTCCATGGAAGCAAACCTGGAACGGAATTTCTGGTTCGCCCGCCGCAAAGCCGCATCTGGATCAATCTTCAAATGCCGGGCATAGTTTGCCAGCACAAAGAGCAGGTCGCCAAATTCCTCCTCGATCGCATCCGGCGCGTTTGCGTCCACTTCCTGTTTGAGCTCTCCCAGTTCTTCTTCAACCTTTTCAAGAACAGGACCGATGCTTGGCCAGTCAAATCCCACCTTGGCAGCCTGCTTCTGGAGTTTGATCGCCTGCGTGAGCCCAGGAAGAACGACGGGAACATCGTCGAGCAATCCGGTCTTTGCGCGGCCCTTCGCCGTCTTCTCCGCCTGTTTAATTTCTTCCCAGGTGAGAGACACCTCATCCGCCGTACGTGCGGGTCCATCAGAGAAAACATGCGGGTGGCGCCGCACCATTTTTTCTGAAATACCGGACACCACATCGGCGAAATCGAACGCTCCTTGTTCCTCTGCCATGCGCGCATGAAACACAACTTGCAGAAGGAGATCGCCCAACTCCTCTTTCAGATCATCGAGACTATCGCGCTCGATAGCGTCGGCGACCTCATAGGCTTCTTCAAGCGTATAGGGAGCGATTGACCGGAAAGTCTGCTCCAGATCCCAAGGGCAGCCGCCGTCTGGATCACGCAACTTGGCCATGATCGCAAGCAAAGCATCAATATGCCGAAGGTCGCCTGGAACAGCATTGTTTTTCATAACCGCTAGTCTGCCGGTTTGTCTGCAATACCGCCAGCACTACCAACCTGCGCGACGGCGGCAGCCGCATCACTAAGCGGATGTTCGTCGTGGGCATGTTGGTCACGCAACGCAAGCCTGGATCGAAGCAACTGTTGTTGTTCCCGGTTGAGCGGGAATTTCCACATAACCGCCGCCGCTGAAAGCATGAAGAAGGCGGGAAAGCCAACGTAGATGTAAAGGAGTTGATCAAGCGTTTCAGGCGAGTTCGCACCGGTTTCCGCAACAAAGCCGATCCAGTCCAGCATGGGATAGGTGATGCCAATGGCAAGCGCTGCCCCCACTTTGCCTGTCATCGTGAGCAGGGAATAATAGAGCCCTGTTCGCTGTTCGCCGGTTTCCAGATTGTCATAGTCGACAACGTCGGCCATCACCGAGCGCAGCAAAAACGACCCAGCGCCGTATGCGATGCCATAGGCCGTATTTCCGAAAAGCAGCCACCAGAAACTCTCACGCGGAAAGAAGATAACCATTGGCAGGGACAGGGCCCCATAGATCATGGCGTAGGCGAGTGTGCGGTGTTTGCCAGAAACCGTCGCCAGTTTTATCCAGGCAGGGATGCCAGCAAAACCAGCAACGAAATAGATGAGAAGCAGCAGGCTGGCGTATTGCGGCAGACCCATCACATAGGCCGCAAAGAAAATATAGAGCGAACCGGTAATGGCTGGTCCAACGCCAACCAGGAGGTCAGCGACCAGAACCCGTTGGAGCAACCGATTGGACATGAGGATTTTCCAGGCCTCCCGGACATCGAACTGGGTTTGTGTTTTGTGGGGCCGCTCCGGCACCAGCCAGACAGCAAGGAAGATGGTGATCGGCAGAAGGATAAGGATAAACCATCCCATAGCAGCGACGCGCTCGCGGCCTCCAGCGCCTACCTGAACCCATTCGATCACGGCAGGCAGCGCAAGAACGGTGAACATCCCGAAGATCAGAGCAAATTCCCGCCAGCCCTGAATGACTGAGCGTTCGTCGTAGTCTTGCGAAAGCTCCGCTCCCCAGCTCATGTGCGAGATAGTGATAAGCGTCCAGCCGATATAGAGGATGACCATCCAGCCAAACAGGTAGGAGGCCGTGTCCGGCGTCGTCGTGGTCCCCAAAATGGACCAGAGACCGTTGATCCAGCTGAACAGCGCCATGCCGGAAAGAGGGTCGCTGGGCATGAACAACATGTAGGAAGCGATCATCAGAATGGGCGCGGAAAGCACAATCCAGTGGCGCCGCCGTCCCCAGCGACTGGGAAATCGGTCAGACAGAATGCCCAGAACCGGGTCCGTGAAAATATCCCAGAATCGGGCCACCATGAAGATGGTACCAACGAGGGTGAGAGAGAGGCCCATATCTGCAACGAAAAAGGGGGGCAGATAGACCACAATTGGCAGACCAAGTGCTGAAATTGGAATGGCTGGCAAGCTAAACACGGCCACACGCCAGCGTGGCAGCTTCTCTTCACTACGCATTAAACCTCCCGGGGGGTAGCTCTCAAGCTACAGGGACTTTTTGTCATTTTGACTAAAGAAGCCGATCCAGGGGCAAATGTCCACCCCGCGTTAAGCCTATCGTCCTAGGCTGAGCCTGACTATTTGCATCGCCCGGCACGTCTGCCGGGTGAGACGGGGCTTTTTGCACGATTATGACCGTGACATCGGATCAACGAGTTGCAGCGGGTGACAGTAAAAAGCTGTCGACGATTTGTCTCGGCCCGATAGAGCCGGGCCTGTCACCTTCCAGGTTGGCGGGCAGGGCCTTTGTCGAAGGATATCCGATCACCGCGTTGGACGGTGCTAGCTATCTGGAGATCGGTTGTGGAAGTGGCGCAAACTTGATCGCACAAGCGGCCGCCTGTCCGGAAATGCACTTCACCGGTACGTCGTCAAAGAGGGGCCCCGCGATTGCCGCGTTCGCCCACGACGCCAAATTGAAAAACCTCGACATCGGCGATCTCCATCTCTCTCAGTTCAAAGCAAATCTGGGGTCATTTGATTTCATTGTCGCCGATGATGTGTTTTCCAACGCATCCACAGCTGAGCGCATGGCTTTGTTGATCCTCGTCCAGCGGCATCTGGCGGATGGTGGGATCGCATGCATCAGTCTGGACATAAAAGCTGATGGGCGAGGGGGAGGCGGTTCCGAAAATGAAGGCCTCACCGACGAAGACCGGCGCGTCTGTGAGATCGCTGCCTTTATCGCGATGGCCGACGCCGCCAAGTTGCGTCCGATTGGCGATGTGGACCCGCTGAAAACCAATGCCGCTGTCCTGCCTCCCGGCTTGCGGCAAGAGGAGGGAGGCGAGATAGATCTCTCTGTGCTTCTCGGGAATATCGACGAGTACGCCAATATTCGCCACCGACATGTTTTGCTCTGCCATGCGGGGAGAGTGGGTGTGCCAGCGGGGCTCAGCGAAACGCTGGACAATCTTTTCATCACAAGCGCGCTGTCGCGAGAGGATAGCAACCTTTCGGACGCGGACCTGTTGGTGGCGGAAATGATTACATTTGATGGTCCGGTGAAATATCAGACCGAAAACCGAACGGAAATCGTCACCCTTGCCCTGATGGAACGCAACAAACAATTCCCGGTGCGCGCTGGCCGCCTTGTCGGACATGTGGCATCGGCCCTACGCAGGGCTGGTGTGAAAGATGTGGCGACAACGGAGGTCGGACACGCTGTGGCGCAGCTATGTCACAAGCTTCTGCCCACCGGCGCGCTGATTACCCATCAAACAGAAACCCGCGCCAGCAACACAATTTCCGACAAGCCGCGTCTTGCGCCGCTGGCCTTGTACCAGGTGCGCAAGGGAACGGACCATGTAAGCAGTTTGACGCCTCACCGCATCGCCATTGACGATGTGGCCAGATTTGTTTTGTGCCGGTTTGATGGGGTGCAGACCCGCCAGCAGATCACAGCGGATCTGATGCACGCCGTGGCGGCAGGGGAGATACGAATACCGGAACTGGTGGCCACACCGGAGGCACGCGCCAAAGCAACCGTGCTCAAAGTGTTGGTTCACGCCGCGCGGAGTGGATTGCTTGTCAGTTAGTCTGTTGCGGACCGTTCAATAGCGGCTCAGGCATCTCCGACAGCAATGTCCGAACAGAACGGATTGGTTTTACGCTCAACTTCAAACGTCGACATGGGCCCATGTCCGGGCACAAAGGCAATTTTGTCTCCCAGCGGGAAAAGCCGGTCGCGGATCGACGAAATCAGTTGCTCGTGATTGCCACGCGGAAAGTCTGTGCGGCCGATGGAGCCTTGAAACAGAACATCACCCACCAGCGCGAGTTTTGAGGGCTCATGAATGAAAACCACATGGCCGGGCGTGTGGCCGGGGCAGTGGCGAACGCGTAAGGTGAGGCCTGCAAGCGCCACCGTGTCTTCGTCCTCAAGCCAGCGGGTTGGCAAAAACGCATCATATACCGGCATGCCATATTTGGAGGCTTGGTTCGGCAGGTCATCAATGAGGAATTGATCGTCTTTGTGCGGACCCTCAATCGGAATATCGTACTTGGCCGCGATCTCGCCAGCAGCGGAGGCATGGTCGAGATGCCCGTGGGTGAGCAAGACCTTCTCCAGGGTAACGCCGGTCTGTTTCAGCGCATCCTCAATCTTCTCGATATCGCCACCGGGATCGACCACAGCGCCGATCATGTTTTCATCGTTCCAGAGCAAGGAACAATTTTGTTCGAGCGGCGTAACGGGAATGATGGCGGCTTTGAGAGACATGGAGAGACCTTACAGACGTTCTAATGTTAAGGGGCTCTTTATAGCGCCTTATGGTGCCGCCAAAAAGGGGCTCATGTCACCGACATGGCTTTCTGGAACGCCGGGCGCGTTTCCAGCCGCGCGACATAGGCTTTCAGGTTGCTCATCTCATCTGAGACGCAGCCCAGACGATTGCTCATGTAGATGGCATGGCCGAGCATTGTGTCTACGGCCGAAAAATCGCCAAGAATGTAATCTCGACCATCCATCGCCGCATTGATTGGTTCCAGAGCCTTGGTTAACAAGCGTTGCGCCTGGCCACGAACCTTTTCGTCCTGGCGCTCTGGTGGCAGCAAAAGCGTGTGCACAACGATTGTGTTGACGGGCGGCATCACCATGCCTTCGCAATAGTGAAACCACTGCAGATATTCGGGAAATTCAGGCGCGTCGACGGCGGGCTTCAGGCCACCGTTCTTGTGGCGCTCCAGGATGTACTCAGCAATAGCGCCGCTCTCAAAGAGGGAGATATCACCATCATCCAGCACAGGCACGCGGCCGAGAGGGTGACGGGCACGGTGGTCGTCCGATTTAAGGTCTTTGGGGTGAAACGCCATCTTGTTCAGCTCATAGGGAAGGCCCAGTTCTTCCAGCAGCCAGAGGGTACGTTGCGCGCGCGAATTTGGCGCGAAATGAAGTTTGAGCATAAAAAACCCCTGAAGTTCGTTTCCAATTCGGTTGGCAGCACGATGTCGGAGAAGAGCATTCGGAGCAAGCACTTCCGGGGGGGGGCACCTGATTGACAGAAAGCCTCAATTTCCTGAAAATCGCCACTAACGGGGCAGCAACAAGGCACAGCTTTCTACGAACTTCATGGTAGAACGAAACCTCGACTTTGGAGGGATAATGGATGTTCGCTGACGACGACCAAACGCTGGAATTTCAATGGCAAACATTTGTTGAGAGTGGCTATAAAGGTGATGAGATTTATGGCCTCGTGAAGGCTCTGGTCGACCCACTTATTGCTGCTGGCACAGGAGTGATAGCTGCATCGCTGGCAGTCATTCTGTCAGACCTGAACGTGGCACACCTCTATTTTGTTATCGCATTGCTAGGAGCAGCGATGGGGATAGCTTGCTTGAAAGCTGGACAGGTCGACTACCTGACGGCATTTATGCATTTGAGGTTGAATAGGCGAGAGTATGAAAATTCAGGTGTCGGTTCTGGAGCATTGTTGAGGGAGCGCCCTGAATACAAAAGAGCACGAAGATGGTTTTTTGCCGGGGTGGTTTTGATTATTTCTGCAGCGGGAAATTGGGCGGGGATGATGGTTGTATCATTTTTTTATATCGGTGGTCCGGTGTTTTGATTTGAGTTCGTGACCACAAACATCGCGCGAAACAAGCACAGACGAGACGCCTTAAGGCGTCGAGGAGATGTTCAACCAACCACTGCTCAAGTCGTCATTTCGGATCTAATAGGATCTGGTGACCCCCGGCGTGACGCGCACGGAGCAAGAACAGACGCCCTGTTTTTCAAAAAAGAGAGGAGAGGGACGTTAGATTTTCTTTCCATAATTCTGAAAAGTGGTTTGAAAACATCTAACCCATTGTCCCAAAACAGCTTCCTAAACCCAAAAGGCGCATAATGTATATTATGGGAAATAAATACCAGTGATGCAGGTGACCCACACCCCGGGCACCTGGATTGAGCCAGACACTGGAAAACCCATAGATCATGCGGACTTGATGAAGCGTATGGCCAGTTCGCGTGTTGTGCTGCTTGGTGAGACCCATGATCGTTACGACATTCACCGCTGGCAGCTTCATGTGGCTGCGGGCATCCGGGCGCATCACGGCAACATTGCTTTGGGCTTTGAGATGTTTCCCCGTCGCGTCCAGCCGGTCCTGGATGAATGGATCGCGGGCGCGCTCACCACAGATGCCTTTCTGGAAAAAGTCGACTGGGAAAAAGTCTGGGGATTTGCCCCGGACCTGTATTTGCCGCTGTTTCATTTTTGCCGGGAATTTCGGGTGCCCATGTACGCACTGAACTGTCGTCGTGCGCTGGTCACAGAAGTTGGAAAACGTGGCTGGGATGAAATCCCTATTGAAGACCGCGATGGCCTGACGCCTTCAAAACCGGCAACACCTGAATATCGTCAATATTTGACGGACCTTGTGGGTGCCAGCCGAGGCGCGGCGTCGGCAAAATCATCCCCCAAAGACCTCGTTTCGGACCGTTTTGTGCGTGCTCAACAGACCTGGGATCGGGCTTTTGCATGCAACATTGCGCGCGCCCTGGAAGGTCCAAATTCACCGCTGATGATCGGTATTATCGGCCGGGGGCACCTGGAATTTGGCTATGGCACCCCCTATCAGCTGGACGATCTGGGCATTGAGAATGTCTCCGTTCTGCTGCCTTCCGATGACGCAGAATGGGATACGGCCCAGCCGTCAGGCATTGCCACGGCGCTGTTCCGCCTCAATCCTGCCTGAAGCACTCAAGGGTCGGATTTGCCAAAAGATGGTTTTCGGACGACCCTCAAGCGAGACCTGAGGAGGAAAATAAATGGAGAAGCCTGTAATCGCTGCCAAAGAGCCGGCCCGTATTTTGGTCAAGGCCGGAGAAACCTATTGGTGGTGCCGCTGCGGTCGCTCTAAGTCCCAGCCGTTCTGTGACGGTTCGCACAAAGACACATCGTTTGAGCCCATGGAGTTCGTGGCTGAAAAAGATCAGGCCGTGTTCTTCTGTCAGTGCAAACACACCAAACGCGCCCCGCTTTGTGACGGCAGCCACAAGGAGCTCTGATCCTCAGCCTAGATTTTCGCGCGCCGCAGATGCATGAACTGATCGGCAGCGTCCGATACAGATGAGCGTTCAAAACCGAACTGCTCATAAAGCCCATGGGCGTCGTTTGTCCCCAGCGTCCAAAGATGGACCGAGGCCAGCGCCGGATCGGTCGTAATCGTCTGCATGAGCCATTTCCCCAGACCCATACCACGGGCAACGGGATCAACGAGCACGTCGGAAACCCACGCAAAGCGCGTCATGTCAGTCACCACGCGGGTAAATCCCACCTGCACACCCGTATCAGTGTAGAGGCCATAATTGCGCGCGTTTTCGATGCTCAGCCACAGTTTCTCAGGGGAATCGTCCGCCGCCCAATAGGTCTCGCGCAATCCGTTGACAACCCAATCTTTGTTCAAACGCTCAATGTCTGTCGAAATTTCAAAAACACTTTGCTTCCATGAGCTTATGGTCATTATGTAATCCTATTACAGAGTTTCAATTACCATTCCGTCATAAGCCGGCTCGCGGCCCTCAGGCAGTTCCTTCAAGAGCGTCCGATAGTCCAGAGGAACATGCAGGTTAGTCAGCACCCCTCGGCGCACCTTCAACCGGTCGAGCCAGGAAAGAGCGAGGTCCACATGCGCATGGCTCTTGTGAGGCTTGTATTGCAATGCATCCACGATCCAGCAGTCAATGCCTTCAAGCGCCTGGAAGCTCTCGTCCGGCAGTCCAACCAGATCGGCCGAATAGGCAACGGACCCAAAGCGAAATCCCAGAGACCGGATGTCCCCATGATCTTGATCGAACGGCAACGCAGTGATCGGCCCCCCGTCCCCCTCAATCGTTACTGGTTCAAGAGGGCGGATCAGGTGTGCGTTCAGGATCGATGGATAGCTCGATCCCTCCGGTGATTGGAAGCAATAGCTAAAACGCGACATCAGCGTTTCTGACGTATAGGCGTCCATATAAGTTTCAACTTTGCGCATCCGGTTGATCGCAACCATGCGCAGGTCGTCGATCCCGTGGCTCTGGTCCGCATGGTCATGAGTGAACAGAACACCGTCAATCCACTCGGTGCCGGTATCGAGCAATTGTTCGCGCATATCGGGTGAGGTGTCGACGAGAATGGTGGTCTTTTTTGACGGGTCATCCCCCCACTGTTCCACCAGCAGCGAGCAGCGACGACGCCGGTTCTTTGGCTCTTCCGGATCGCAGGCGCCCCAATAGCCACCAATGCGCGGCACGCCACCAGACGAGCCTGAGCCAAGGATGGTGAAGCGCATGGTCATGCGAGCTGGTCCCGGGAGACTTTGGTGAACAGGCGGAAGAAATTGTCGGTGGTTGCCGTGGTGAGCGCGTCGAGATCGATGTTCTGCAACTCGGCGACCTTTGCGGCCGTGTGGGCAACGAAAGCTGGCTCATTACGTTTGCCGCGATTGGGCACGGGCGCCAGGTACGGCGCGTCGGTTTCAACAAGCAGCCGATCGAGCGGCGCACCGGCAACAGTTTCCTGCAGGTCGGCAGCACTTTTAAAAGTCACGATGCCGGAGAGCGAAATATAGAGCCCGAGGTCCAGAGCGGTCAGGGCAAGCGGGCGGCTGGAACTGAAACAATGGAGCAGCGCGGGAAATGCGCCCTTCCCCATTTCCTGCGTTAGGATCTCCGCCATATCGTCATCCGCGTCGCGGGTGTGGATGATGAGCGGCAGCCCGGTTTCGCGCGCCGCCACAATGTGGGTGAGGAAATTCTGCTTTTGCGCCTCGCGCGGGCTGTGCTCGTAAAAATAGTCGAGCCCCGTCTCCCCAATGCCCACCACTTTGGGATGCTGAGAAAATTCCAGCAACCGGGCGACAGCCACATCGGGTTCGGTCTCCGCTTCGTGCGGGTGAATGCCAACCGTGCAGACAATGTTGTCGTAGGCCTCTGCCACCTTCAGAACCTTGTCAAAGTCCCTGAGCTTCGTGCCAATCGTCACCATCAGCCCAACACCCGCCTCCCCGGCGCGCGCAACCACATCATCCAGTTCCCCTTCAAAGTCAGGGAAATCGAGGTGGCAATGACTATCGACAAGGCGTGGTGCCGAAACACTCATGCGGACGTCTCCGGTTCGACGTAACGGGGAAAGACAGGTTCGGGTTTAGGCAGTTCCGTGCCTGGCTTTAGCCGGTGGGACGCACCACAAAACTCAAAACTGCGTTCATCTTCCGGCACGCCCAGAACATCGAGAAGCTTGCTGGCACCGGCGGGCACAATGGGCTGAGCCAGCAGAGCGACGTTGCGCACAACCTCCGCCGTCACATAGAGCACCGTGCCCATGCGCGCAGGGTCTGTCTTCTTCAACGCCCAGGGTTCTTCACCTGCAAAGTAACGGTTGGTCTCCGACACCACATCCCAGATGGTTCCAAGTGCCTTGTGGATCGCATTCGCGTCCATATGTCGGCGCACCACTTCCAGCATGGCATCAGCCTGACCGAGGATCGCCTGATCTTGAGGTTGAAGGTCGACCGGATCGGGAACGATGCCACCCAGGTTTTTGTTGAGCATAGAGAGAGAGCGCTGCGCGAGATTGCCAAGGTCATTCGCCAGGTCCGCATTGGTTCGATTGACCAGCGCCGTTTTGGAAAAATCCCCGTCCTTGCCAAAAGGTACTTCGCGAAGCATGAAGTAGCGCACGGGGTCGAGGCCGTACGTGTCGACCAGTTCAAACGGATCAATCACATTGCCCAGCGACTTCGAGATTTTCTGTCCTTCATTGGTCCACCAGCCATGCGCAAAGACACGCTTGGGCAACTCAATACCCGCTGACATCAGGAAGGCGGGCCAATAGACCGTGTGGAACCGTAGAATGTCCTTTCCGATCATGTGCAGATCGGCGGGCCAGAACTTGGAGAAGAGTTCGTTCTGTGTATCTGGATATCCCATTGCCGCGATGTAATTTGTCAGGGCATCCAGCCATACATACACAACATGATCGGGATCGTCAGGAACCGGCACCCCCCAGCTGAACGTGGTGCGGGAGATGGAGAGGTCCTTCAGTCCCCCCTTCACAAAGTTGGCGACTTCGTTCCGTCGGCTTTCCGGCAAAATGAACCCGGGTTTATCAAACAGCTCAAGCAATTTGTCTTGATAGGCAGACAGGCGGAAGAAGTAGCTGGGTTCTTCGACCCATTCGACAGGCGCCCCGGTCGGCGCAAGTTTTTCCCCATCGTCGCCTTCAACAAGTTCGTCTTCGCCGTAGAAAGCCTCGTCGCGCACCGAATACCAACCGGCATATTTATCGAGATAAATGTCACCCTTGTCCGCCATCTGGCGCCAGATAGCCTGCACCGCATTCATATGGCGGGGCTCCGTGGTGCGGATGAAATCGTCGATTGAGAAGTTCATGACTTCTGCCAGCGCCTGGAAGCGACCTGAAACCTGAGCGCAGAGTTCTTGTGGCGTAATGCCCTGCGCCTCCGCAGATTTTTCCACTTTCTGCCCGTGCTCGTCATTCCCGGTCAGAAACAGAACGTCATATCCATCAAGGCGCTTAAATCGTGCGAGCACATCGCACGCCAGCGTCGTGTAGGCGTGGCCGATATGCGGCACGTCATTGACGTAGTAGATCGGTGTTGTGATGTAGAAACTTTTCGGGGTGGTCTTCGAGGCGGTCATGGGAAGTGCGCTTTCTGGATCAATCAGTAGGTGGTCAAATTATAAACAGGATCGGGCAGCAGCTCAGGCGGGAACCGATGCCCGGGACGCTGCCGCCTCAAACATCGAAAATGCATTCAAAATCACTAGCTTGCGGTCCATATTCAGCGTCTCTGCGCGACCGGCCAACTCGCCGATCTTTTCCCATACCTCGACCCAGCGATCAAGACTAACCCCGGTTGTGAGCCGTATTTGGGCAGCCCCTTCGCCGGGTACAATATCAGAATTTGGCGCCCCCGTGGCCCCCACCCGCACCAGACGGGCAAT
>CAZFHW010000015.1:0-4362 GCA_964518885.1 uncultured Parvibaculum sp. | reverse complement strand
GTGTCGCGGGGATGACGAAAATCGCCTAGTCGGTCTGGTTCGGGAAGGTCACTCATGCAGGTACATTTATCATGGACGGGAGCGCCTGTCAGAGGGCAAAACGGACCGCCGCACGGCGCCAGATTACATCGGCGACATCGTCAACACTGGCCGTTGCGTCAATGAGGGCGCATCGCTCCGGCTCGCGGGCGGCAATATCGAGAAAAGCCTGCCTCAGGGTCTCGTGGAAAGCGTGCCCCATCTTCTCGTAGCGATCTTCGCCTTCTCCCCGTGCGCCCGCCCGCGCCAGGCCGTCTGCTACCGGGAGATCCAGAATGTAGGTGAGGTCCGGTTGGGTGTCGCCAATAACCAGCGTGGAAAGGCTGGCAATCGTGTCGCGGCCAAGCTCCTGCGCATACCCCTGATAGGCCATGGAAGAGTCCGCAAATCTGTCACTCAAGACCCAGGCACCGCGTTCCAATGCGGGTCGGATCACTTGCGCCAGATGGTCGGCACGGGCCGCAAAATGCAGCAGGGCTTCGGTGATGCCGGTCCATCGGTCGCTGGGACCATTGACCAGGAGGGAGCGTATTTCCTCAGCGCCGGGAGAGCCGCCAGGCTCGCGCGTTTGAACAACCTCATAACCGAGCGCATCGAGCCGTTCGGCGAGACGGCGGACCTGGGTAGATTTACCAGCCCCTTCGCCGCCTTCGAATGTGATGAAGTGCCCGGCGTTGACCTGCGTCCCCATGCGCGCGCGCCCTACTTGTCTTCGATCATTTTAAGCAGAGAGCTAACCGCCCGCCCGAACAGGCCCATTTGCTCCACGTTGGCGCCTGCATATACCGCGAAGGTTTGGGTCGGCGTATCAGGTGCCGTCACCGTCAACGTGCCGACTTCCTGCCCCGCCCGAATGGGGGCTGGAATGGGACCATCGAAGTTAACCGTGACATTCATGTCCCGGCGCGCAGCACGGGTCAGAATGAGTTTGACCTCTTCAGCGACAACAAGCGGTACAAGATCATAAACACCCTGCCAGACCTCTGCATTTTCAACTACTTCGCCTGCCGCATAGAGGTCGTAGGCCTTAAACTCACGGAAACCCCATTGAAGCAGACGCTCGCCTTCTTCAGCGCGTTCTTTTTCCGAGCCCAGACCATTGATGACCAGAATCAAGCGTCGCCCACTGCGCTCAGCAGAGGCCACAAGGCCATAGCCTGACGCATTTGTGTGACCGGTTTTGAGGCCGTCCACATCAATGCCGAGATAAAGCAGCGGGTTGCGGTTCGACTGGGTGATGCCGTTCCAGGTGAAATCAAATTCTGAATAATAGTGGTAGTAGTCACCCAGCTCATAAATGTGGTGTCGCGCCAGAACGGCCAGACCGCGCGCTGTCATTCTGTGCTCAGGATCGGGCCACCCGGTTGAATTGCGAAATGTTGCGCGGTCAAGACCAAGCTCATGCGCGCGGCGCGTCATTTCCTCTGCGAACGCTGATTCTGATCCGGCAAGTCCCTCGGCGATAGCGATGCAGGCGTCATTGCCGGATTGAATAATCACTCCACGGATTAAATCTTCAACGGTGATGCGCGAATTAACCTCAGCAAACATCGTTGACGAACCGGACGCAGCCCCCCCGCGCCGCCAGGCATTTTCGCTGATGGTAAACTTGTCGGTAAGTTTGAGCCTGCCCTCTTTCAAAGCTTCAAATAGAAGGGTCATGGTCATGAGCTTGGTCATGCTCGCGGGCGCCATCAAGGCGTCCCCCTCTTTTTCGAACAACACCACACCTGTCTCGCCATCCATAAGAACGGCGTAGGTCGCTTTCGTCTCGAAGGCTGCCGCCCCGCCGACGGACATGGTCGCCATCAGGAAGAGCGTGGCGATCAAACTTGGGAGTATTTTTTGAAGGAGACGAATAGACATATGGCTCTCTAGGCTCTCTGATAGCAGCAAAAACGGGCGGTTTGGCTCCAACGATAATCGCAGAACCTTACCCCAGGTTGAAGATCAACAAAGTGGATTATTCAAAAATCACGCGAGCGCCGGGATGTCCCCGCCCCGACACCTGTTGCAGAAGGCCATTTACCGCCTGAGGGTCTTCAATCGGCCCCACACGAACACGGTACAGTTCCGTACCGTTGATGTTGATCGGGTGGATATCCACAGGGCCGAGATCAGCAAGCTGCAACTTCAGCGCTTCCGCGTTCGCCTGATTGGAGAAGGCTCCTGCCTGCACATAGGTTCCAGGTGCGGGAACGGCGAGAGCCGATTGTTGCGCAGCAGAAGAGGCAACCTCGCCGGGCGCATCGGCAATGGGAGCCATATCAGAGGCGAGCAAGGTACCTGTGGCGACGACCCCGGGGTTTGCAGGAGTGAGTGACACAACCTGAACCGCCTCAGTTGGAGAGGCCACAGCTGGATCCCGGTCAGAGGTCTGTTGCGGTGGAGGAGCGATGAACGTGTCTCCCGCCGTTACGGTTTGAACGTCGGCAACATCGCCTTCCAAGGGGGCCCGGCGCAGATATTGAACTCTGACACGGGCCGTTCCCTTGTTGATGTATCCCAACAATTCCGCAGAGCGGCGCGACAGGTCAATTTCCCGATCGGCAACAAAGGGTCCACGGTCATTAATTCTGACAACCAGTGATCGACCGTTTTCCAGGTTGGTGACCCGTGCATAGATCGGCATGGGCAAGGTTGGGTGCGCCGCTGTAATCAGGTTTTGGTCAAAGACCTCGCCGTTGGCAGTGGGCTTGCCATGAAAATTGGGGCCGTACCAGGAGGCGATACCTTCACTATCGTATTCTTCATTTTCCGCCGGATAGTACCAGTCGCCAGCGATCTTATAGGGGTCGCCAATCTTGTAGATGCCGCCCCCGGTTGATCCTGTTGCCCCGATTGACTTGGCAACATGGGCGCCAAATTGCGCTTCGGCGCATCCAGAGAGCATCAGCGGTCCACTCAGCATTCCAGCGAAGACAAACACCTGCATGATTTTGTATCGGTTGGCCATCTGATCTCCGTCGCTTCAAACGAACGTACTGTCCGAATCACTTCGAACTTGCCTTTGTCTCTTATACCGCCGTGTCCCGGTGCTATAAAGGCTTGCACAAAACCCAGCGTGGAGATGAACGTGAGCGAGCAAAATCACTCTCTGACCAGTCAACTGGTCGATCTGATCCGGACAAAACCGGTGAGTGAAGCCGATTTGAACGCTGCGGCGCTGTTTACGCTGGATGCTATTGCAAACACCTGCGCCGGCCAGAACTCTGAGGCCGGTCGAAAACTTCTCGCGTGGTTTGACGCTGGGCACCAGGGCAACCGGATGCCAGACACGGGCAGCACCAGTTTTTTGCTGGGCGCCCTCACCCATATTCTGGAGACCGATGATCTGCACAGACAATCGGTCGTGCATCCAGGTTGTGTCGTTGTTCCACCGGCATGGGTTCTCGCAACAGGCCGGGGGATAAAAGGCCGCGCGTTTCTCACAGCTGTATTGCATGGCTTTGAAGCAACCACCCGCATAGGCATGGCCGTGGGAGCGGAACATTACCGGATCTGGCACAACACGTCGACATGCGGCCCGTTTGGATCGGCTATGGCGGCCGCCACTCTGCTGGGCCTGAATGCGGACCAGACAACCCACGCCCTTGGCAATGCAGGAAGCCAGGCAGCCGGGCTCTGGGAATTTCTTGAAACCGGGGCGATGACAAAACACCTGCACGCGGGGCATGCAGCAGAGGCTGGCGTCAAGGCCGCCGAACTTGCGAGCCACGGGTTCACCGGGCCGCCTAAAATCCTGGAGGGGGAAAAAGGCTTCTTCCGTGCTGCCTGCCCTGACGCAAATCCAGAAGCTGTTTTGGCCACACCTCAGGCGCCCTGGCAGTTGGTCGGCACATCGATCAAGCCGTGGCCCTCTTGCCGACACACGCATCCGTCCATTGATGCCGCGATTGGCATTAGAGGTGTTTTGCAAGAGCGCGGCATTGATCCGGCTGGCGATGATGTCGAGAAGATTGAAGCACGTGTCTATCAGGCAGCGCTGGATGTTTGTGACCGCCCCGACCCGGGCACCGAATATGAGGCCAAATTCTCGCTGCACCACACAATCGCGGCGGGGCTCACATGTGATGTTGTAGGTTTCGACGCCTTTGGAGAGAACGCGCGCCGGGACCTCACAGGTCTGCGCAAAAAGGTGAGTGTTGTGCTGGGGGAGCCCTATGCGTCCGCTTATCCCAAATCCTGGGGAAGCGCCGTGACTGTGACCTTGAAGTCAGGCGAGGAGATCACAGAAACAAGGACCCACGCCAAGGGAGATCCGGAGGCACCCCTGTCGCATGATGAGATGGTCGCTAAAGCACAAATGCTGTTGGACCATGC